>PXUA01000014.1 GCA_003022435.1 Bacteroidetes bacterium SW_9_63_38 | reverse complement strand
GATTTCCAGCATCTTGCCGGACGAGTCCGGTGCCGGACAGGTCCGGCTGATCTCCTTCCTCATATGGAGGAACAACGTTTACCTACCCGTGCACGGATCAGTAATCTCATAACCCTACAGAGATCTTCAGGGAAGGAGTGCCCCGATAGCTGTCGGGATGCGCTATGACCGAGAAGATCGAAAACTGCCGGAGAGCTCCTCGCCCCGAACCCTCCTCCCCCGCTCTCAGTACGGGGGACAACGAACAGCTTTATTTCAGCCGGAGCCGCCCGCTCCGAACTCACTCTGGACCGACCGCCTCGCCTGCGATGTCATATCTGCTTCCTCCCGGCGAATCGGCCCTCACCGGGGCCTGCGCCTTCGGCAATGCCCTCTGCGTCTGGGCCGGGCGCGCCGCCTACCACTGGCAGCCCGACGCCGACTGGACCGCCCTCTCCGCCGCCCCCACCACCATCGACTCCGGCTTCCCGCTCCAGTCCGGACTCCTCGTCGGGGCGGACACCCACGTCGGCTTCCTGCCCGCCGACGCCGACGACTGGGCGTGGTGGGCCGACCTCTCGACCTTCTCGGACGCCCACCCGATGTACGGCGACCTCCTGCTCTGCTCCGACCGGGCCGCCGACACGACGTACAGCCTCTTCTCGATTGCCGCGGACGGCCTCCCGCTCCGCACCCACTTCGCCGCCGACGAGTTGGCCGACCCCGTGGCCGGCTGGAGCGCCCCGACCAACGCCGAGCGCCTTCTCCTCATCGGCGACGGCGGCCTCTGGGCCCTCAGCCCCCCGTACACGACGGACGATCGCCAGCACCTGGTCTCCTTCGACGGCGTGGAGCTCCCCGCCTTCGACGACATTCCCGGTCCCTTCCAGCCCGGCGTCGCGACGGTCGTCATTCCGCGCCGCTCCCGCACCGCCCTCCGCCTCGACCTGTCGGACGGCAGCGGGTACGCGACCGGACTCAAGTACCTGCCGGGCAGCGCCGCGCTGTGGACGGCCTACCTGAACGAAGACCGGGCCGCGGCGCGGCACCTCCTCGATGTCCTCACCGCCCTTCCCGGCCCTTGTTCGGACCTGACACTTCACGACGTGCTCGCGGACGGCCCCGAGGTGCGGGGCGTCGCCACGTCGGCGGGACTGCACGTTCCCTCCAAGCCGACGGACGGGCCGGACCTCTCGCAGTCGCCCCTCGACCCGGCTGCCCTATCCACCTGGGGCCTCTGGCTCGGCGTGGACGGGGCCGTGAACACCGCCTGTCGGCTCCTGTGCAATACCGAAACGCCGGACTACGGCCTCGCCGAGTCGCTGCGCATCTTTGCCGGCACGGGGGTCTGTTCTGCCGTCTTTGACCTGCTTGACTCCTCGGATCCGCCCACTGGGCCCACCGGCGACTACGACTACCCGTTCGATGCCCTGCGCGCGCTGGTCGCTCCGCTCGGCGACGAGGCCGCGTCGCTCGTGCACGACGGCCTCTCCGCTCCCTCTGTGCCGGTGCGGACGGCCGCCTGCGCGATGGCGGGCGCCACCCGGATCGACCACACCCCGCCCATTCAGCGACCGGACGATCCGGACCCGCCCCTCGCCCTCTGGCCCAACCGCCGCGCCCTCCCGGTCGACGCCCTGCGCGCAAACATGCAGCACGACCACCCCGCCGTCCAGGCCGCCGCCCAGGACACCTGCGCTCGCCTCGGGATCCCCCTCACCGATCCCGACCCGGCCTCCCCTCAGGACCGGCCCTCCGTCCAGTCGAGCCAGAAGGAGAGTCCGAAATAGAAGGCCGGAAAGACGAAGGACAGCCACAGCACCCCGGTGCCCCCCCAGTCCGGAAGACCGGGAAAGGTCGGCAGCAGCGCCAGGAGCAGCCCCAGCCACAGCACCCCACCCCCCGTCACGACGGCCCGCCACGGCATCGAGACCCGGTTCGGGTACACGAATCGAATGGGGATCACCGTGAGGGCCGCCAGCACGAAGAGGATGCAGAGGGACACGTGCCCCCCGAGCGGGCCATACTCCACCGCGATGAGGCCGACGTAGTACGCCACCACGTTCCAGTACGACGGGAAGCCGAGGAAGAATCCGTCCTGGGCCTGCTTGGCCGACGTGTTGGCGAAGCCGAAGAGGCTGGCCACCATCGCCAGGGTGACCCAGAGCCCGTCCCAGCCCGGCAGCCAGTCCATGCGCCAGACCAGCACGAGCGGGATGAAAGTGAACGTGAGGTAGTCGACGATCAGATCGATGGTGCCGCCCATGATGCGGGGTGCGTGGCTCTCCACGTCCCAGAGCCGCGCCAGCGGCCCGTCCGCCGCGTCGATGAGAACCGCCAGCGTGAGCCACCCGAAGACCCAGCGCGGATCCAGGTCGGCCTTGATCACCTCGGCCATCGCCAGAAAGGCAAACGCCACCCCCGAGGCCGTAAAGATGTGGACCAGGTAGGCCCGCACCTTTCGGCCCAGCCGTCTCCGTTCAGACCGGTCGTTGAGATCAGTGGTAAACATAGAATTAGGAATCAGCTCGTCACTCGGCGTCCCGAAAGGCAGACGGTCGCGTGAGGAGGGTGGTGGGGCAATAACAGATGCTATATACGGGTACCGACGAACTCCCCGAAGTGTCCGCACGCCTCCTGATGCACTGTTAGCCCCTCGTAATCCCCCGCGCTCGTTGAGCCCTAGCGCAGCTTCAAACGATCTTTTGGGGAAAGCAGTTTGCTATTGCTCCACGCTCCAGCTTGAGGTATCTCGATTGCACAACGGACCAGTTGAAGCTGCACTAACGTCTATTTCTCCTTAAACACGAGGGTCAGGGGCACGCCCTCAAACCCAAACGCCTCCCGGAGCTCCCCCTCCAGGTACCGCTTGTAGGAAGTGCGGATGGGGTCGGGGTGGTTAGTAAAGAACACGAAAACCGGCGGCGCCTCTCGCACCTGCGTGGCATAGTTGATCTTGACAAAGGCCCCGCTGCTCGTCGTCGGCGGATGCTTCTCTGCCGTTGCTTCCTGAACCACGTCGTTGAGTGTGCTCGTCTGAATGCGCTCCGTCCGCTTGTCGGCCACCGCCAGGGCGGTGTCGAGCAGGTCGTACACCCGCTGCTTCGTCACGGCCGACACGTATTCCTGCGGCACGTGGTCGAGCGTCCCGAGGTACTGGTTCAGGTACTTTTTGTACTGGTCCATCGTGCCGTCGTCCTTCGGCACGAGGTCCCACTTGTTGACGGCAATCACCATGCCTGTCTTATGCTCCGCGGCCTGCTTGAGCACCGACAGGTCCTGCTTGTGGAGCTCCTCGGTGGCGTCGAGCACAAGAATGCAGACATCGCCCTCCTCAATGGAGCGCTCGCTGCGCACGGACGCGTAGAACTCCACGTCGTCGTCGATCTTGGAGCGCTTGCGCATCCCCGCCGTGTCGATGAGGAGCAACTCCCGGTCCTCGTAGCGCACCACCGAGTGCACGGCGTCGCGCGTGGTGCCGGGGGTTTCGGTGACGATGGCCCGGTCAAAGCCGAGCGTGGCGTTGACGAGTGAGGACTTGCCGGCGTTCGGCTTTCCAATCAAGGAAAGGCGGACGCGATCGGGAGCGTCCTCCACCGCCTCGTCCGGCAGCGCCTCGACGAGCGCCTGCATCATCCCGTCTACGCCCCGTTTCGTGGTCCCACTCACCGGGTACACCTCCCCAAGGCCCAGCTGGTAGAACTCACTTGCGGCCCACTCGCGCTCCTGATTGTCCGCCTTGTTGGCGAGCACCATCACCGGTGTGTCCGTGGTGCGCAGCACCTGCGCAACCTCCTGGTCCACGTCCGTGATGCCGACGGTGACATCCACCACGAACAAAATCACGTCCGCGTCCGCGAGGGCCGTCTCGGCCTGGTCGCGGATGGCGCGGTCGAAGGGATCGTCCGAGCGCGGCACGTACCCGCCCGTGTCAACGAGCGGAACGGTGTGCCCCTCCCACTCCGCCTCCCCGTAGACGCGGTCGCGCGTCACGCCCGGCTTGCCGTCCACAATGGCCCGGCGCGTGCCGGTGAGTTGGTTGAAAAGGGTGGACTTGCCGACGTTCGGGCGGCCGACGATGGCGGCGAGCATAGGAACAGAGCGGAGCAAACCGAGAAGGAATGCGAGCACGCCGATCAGCGGCGCGTTCGTGCCCTAACGCGCTGTCGTTCGGCACGTTGTCCCCATTTCGCGTGAAACTGGTCGAAGCTCCGTCCCGCCGGAGAAGCGGTCTGGAAACCTGCGCACGCCGACAGCGGTAATCATACCGGATCTGCGGGGCTTCGGCGCTTCCCCAAACGTCGAACAGCCCGCTCCGCCTCGACCACGATCTGTACGTCGAGGCCCACGCCGACGCTGTCTACCACCTGCTCGATCACATGCAGGTGGACTCTCTGTTTCTCGGCGGCCACAGCTTCGGCGGCTTGGTCGCCCTTGCGCTCCTTCGGCGCTTCCCCGATCTCTCCGTCCAGGGCCTCGCTCTCGCGGCCTGTGCCCCGTTTCCGGACCCCGAGAGGCCGCTGCTTCTCCAGCTCGCCGCGGTTCCCCTTCTCGGAAGAGCCGCCCTATTGCAGCTTCAACGGGTCCGTTGTGCAATCGAGATACCTCAAGCTGGAGCGTGGAGCAATAGCAAACTGCTTTCCCCAGAAGATCGTTTGAAGCTGCCCTACGGACCGCCTTCGGCACTCGCCCCGGCCTTCGGCTGCTGTACCGCATCGCGGTGAAGAACCGCAGTGCCTTTCCTCGCCCCGATTTTGAACGTCACCTGACCCCCTCCGCCCTCCGGCACACGCGGCGCATCTTTCGGCGTCGTCTCGTCGCGCCGGGCGATGCGTATCGGGACGCAGACGCGCTTCTCCCGACGCTAGACGTTCCAACAATCGTCCTGTGGGGCAACCGGGACCCGCTTTCTCCCGTCGACGACGCCGCCCGCCTCACGAACGCACTCCCCAACGCAACGATGTCGATGTTCAACGACATCGGCCACTTCGTGCCCGAGGAGCGCCCCGAAATGACCGCGTGGCACATGGACGACTCCTTTCGGGAGCAGACCTCGTTCTCCGAGTTGCCTGCCGCCCCCGAGCGCACGTCGCTACAGGGCGGCGTCGCCGTGCGGAACGAACCGGCCGTCATTGTAAATGGCCCAGGGCCGCCCCACGAGCTCATCGCCCAGAAACGGGGTATTCCGGCTCTTTGAGCGCACGTGGTCTTCGGTGTAGGTCCAGCGGGTCGAGGCGTCGAACACGGTAAGCGACGCAGGCTCGCCCTCCGCCAGCGTGGGCGCATCGAGCCGCAGGATGCGCCGTGGGGCCGTCGTGAGAGCCTGCACGGCCTCCTCGACCGACAGAATGCCCGGCTCGATGAGCTCGCGTCCGATGAGGCCCCAGGCCGTCCCGAGCCCCGTAATGCCGAAGGGCGCCGCCGTAAACTCGACCTCCTTCTCGAAGGCGGCGTGCGGGGCATGGTCCGTACAGAGCGCGTCGATGGTGCCGTCGGCCAGGCCCTCCTTCACGGCCTTGACGTCCTCGGGCGAGCGGAGGGGCGGATGCATCTTTGTATGCGTGTCGAAGCCGGAGTCCTCGACCGCCGCGTCGATGAGGGTGACGTGGTGGGTGCACACCTCCGCCGTCACGGGCAGATCGCGCGCCTTGGCCTGGCGCACCAGCTCCACCCCGCGGGCCGTGGAGATGTGCGCCACGTGGACGTGCCCACCAGTGAAGGCAGCCAGCTCCACGTCGCGGGCAATCATCACGTCGTCGGCCGCGCCCGGGATGCCGTCGATCCCGATGCGGGCCGACACTTCGCCCTCGTGCATGTGGCCGCCGGGGTTGAGCGCCGGCACCTCCATGTGGTTGATGATGGGCCGGTCCAGCATCGTACTGTACTCCAGCGCCCGCCGCATGAGGCCGGCGTCGTGCACCGGCGCCCCGTCGTCGCTGAACGCCACGGCGCCGCCGTCCGCCAGGTCGGCGAGCTCCGCCAGTTCCTCGCCGTCCCGCTCCTTCGACACGCAGGCAATGGGGTGCACGGTGACGGGCGTGTCCGCGGCCCGATCCGTCACGAACTCGACCACGTCGCGGGTGTGAATGGGCGGGGCGGTGTTTGGCATGCAGGCCACGTCCGTAAACCCGCCCGCCGCGGCCGCCGCGGCTCCCGTCGCAATGGTCTCTTTGTGCTCGAAGCCCGGCTCCCGGAGGTGCACGTGCATGTCCATCCAGCCGGGCGAGATGAGCTTGTCGGAGGCATCGTACTCCGGGACCTCCACCTCCGGCGTCAAATCGTCTCCGATCCGGCGAATGGTCCCATCCCGGATGAGTGTGTCGGCGGTCTCGGTGGTGCCGGCATCGGGATGAATGAGCGTCCCCCCGCGGAGGAGCAAATCAGGCGTCATGCGTCGGTCGGCGGAATGTGGGGAAACAAATGCGTGTACCGTGAAGATATGAAAGGCGGCCGCACCCGTCAACGACCTGTCCCCCGGGGAGGAGCGTGGTCGGCGTTAAAACTTGGTGGTTGCAACCTCTTTGTCCTGAACAGGCCGCCGTCCCCCATCGATTAGAGAAACGGCCCACGACGTGGCCCTGCGTCTGCTCGTAATCCCAAACAATATTGGGAACGATTACACAGCAGACCCAGCCCGAACAGCGGTCTTTGAGAGAGTGCTCTGTGAGGGGGGACGGGGGCTTGTAGACCGACCGGTTTCAACGGTCGGTTTCTCCCAGTGAAAAAATAAACTTGATTTTTACTTAATAAATGTGTAAGTCCGTGTGGTTGTTAAAGTGAGACTTATTTTTTCTTCAATTTTATCATGGTTACAATTTTTGAAAATGAAATTAGATACGAACAATCACGCACAGACTCCACGTAGCAGTATAGCTTCTGCCGTAAATTGGTGGTCTTACATTCCGATTTCTTTCGCCGCTCTCCGGGATCGTTTCGAAACCGGCCATGACGCTCCGTGCCACGCCTCTAATCCGTGTTGCTTTCCTCATCGGCACCAGTGTGCTGTTCGGCCTGGGGACGGCCGTTGCACAGACGGGCCCGGGGGGCGTGGGGGACGCTACAGGGTCGACCGCCAGCGAGAGCTTGAGCATCTGGTTGCGGTCGGACGAGGGCGTGATCAAAGCCACCGGGAATGATAGCCAGACCGGCAACACGGAAGTGGAGCTGTGGGAGGACCAGTCCGGCCAGGGCCACGACCACGATGAGGTCGACGACAACAAAAATCGGCAGCCGATCTACGAGGCCAACGCGCTCAATGGCAAGCCGGTCATCAAGTTCAACACCACGAATCAGGACAATACCGACGCCCTCAGGAACACGCAGACGGCGGTGAAGAACATTGCCGGCGGAAGCAATACGTTTTTCGTGCTGTCGATCGCGCGGGAAGTGCCGAGCGATAATTTCTGGCAGGTCATCCACTTCAATCAAAACGAGAACATCGGGTACAACACCTCCGGCGAGGTGGTTGCCGACCAAAACGGACCCACCCTGAAAACGTCGTCCCCCACGCTCACGGAGTACAACGTGTTCTCCTCCGTCTTCGATGAAAACGATGCGGAGGAGGATTTGGCCGTCAACGGCACTGTAAACATCTCCGCGACCGGCGTGAGCACGGCGAGTAAAGACTTCTTCGAGATCGGAAAAAACGGAACGGCGGCGAAGGAGAACGTCGTAGAGGTCATCGGTTTTAAGAGCGCGCTCAACACGGCCCAGCGCCGGCTCGTGGCCAACTACCTGGCCGAAAAGCACGGCCTCACGATGGCGAGCAACGATTACTACCGGTTCGGGAGCGGGCACCCGAACGACATTGTCGGCATCGGCCGGGCCACGAAAGACGCGGGGGCGAGCAACGGCGGCCGCCACCCCGAAGCGACCTCCTCGCGGCTCACCCTTCTGGAAGACGGAAACAATGCCCTCAACGATGGGGAGTTCGTCATGGTAGGGCACGACGGAGCGGCGGACGGAAGCTTTACGACGACCGAGCGTCCGAACGGCAGCTCGAACGCGAAGAAAATCGAGCGGGAGTGGCGGGCCGAGGTCACCGGTACGGGCTCGAAAAACGTCGACGTGGAGGTCGACTATTCCAGTCTGTCGCTTCCGGCAGGGTATGATGATCGGGCTCTCTTTGTGGACGACGACGGGGACTTCACGAGTGGGGCCACGTACCACGACCTCGACAACAAGTCCGGCGACATTTATGAAGCCTCCGGGGTCGACATTTCGGACGGGGACTACGTGGCCGTTGCCGCCATCAAGCGCGTCGTGAATTTCTCCCGCCTCAGCGGGCGGAAACGTGAGGGCGGCAGCGACCTCACCGTGGATGCGTCCCTCAACTTTCCCACGGACGCCGACGACAGCGGGGTGAGCGTCGACTTCAGCACGACGGGCAACATCGATAGCCCCACCGGCATTCAGGACAATGGGGTCGATAACGGCAGTGGAAGCAACGACAACGGCGACTACGAGGCAGACGGAACGGACTACAGCCTCAACAGCCCGTCTGAAATTCCGGCCGGGGCCACGTCCGCCCCCCTGGACATCAGCATCACGGACGATTCCAAGACCTCTTCGAGTCCATACGAGCAGACCGAAAAGTTCGAGGTCATCCTCGGGTCGGTCGGCAGCAACGCCGCGAAGGGCAGTGACGACCGGTTTGTGGGATCGATCATCGACAACGATCACCCGGACGAAATTGCGTACACCAGTTCGAGCGACAACGACAGCCGCAGCAAGACCGATGCGGGGTATAACGAGACGACCCAGACAGAGAAGAACAAAACGCTGGTGTATGAGGTGGCCCTGGATGACGGCAAGGACGGAAATACCGGTCCCGATACGAAGGCCACCTACGAAGTCACGGGGGGGACCGCCACGCCCGGGACCGACTTCAGGCTGGTCAACGGGAAAGATGGATCGAAGGAAACCTCTACGCTGGGCAAAGTGACGATTCCCGATGTCGAGAACGAAGGACAGTTCGAGATCAAGGTGCTGGACGATAATGACAAATACGAGGGCGATGAAACCGTCGAGCTGACCTTGACGGCGGCGCAGGGCGGCACGATCGACGGAAACGACAAGACCGCCCTCACGCTCACCATCAGCGAGGACGACTCACAGCCGGACGTTTCGTTCGCCTCCGACCTCTTCACGAAGCGGGAGGGACAAGATGCGAGCCTGACGGTCGAACTCTCGGAAGCTGCCGGAACCGACATCGACGTCACCTTCGGGGACGAGGGAACAGGCTCCGCGTCGAGTGGCGGAACGGACTACACGTTCCCGGTCTCATCGACCATAACCATTCCGGCCGGGAATACGAGCGGCACGTTCACGATCCCCGTCAACGACGACACCCAGAAAGAGACGAACGAGACGATCGATGTCGGGATCACGAGTGCAACCGGGGCCAACCTCGGGTCGAACCCATCCGCGACCCACGAAATCATCGACAACGACGGCATCGGGAGCATGGGCCCTGGGGGCGTGGGGGGAGCCCAGACGCTCGCGTTCTGGGGGAAGGCCGATGGCCTGGGCGCGACCTACAATGACGGCAATGACGTGAACCCGTGGCCGGACTCATCGGGCAATGGCAACGACGCCACGAAAACCGCAAACTGCAATGAGAATAAGGCGTCGTTCGTGGAGTCGGGCCCGAATGGGCAACCGGTCTTAAACTTCGAAGGCAACGACTGCTACAAGTATAGTGCGTCGGTTCTGGAGTCACTGCCGGACGCGGACTACACGATGTTTTCGATCGCGAAGGGCGGCAGCCAGAGCAAGCAGGCCCTTCTCGATATCCAAACATCGGGATGCAATTCGAGAAGGCTCTCGTTCCGATACGAGAACTTTGGAAACGACCCGGACGAGAGGGTTGCCATCCTAAACAACGATGGCGGCGGTAATCTCAAGAAGGAAGCGAACACGGATGGTTCGCTTGGCGACGGCCCCTTCCACCTCATCTCTGCGGAGTCGGAGTCCGAGGAGCTCGATATCTCGTTCGAGGGACAGGAGGGGGGTAGCACCCAGTACTCCTCGTTGGCAGGGACGGGAGATGAGGTGTACACCGGAATGACCTGCGGCAATCAGGAGAAGTTTGGCGGGCGAATTGCCGAGCTCATCTTTTACGACGCCTCCCTCAACACCGCGCAGCGAAACATCGTCCGCAACGCCCTCTCGGCGAAGTACGACGTGGGGCTGGACGCGAACAACCTGTACGCGGGTGATCAGAATGGCAACGGCGACTACGACTTCAGCGTGATCGGCATCGGGAAGGAAGGGGGAGCGGATGTCGACTTTGCGCATACCCGAGCCACCGGGGGCGGGATCACCCTGACCGCCGCGAGGGTCGGCGACGGCGAGTACGTGATGTTCGGCACGAACGCCGAGAACCCCTACGCCCCGGCCGAGCAGGTCAACTACGAGGGCACCAGTGGAATCGACGATCTCGCGGCGCGTCCCGACAGCGCCTGGTTCGTCGACGTGACGGGGACCCCGTCGTTCGATGTCGCCTTCGACCTCACGTCCCTCGGCTTTGACAGTCGCTCCCGGCAGCCGGACGGGTACGTGCTCCTGACGGCTCCCTCCTCGTGCACGCCGGGCAGCAACGACTGCACGTGGAGCGACGCGGGCGGCTCGGTGACCGTCAGCGGCGATGAGGTGACCTTCTCAGACGTCAGCGTCTCCGGAACCAAGTACCTCGCCATCGGCACGACCGCGCCGACGGAGAGCCCGCTACTCAACGCCTATGCCCGTCCAGTTGAGGGACAGGCGGGAACCGACGGGGCCGACGAGGGCTGGCGGTACGTGGGCGTGCCGGTGGAGGGGGCCGTTATCGACAGCCTGCAGCCGCCCCTATCCAACGACCGGGACGGCCTCGTTGGCTTCGGCGTGCGCGACGTGTGGCACTGGGCGCTCAACAATGGCACCTCCAAGAACAACGACGGATGGACCCAGCTTGACAGCGGCCACCAGATGCCGAACGGGCGCGGTGTCATCGTCCACCTGCATGACGACAGCGAGCACCCGATCGATCCGACGCTCTGGATGGACGTGGCCTCTGTCACCAGCAGTCCCCCGGGCGACGCCGACGTGACGGTGGGGAACGGCGCCCCCTCGGCCGACACGAAGCTCCGCACGGACACGACGTGGCACCTGCTCGCTAATCCCTACAAGAGGGACTACGACCTCTCGGCGCTCAACACGGCCACCGATGGGGACGGTGACAGCACGGATGACTTCAAGGGCGGCGTGCAGTTGTGGGACCCGTACGACAAGTCCTACAAAACCGTCATGAAGGCCGGTGATAACTCCGACCACCTCGCTCTCTGGGAGGCCTTTTTCCTGCAGCGCAACGACTTCGACGGGGGCGCGAGTACCGATATCACGTTCACCAAATCCGGCCGCCAGTCAACCACGAATGAAGACTACATCGGGTCGAAGCGACGAAAAGATCCTTCCTACCGTCGCATTGACCTCCGGGTCGTCGTGGAGAACGGGAGCGGCACTGAGCGCGCCCTGGACAAGGCCGCCGGGATCTACTTCCACGAGGACGCCACGGCGTCGGAGGACGCCTACGACCTCTCGAAGCTGATGCCGGCCCAACAGGACTTCGTGGCCCTGAGTGCGGTGGCGGCGGACCGGCACGGCGACCGGTCGCTCTGGGCCATGCACAGCCGCCCACACGCATCAGGCGACACCATCACGGTGCCGCTGGACCTGCAAACGGACCTGAGCGGCACGTTCAAAATTTCCGCACCCGACTGGGCGAACGTACCGGACGGCTGGACGGCGACGCTCATCGATACGAAGGGCACGACCGACCCGTCCGACGACACCGAGCACACGCTCGGGCGGGGCGGACAGGATCCTTACACCTTCGACCGGGCAAAAAGCAAAAGCAAAAAGGCCGGCGCGCCGGAGACGACGGAAGACACGACCACGACCAAGAACGGGCGAGAGGCGGAGGTCAGTGGAGACTCGGCTTCGCCCCTCCCGCCGGTTCGGACCCTGTCCCCCGACGCGCAGGCCTCCTCGAAAAAGGACGGTGCCTCCGCGCGCTTCCGCCTCCGCATCGACGCGACCAATTCCTCTGCGGACGGACCGTCCGACGACGAATCGTCCGGCGAGGAATCATCGGACGGGAGCACCGAGCCTCCTCCCGCGGAGATTGCCTCGATTACACCGACTGTGGACGGAAAGACGATCCGCCTCTCGTGGAAGACGAGCCGCGAGGACAGTGGAGTCACCTTCGAGGTACAGCACCAGCGCCTCCCGCTGGAGGATACGAGCGCAACCCCGGACCCGAACGAGTGGACCCAGAAGGCGTCCGTGGACGCGTCGGCGTCCAAGTCGTCGCACAAATACACCGCCCCCCTGAAGGAGAAGGAGTTCGACTACGGACGGCACGTCTTCCGGCTCCGCATGGTGGACGCAGCGGGCACGTCGGCCACCAGCGACAAGCAGGCGGAAGCGAAGGTTCGTCTGGCAGGAGCGTACACGGTCGGGAAGCCCTATCCCAACCCGGTGGGGCAGGCCGAATCGGCCACGCTTGAATTCGCGGTCCGCGAGGAGCAGTCGGTCCGCATCTTCCTGTACGACATTCTCGGTCGGCGCATCCGGACGGCCCACCGGGGCACTGTTCCCGCACGAGAGACGAAGAAAATACGCATCGACGGCGACCGGCTGTCAAGCGGCACCTACTTCCTCCGCATTCACGGAGAGGACTTCGTAGAAACGCGTCGAATGACGGTTGTTCGCTAACGGAGGGCCGATCACCGGCCTCTCCCGCGCCTCGAAACGACACCGGCCCCGCGAAAGAAGGCCGTAAAGCGTTCATTCTACAATGATACGCACCATGAAACGCACAACGACAGGCACTTTGCTTCCGGTGGTGATGGTTCTCCTCGGCACACTGCTGATGAGCGCCGCCGGCGCCGTACAGGCCCAGCCCAACCCGCCGGATTCCGACGTCCCGCCGCCGGGGCCGGGCGGGGTTGGCGGGGCGGACGGGACCACAACGCTCGAACTCTGGCTCGACGCCAACGATCTTTCGCTCAGCGATGGGGCCGCGGTAGATACGTGGACGGATGCCAGTGGCAACACCCGCGACGTGACGCAAAGTGGAAGCAAACGACCTACCTATAATACGAGTACGAGCGGCTTCAATGGACGCCCGGTTCTCGACTTCGATGGCACTGACGACGTGCTCTCGTCGTCGAAGAATCTGGACCTGACGTCCGGGTACACGCTCTTCATCGTCGGCCGGAACGACGCGCGTGAGGACTTCAACGGCCTGTTTCGGATCGCTCCGGCCGTGTCTCAAAATACATCGGACTTGGAGATCTACTGGGCGGAGGGTAGCTCGAACGCGGGGGACTTCTTGTCGGTGTCGGATCGGGGGGGCAGCCGACAGGATGCAAAGGTATCGGATGCAGGACCGTCCCCGGACACAACGCCCTACCTGACGACAGTGAAAAACACAAGCAGTGGGAGCAACCTCGCCCAGTACATCGACGGGGCCGATGAGACATCGTCCAATCCGGATGAGGTGCGTCCCCTCAACGCGAATCCGTTTCACGTGGGCGTCGGCTATGGGGGATCGACCCCAGCCGAAGAACGACTGGACGGGGACGTGGCGGAGGTCATCGCCTTCAGCGAAGAGATCAACCGGGCGCGCCGGACGATCGTCAACAGCTACCTGGCCAACAAGTACGGCATCTCGACCGGCAACGCGGAGGTCGAGCCGTACGCGCACTCGTCCAATCACTTCGACGACTTTGCGGGCCTGGGGCAGGCCGGCGACGGCAGCAACGAGACCGATGTCCAGTCTGGCGTCCTTCGCCTGGGAAGCCCGACGGCCCTGGATGATGGCGACTTTCTCTTCTACGGGCACGATGGCGCCAACGCGTCCAGCTGGACCGGGAACGAGACCCCGAGCACTGTGGACGAGCGGCTCGAACGTGAATGGCGCCTCGACGAGATCGACGGGGGCCCCGGCGACGGCGTAGGCACCCTGACCGTTGAGGTGGACGCCGACGACCTGCCCGCGACCGGCGCCGGCACCAACTATTTCGTGCTGGTGGACGGGGACGATGACTTCACGGGCGGCGCCACGCGCACCCAGCTGACCCTGGAGAAGGACAGCCTCTACAACGCCACCGGGGTCAGCGTGTCGGACGGCGACTACGTGACGATCGCTCAGGGCGCCGTGCCCTCCACCCCGCAGAACCTCGCCGCCGAGAGCGACCTCAACCAGGAGGCCAAGCTCACCTGGGACAAGGTCGACACCGACGTGACGGGCAGTCCCACGACGCTCACCGGCGAGACGTACCGGATCTACCAGAACACGACCGACGACTTCAGCGGAGCCACGAAGGTTGACACCTCCGACACGACGGGCGAAACAGTTACGGGACTCACGAACGGCACGCAGTACTACTTCTGGGTCACGGCCGTGAACGACGTGGGCGAGTCCGAGGAGCAGGATGACCCCGCCAGTGCGACCCCGGCACTCAAGGTCTTCTTTTCCACGGCCAACTCCGGTGGCGACGAGCCGAACGGGGCCGACGACTTCGACATCGAGCTTTCCGACACGCACTCCAGCGACGTGACCGTCGACCTGTCGGTCGGCGGCACGGCGGTGCTCCGCTCCGTCGACGACGTTTCGAGCATCGACAGCGTGGGGAGCAACTACTCGGAGGGGGACATCATCGGGGAGGACGACAATACCGGCGATGGGAGCGGGATGCAGATTAAGGTTACCTCCGTGAACGGCAGCGGGGAAATTGGCAGGGCAATAGTGCTGAATGGCGGCGACGGCTACACGAGCGCCCCCACCTCGTTCACCACGCTCTCGGGAAGCGGATCGGGCGCCGACTTCACGGTCACGACTCAGTCCGCTGAGGCCGACTATACGTTGAACACGGCCACCGTCACCATCACGTCGGGCAACACCTCCAAGACGCTGGGCAGCAGTGACCTGTCGATCAACAACGAAAGTGCCCCCGAAAACACGGAGACCGTGAACCTGTCGATGTCGAATCCCTCCACCAGCGGCGCTACGGCCACCCTCGGGGGGCAGACGAGCCACGACGTGAACGTGAACGACGACGACATTACCCGCAAGGTCTATCTCCTCGACGGCGACGGAACCGCCGATGACGGCAACACCAGCGAGGAGGAGCAGAATACGCAGACGTACACGATTGAGACCAGCAGTACGGACCCCGTAAACCAGACGCCCGTCGATTGGAGAATCGACCTCAACGATTCTGCCACCGACGCCACGGCGGACGACTTCACGTCGACCAGCGGCACGGCGACAATCGGGATCGGCGCATCGCAGACGACGTTCGATTTGCCGATCAAGGACGACGCCACGTACGAACTGGGCGAGGACGTGGTGGTGCGGCTCGTGGGCGTGAAGAACGCCGGCCTCGACGACAACCCGTCGAGCGACGATCCGGCGAACGGGCGCTACACGAACCTCACGCACACCATTAAGACCGGCGACGACCCCCAGCCGACGGTGAGTTTTGCGGCAAGCACGTCGTCGGTCCCGGACGAGACGACGGACCCGTCGATTCAGGTGGACCTCTCGCCCAGCTCCAATGAGGACATCGACGTCGATCTATCGACGGGCGGCACGGCCACCGGCGGTGGCACCGACTACACGCTCTCCTCGTCAACCATAACGATTCCGGCCGGCCAGACGAGCATAACGCTGGACGGCGGTGATCTCTCGATTGTTGACGACGGGCTCGACGAAAACGACGAGACGGTGGAACTGACGCTGTCCAATATATCGAGCGGCACCGCCGGCATCGACGGCAACAATGACGCCCACACCCTCACCGTGTCCGACGACGACCCCAAACCGTCCGTCGCGTTTGACGCGGGGGCGTCCACCACCGTGGAGCGGTCGACCTCCCAGAACATTGGGCTCTCCCTTTCGACCCAAAGTGGACGGGACGTGACGGTCAGCTACAATCGGGGCGGCACGGCCACCGGCGGCACGGATTATACCGACGACGACGGGGGCAGCGTCACGATCTCGGCCGGGAATACGTCCAAAAACATCACGCTCAGCGTGCTGGACGACGCGGAAATCGAAACGAACGAAGACGTGGCTCTCTCCTTCGGAAGCGGGGACCTGACGAACGCCACGACGGGGGGGACGACCAGCCACACCCTCACCATTGAGGACAATGACTTCGGAGGCAAAGGGCCGGGCGGCGTCGGAGTCGCTTCAAATAATAGACTCTGGTTGCGATCGGACCAGGGCCTCGACACCACTGGCACCGACGTGAACGGCTGGAACGATCAGAGCGGCAACGGGCGCGACGTGACGGCTCCCACCAGCACCGAAAGGCCCACCCTCAACACGGGCACCCTCAACGGCCGATCGGTGATTGACTTCAACGACAACGACGGGGACGTGCTGACGTCGTCGGGCACCCTGGATCTTACGTCGGGCTATACATTCTTTTCAGTCGTAGAGCACGATGGCAGTGAAGGGATCGGGGGCGTATTTCGGATTGCGGATGCGCTGGGCACGAGCCAATCCCGGGCGGAAATCTACCGCACCAGCTCGGGATCCGATCGCTTCTATACATTTGGAAACCGAGCGCTTTCGGACGACCGGCACGACTACACAGCGAATGCAGGTCCAGGGTCCGGCACCTCTTATCTGCTGACGGCGAGCCTGAGCTCGGACACGACCGACGCCACTCGCTTCATCGACGGCGACGAACAGGCCGGGGGCAACAACGTCTCGGGCACGGGGACGCAGGTGCCGTCCGCAGCAACGAACTTCTACGTCGGCACCGGCTATGAAGGCGGCACCATCGCCGACCGGCTGGATGGCCACATCGCGGAGACGATTGTCTTCAACCAGGAGTTGGGGGCCACGCAGCGCACCCTCGTCCACAACTACCTGTCGGCGAAGTATGGGGTGGCGCTGAACACGGGAGGGACGGCCACGGACGTGTACGCGGGAGACAACGGGGGGAACGGCGACTACGACCGCGCCGCGTTTGGCATCGGCCAGGAGTCGTCAACCGATTTTCACAGCGCGGGGGGAAGCGATGGGCTTCGGTTTAAGGCCGCCTCGGGACTCGACAACGGCGACTACCTGATGGCCGGCCACAGGGTCGCGGACAACAGCGTCAACACGTCGGACGTCAGCGGGGTCACCGGCCTTTCGGCTCGCATGGATCGAAACTGGTTTGCCGACCCCACCAACAGCGGCTCCACCCTCACGGCCGACCTCACCTTCGACCTCTCGAAGGCCGACCTGCCGCCGGCCGTCGATCCGGACCCATCCAAGTACGTGCTGCTCTACCGCAGCGGGACGAGCGGAAACTGGACGGCCGTGAGCGGCACGGGAACTGCGTCCGTGGCCAACGCCGACCAGATTACCTTCTCCGGTATTGACGTGACCGCGCAGGGCAATGGCTACTACACGCTCGGCACGACCGATCGAACCACCAGCCCCCTGTCGGGCCGCGCCCTCACCATCGCCGGCAACGCCGGCCACACGAGCATCGGCACGCTGGGACAGGACGCCGGCTGGTACATGGTGGGGCCGCCCGTGAGCGGAGGGAAGACCGACGATCTCGTGTCGGGGCCGCGGCCCAACCAGCACATCCGGTTCAACCTGCCGTCCGGCAACCAGCTCTACGAGTGGAACGACACGAATGCGAGCTGGGATGGGCTTTCGAAGGGCAATGCCTTTGATAACGGACGGGGCCACCTGCTCTTCCTGTTCGACAATGCCAACGCGCCCATCGACCCGACCCTCACGCTCGATATGGCGGCCGGAAGCATACCGGATGACAACACGGATCAGACGGTCAGCGGCCTCGACCAGAGCGCCGATCCCGGCCACGTGCTGGCGAACCCGTACAACGTACCGTTCGACCTTGCCTCCCTGAAGGACCCCAGCGGGAACGCCCTCGATGGCACCGGCGACTTTTCGGCGACCGTCCAGATCTGGGACGGCGGCGACTCCAGCGGTGAAGACAACGCCCAGGCCGGCTCTTACCTCGACGTGTCCGTCGCGGACCCTGCCGACATGGCGCCCAGCGGGCGCGTGATTTCTCCGTGGCAGGGCTTTGCGGTGACACGGACCAACCAGGGACGGTCGAGCGGTCCCACCGAATTGACCTTCAAGTCCGGCGGCACCACCACCGGAACCCGCTCGATCGTCGGCTCGAAAGGCAGCGACCCTCCCCCCCGGCCTGCCTACGCAAAGATTGGCCTCAAGATGACCGTCGAGTCCGAGAACACGCAGACGGCTCGTGACGAAGCGGCCTCCCTCGTCCTACACTCGAATGCGACGGCGGACTGGGACGGCTTCGACGCGCCGAAGCTGGCGCCGCTGTCCGGCGGGCCGGTCTTTGGGCCGGCAGGGGCGGTGGCAGGCGACTCCACAGCAATGAAAGCCGTTGAGAGCCGGCCGATGGACTTCGGGGACACCCTCACGGTCCCGGTTCGAACGCGTGGCCTGGAGAAGGCCGACGGCACTGTTCAGGTGCAAGCCAACGAGTGGATCGGGGTGCCGTCCTCGTGGAACGTCGTCCTCGTAGACCAGAAGAGCGGCGAGACGACGGCCCTGACCTCCGCTTCAGCCAATGCGCACACGTTCAAGACCACGGACAGCGCCAAGAACAAGGACGGCGCATCGGGCTCTTCCAAGCAGGAGGCACCAGCGCTGAAGGGGCCGTCCGACGGGCCGGTGCCAATCCAGGCCCTGGCCGAGGTCCCAACGCCGGAGGACTCCTCTGGTGCGAAGGCCGAGGGATCGTCGGCCCGGTTCCTGCTCCGGATTGAGCGTCCGTCGACGGACGGAACGACCATAGCGCTCCAGGGGGGCCTGTCCGCGAGTGTCAGCGACCGATCGGTGACGCTGCAGTGGGAACTGAAGTCGGAGTCCCGCCCATCCAGTTTTGTGGTGCAGCACCAGCGCCTCTCGCTGGAGGACACAACCGAGGCCCCGTCCCCCGGAGACTGGCGCCGGCGCACCTCCCTGAAGGCCTCCGCGTCCAAGTCGTCGGGCGAGTACAGCACCCGCTTGAAGGATCTGGACTACGGGCGCCATCTCTTCCGCCTCCGCATGGCGGACGGGAAGAGCTCCCCCCAGTACACCGACCCGGCGGAGGCACAGGTTCGCCTCGGAACGGCCCACGAGGTTGGGAAGACCTACCCCAACCCGGTGCCCCAGAACCAGCGGGCGAGGCTCAAGCTCGCGGTCCGCGACGAGCAGTCGGTTCGCGTGCAGGTGTACGACATCCTCGGTCGACACGTCCGGACGGCCCATCGGGGCCCTGTTCCGGCCCAGACCGAGGAGGTCATCGAGATTGCCACCGACCGGCTCTCGAGCGGCGCCTATTTCCTTCGGATCAAGGGCGACAACTTCCTGGAAACGCGCCGAATGACGGTGGTTCACTAGGGCTCTTCTCTTCCCCCCCTCAGCGTCTGCGAATCGGTCTCCACAAGCGGATGTCTCGCATTTTGCTCACTTCTTGCCTTTGCGTCCTGTTGCTTCCTGCTGTCCCGGTGTCGAATGTCCACTCGCAGGACCGGGGGCACCAGCGGCCAACCGCAGAGCGGGAGCGCCCCTCTCGGTCAGGACCGGAGTCGTCCGGTGATCTTCCAGAGTGGGCTCGCCCCTCGAACGAGAGTCCCTCTGACCGGTCGGGAATGAGGAACGGCCCGACCGAGAACGTACGGACACAAGATTCTCATTTTCAACCCCCCAACGATAACCCAGACGACGTTCCGCTGAGCGGCTCGACATGGCTCCTCGTAGTCGGCACCGGGTACGCTGCTTTGAAGCTGTACCGGTCCGACGCCCAAGAGACCGTTTTGAGACAGCGTTGATTTTTTTGGATGTGGTGTCCATCCCGCCGATGTGCTTCCAAAGCACCTCGTGCCACCCCGTTGGGCCCGAAGAACGGGCGACATCGACCGCTTTGCACTCATCCCGTGGCGCTTTCCGATTCGTGAAAACGCACGTCGGCGATCTTTTGCGACAGCTGCGGGCCGTGCAGGGCCGCACGTAGAGAGCACACGTTCCCGATCTCAGATCGGTGACCCCTCGTTCAGTAAACACGGGATCCCCGGCACGCCCGTCTTCCCGACCCGGTACATCCCCGCAGGCTCACATGCAGTCGGGGGGGTACGGGCGGCCGGCCCCCGGTACTGCGCTGGGGCCTTCCTCGCAGAAGCCGACCCGGAGAGCCCCCCGGCCTCCGTTCCGCATCAATAGCGACCGGCCGATACGGTGTCGGCCGAGGCGGGAGAGGCCGGGGCCGCCGTCGTATCGACGCCGGACGACGGGGTGGGAGCAGCGGGAGCAGTCGTCGTATCCGAGAGCGACACCTCGTTCAGCACGTTCTCGAGTTTCTTAAAGCGCTCGCCGAACTGGGCAAAGTCCCCGTCCTGAAGTGCCGTGCGCGCCTTCTTAATGAGGTCCTTTGCCTCCTCTAGCTCCTCGATGCGCTGCGGCGACGCCCGCTGGGCCGCCCCCGCAGCCTGCTGCATGTTGGCCAGTGCCTTCTGCCGCGTCTCGACGACCTCCTCGCCCAGCACGCTGTTGAGCGACTGGCGGAGGGTCTGCTTCATGGCCACCCGCTGATCGGTAGCCGCGATCACGCGCTGCATCTCCGGAATCTGAATCTCCTCCGCAACCAGGAAGATCGGCTCCACGTAGAGGAACGACTCCTCGATGGGCACCACGATCAGATTGCCGCGAATTACGTTCGAGCCCCGCTGGTCCCACAGCGAGAGCTGCCGGGAGATTTCCGTGTCCTGGTCGATCCGCGACTCAATCTGATTGGGACCGCGGATGAGCCGTTCTTTCGGCAGGTCGTACACCACCACCTCGCCGTAATTCGGTGGGTCCGACCGGGCCGCGACCCAGCTAATCATGTTGTCTCGTCCCTCCGGCGTCATCGGCAGCATGAGCATAAACTCCAACCCCTTTTCCGTTGTCCCTTCATCCGCCCTCTCCCCCGGCAGATCGGTCAGAATGTAGTAGGGCTCCATCCGCCGCTGCCGATCCGCATACTGTTCCTTGGGCCGCGTCCAGAGGTCCTCGTTGTTGTAGAACACCTGCGGCTGGGTCTGGTGGTAGCGCCGGTACCGCTCCACCTGCATTTCAAAGAAGTCCTGCGGGTAGCGAATGTGGTCCTGCAGCCGCTCCGGCATCGCGTCGAGCGGCTGGAAAAGATCCGGAAAGATCTTCTGGTACGTCTGGAGAATTGGATCGTCCGGATTCGCCACGTAGAGGGACACCTCTCCGCTGTAGGCGTCTACCACCACCTTCACGGAGTTGCGGATGTAACGCGTGCCCTGGTAGTTGCGCTGATCCCGGATGGGCTCGGAGTACGGAAACGAGTTGCTCGTCGTGTAGGCATCGACCATCCAGTACTGCCGGTCGTCCCCCAGCACGAGGTAGGGATCGTTGTCAAGCTTCAGAAACGGAGCGACCCGGTTCACCCGCTCAGGCACCCGATTCCAGAACTGGATCCGGCTGTTGTCTTCGATGTAGTTGGTGAGCAGGATGTTGAAGTCGCCGAGGAAATACGAAAACAGCAGCTGCTTCCAAAAGCTACCTACACTGACCCCACCGTCGCCCTCGTAGCGCGTGTACACGTTCTCCCCGGACTTCGGGTAATGGAGTTCCAGCGGCTCGCCGTCCGGATTCCCCGCCGGGACGGTTCGGTAATGGGGCGTGTTCTCGCCGTAGTACATCGAGGGATCCTCCACATCGAGCGCTTCATGCTCGGTCTGGGGCGGAATGTCGCGTGCCAGAAACTCCGGATCCCCCTCCGTGCCTTCGCGGGCCACGAGGTTCGCAACCGATCCGTATCCGTGCGTGAAGCGCACGTGGCGGTTGTCCCACGTGTCCTCGGGCAACTGCTGCGTCAATTCGCGCGGCGACACCATCACCTGCCGGTAGTCGCCGTCAATCATGTACCGGTCCACGTCCACACTGTAGAACTCGTAGTACAGCCGGATTTCCTGGAGCTGGCGGTACGTGTCGATCAGGAGACGCGGGTCCCAGAGCCGCACGTTGTCGATGGTTTCCTGGTTGTCGGCCACTGCGTCCGGCGGCAGGCTGGGCTTGGCCGGGTACGACTCCTCCTTGAAGTCCTCCAGCCCATACGCCTCGCGCGTCATCTCGATGTTGTGTTCCAGATACGGCTTCTCCATCTGAAACTCACTGGGCAGGACGGTGACCTGCGTTACCAGGGCCGGGGCCGCCACAAGCGCCCCGACCAGCACCACTACGTACCCGAGCACCCCGAACCCGAGAAGCCGGAGATTCCGGCGGTACAGGTTGTACGCCACGAGGCCGGCCAGCGTAAGCGTCGCCCCAATCATGAGCCAGAGGGCCGGGAGCACCACGTTGATGTCCGTATACCCGGCCCCGAAGACGGCCCCGCCGCCCCCTTCCTGCAGCATTTCAAAGCGATCGAGGTAAAACCCGACGGCCCACCCCAGCAGCAGCAGAATCACGTTGCCCCCGAGGTGACGCAGCGGCCCTTCCTTTACGCGAAACTGTCCGTTCTGAATCCCAATTTCGCCCGCGACGACGTAGCTGGTGCCAAGCACCAGAAGGCCCAGGAAGGCCAGGCCCACGACGGCGCTCTGAAGGGCCTGGATGAACGGCAGCTCCAGCATGTGGAAGGCCAGGTCGTGCCCGTAAATCGGATCGGCCTGCCCGTACGACGCAGCGTACCAGAAGCGCAACACGTCGTCCCATCGCCCCGAGAACCCGGTAGCGAACAGGAGGCTCAGCACCGCCGCCAGGACGTACGCGAAGCGCTTGAGACGGTCGCGCGTGAGCGGCTCGCCCCCCACCGTCGGCGCCTCGCCGCCCTGCGCCCACTGGGAGGCCCACAGCGGGGGGATGCGGCGCAGAAGCAGCAGGAAGTTGCCGCCGAAGTAGAGGCCGGCAACCGCAAACACAATTAGAAACAGCACCACCTGCGTGGTGCGAATGGTCCAGAACACCCCCTCATAGCCCAGCTCCCCGAGCCAGAGATACTCAACGAGGAGGTCCGGGGCGAACAGGAACGTGGTCAGCACGAGGCCGATAATCCCCAGGAGGACCTGGAGCGGGCGACTCGATCGCAGAAGAGACATGATTGGGGCGCAGAATGGATGAGGGAACCGGCCGGACGGGCCGCAACGGCCCGAGCCTTTCGTGTCGAAATCGGTGCTATGAAATGCATGGGGCACGAGCGGGATTCATAACACGCCCGCTGAATGTCAACCCTCGTCCAAAATCCACAGGGCGATTGTGCGTTGGCAGCCATCCGGAAACGTGGGCGGCGATGCTGCCGCTGAGCCCCCGCACAGAATGAGCGGAAGCATGGATGCATGGCGCCGTCCCGCTGTGCTCCGCTCTCCTCTTGTAGTGCAGTGTCAACCGTCAATATCCAAGTGCCCGGGTCAAGGATGGGCGCCGCGAGTTCGAACACGATCTCACGCAATACGCATTACGCGCCCTGAGTGGAAACGAGGAAGTGCCCGACAGCCGTCGGGGTGCGATACAATCCGTTTGTCGATCAGCAATCCGGGATTGTTCCTCTTCCTCACGTACGCAAGATCAGCGTTGACACTGCAGTGGGTTGTAAAGAGCAGGATGCGAGTGACGGGCAAAAATCCACCGTCTTTTCCCACCGCGGCTCCCCGCAGTGGAATCAGTCGAGGCGGACCGTTTTGTCGTCTGCGCCGCCGCCCTCGTCCGCGTCCACGTCCTCAAAATCGATCTCCGCATCCGTGGGCTCGCTCTTCGCGGTCGAGACCACCTCCTGCCAGACGAGTGTCTCCAGCGACATCCGATTGTCCCCGCCTTCCTCCTCCGGCGGCCCCGTGGCCGTGACCGTCACACTCTCCTGCGCCGCCCGGTCGGTACGCACCGCCCGAAGATCGTGCGTCCCCGGTTCCACCCCGATCGTGTACGACTCCCCCGGCTGAAACTCGCCGGTCTCACTGCCGTCGACGTAGAGCCGGCACGGGTGGCTCGTCCAGATCCGCAATTCCGACGCCTTCTCCGGAGCGGGCGCCGGCACGTCGAGTGTACTCTCCTGTCCCACCCAGCCCGGCGTCCGGGCCGGCGGCTCCGGCAGCAACGCAGCAAGGGCCTCGACCGACTGGGGCCGGTCGTCCGGCTCCACGGCCAGCCCCTTCCGGATCGCCGCGCTGGTCGCCGGCGAAAGGGGCGGCACCAGCTCGTCGGGCGGCACTAGCTCGTCGTCCAGAAGACGCTCGGCGGCATCCGGCGGCTTGAACCCGGTAAGCGCCCGGTAGAGCGTCGCCGCACACGCGTACACGTCCGTCCACGGCCCCTGCGTCCCCTCCTTCTTGTACTGCTCGCGGGGCGCATACCCGCGCTTCAGCACCACCGACATGTTGCGCGTCCGCTCGCCCATCGCCGCCCGGGCGGCCCCGAAGTCGAGAAGCACCACCGTCCCGTCGTCCGCCAGATACACGTTGCTCGGGTCGATGTCGCGGTGCAGCACGTCGGCCTCGTGAACGGCCGATAGCCCATCGAGGACCTGCTGCATGATCAGGAGCGCTTCCTCCTCCGGAATGAACCCGTTGTTGAGCGCCAGGTACTCGCCCATCGTACGCCCCTGGTAGAAGTTCATCACCAGATAGGCGGTCCCGTTTTCCTCGAAAAAGGTACGCACCCGTACGATGTTCGGGTGGCGCTCGAACCGAGCGAGCGTGCGGGCCTCCTGCAGAAACCGGTCGAGCCCGTACTCGAAATCGGCCTCGTCCATCTCCGCCCCCGTCGTAGTGAGAGGTTGCACGGTGTCCCCGTCCGTCTTCCGGGCCGCCATGTCGTTCGGCAGATACTCTTTAACGGCCACGCCCATCTCCAGTATCTCATCGTAGGCAAGGTACGTGAGGCCGAACCCCCCGATGCCCAGCACGCGCCCGATGCGGAACTGATCGTTGAGCATAGTGCCCTGATCGAGCGCCAGCGGACTCCGCGACGCGCTGTCGTCCTCGAACACCTCGTCCCGGCTGATCCCCTCCGTGTGCGTTCGACGCGCGCCGTCTCCCATAAGTCCGGGGTAGGCCTCCGCGTCGTGCTCGTGCCGGTCCAGTCCCTTCTCCTCCACGGCCTCGGGGAGCCGCAGCCCCACCAGCCGGTCCGCAAACTGAAAGGCCATGTAGCTGACGGGAAAGGCCCACAGAAAGGCCGCGGCTACGCCCAGAAGCTGCACCCCGACCTGCTGCACCGCCAGGCCGGACGCGTCGAACACCCCGGCCGCCACCGTTCCCCAGACGCCGCACACACCGTGCACCGCCACCGCCCCCACCGGATCGTCAATCACCCGTTCCAGCGCGGCCGTAGCGTACACGAGCCCCATCCCCGCCACGGCCCCGGTCAGAAGCGCCGCCCCCGGCATCAGAGTCGCACAGCCCGCCGTGATGCTCACAAGTCCCCCAAGCACTCCGTTCAGGGTCAGCATCGGCGTGGGCGTCCCCGTCCGGATCCACGCCGCAAACAGCGCCCCCACAGCTCCTGCCGCGGCCGCCAGAAACGTGTTCACGACGATCCGTGCAATCGCGGGCGTCCCGGCCGTCGTCGACCCGGTGTTGAACCCGAACCAGCCGAGCCATAGGATGAACATGCCCAGCGCCGCCAACGGCAGGCTATGCCCCGGAATGTCGCGGGGCGCCCCGTCTTCGTCGTACTTGTCCCGCCGCGGTCCCACGACAATCGTGCCCGCCAGCGCCGCCCATCCTCCGATCGAATGCACAACCGTCGAGCCCGCAAAGTCGATGAATCCGAGCCGTTCGAGCCACCCGCCGCCGTTGAGCAGTCCGCCCCAGGCCCACGCCCCGAACACCGGGTAGATGAGACCGGTCACGATCACAGAAAACACTAGATACGCCGCAAAGCGCGTCCGCTCCGCCACGGCCCCGGACACGATGGTCGCCGCCGTCGCCGCAAAGACCGCCTGAAAGAGGAAAAACGCGTATGCCCACGACCCGTGCTGCTCCACAAGTCCGCTCAGAAAAAATCCGCTGGTGCCCACCAGCCCATTCAACGACGATCCGAACATAAGGCCGAACCCCACCGCGAAGAACACGAAGACGCCCACCGAGGCGTCCGTCACGTTCTTCATGATGATGTTGATCGCATTCTTCGCGCGGGTCAGCCCCGTCTCCAACAAGGCAAACCCCGCCTGCATGAAAAACACCAGCGTGGCCGCCACCACCGTCCACACGTAGTCGAGATTTGTCTGGACGGCCTCGACGGCCGACACTGCATCGGGCGCCTCCTGGGCCGCAACCGGCTCCCCCACCATCCCAGACAGAGCAAGCAGAAAAGCGATTCTCGTCCACATGTGCATCGTCGAGAATTGGAAAAGCTAAAAACAACAGAGGCGACGCAGCCCCCATGGACGCCCGAGCGGTTCCTGCTCGGCACCTATTGCAGCTTCAACTGGTCCGTTGTGCAATCGAGCTTTGGACGGACCTCGTCCGTCCATACCTCAAGCTGGAGCTTGGAGCAATAGCAAACTGCTTTCCCCAAAAGATCGTTTGAAGCTGCACTATGCCCGACGCAGTGCACGTTCCGAATCCCGGCACACCGGTGGGTCCCGCCAACACCGCGAAAAAGGCACTCAGCAGTGATTACTCTTTTATAATCCCTCTTCATAGAAGGTTTCTTCCCATCCGAGGAACCATCCAAGTTTCCTGCCCTGCTCCTATACAGGTAATGGCCCTACCACGTGTTGGTAAAAACCGCCCTTTTCAGGCGTTGCAGGGGAATCCCCACCGATCTACCCCCGATTTAATTCTCGAAATCCGGCATTTTGCTTCGAAAAGGTGATTCTCGGAATGGAAAGGGGGAAGGCAGCGATGAAATTTTGCCCTCAGAGGCCAGAGACGCCGATTTTCGCCCACACACAGGGGGCCCACTACCCAGATATAAGAGGAAAATTATTTGACCTCTTACCCTATACATCCCACCGAACCGGGCCTTTTCTCCTAATCCCAATTGACTGCCGCCACCCGAAATCGTCAAGCTGTCCGCTTAGTTCAATATTAAACTATACGCGTAGTTTGAAGATGTCTCGGCGATCACATCTCGCGCTGGATCGATTTTTCCGACTGCGGCCGCGTGGGCATTCTTTCCCGCGCCGGAGCGCCCTCTCGCTCATACGCTCCTGACAATCTCGTCGATCAAAAGAAAAGAACCGCCACCTCTAGACCGAATCTCTCGGGATGCGATTGCCCAAACCACACGAAACGCCCCCCTCGCGTCCGTGCTTCCATGCATCCATGCTCCTACGCTTCCATGCCTCCCCACTTTCGCCCCTATTCTCTATCTCCCCATTCTCTCTCCACCAACCTGCCAGTCCTCTACTCCTCCCCGTCCTCCCTACTCGGCGATGCTATCTCCTCGTCGGGCCGCAGCTTGAACTCGTCGAGCGACAGTCCATCGATGACCGACTCATACCGCGTCAGGTCCGCCGGGAGGAGCACCTCGTTCTCCTTCTTGCCGAGCTTCGAGATGGTCTTCAGGTACTGCTCGGCGAGGCGCAGCTTCACCGCCTCCTCCCCACCGGGCGCCGACACCGCCCCCGCCACGCGCTCAATCGCCTCTGCCGTCGCCTCGGCAATCGCCTCGATCTCCTTCGCACGGCCCTCCGCCTCGTTGATGCGCCGCTGCTTTTCCCCCTCCGACTGATTGATGAGCTCCTGCTTTTCGCCTTCGGCGTCGTTGACCGTGGACTGCTGCTTGCCCTCCGACCGGGCCACCGTCGCGCGCCGCTCCCGCTCGGCCGTCATCTGCCGCTCCATCGCCTTCTGCACCGTGCGCGGCGGGTCGATATTTTTGATCTCGTAGCGGTGCACCTTGATGCCCCAGGTCTGCTCGACCTCACTGAGCACCTCGACCACGGCCCGGCTGATGGCCGCCCGTTCCTGAAACGTGGTATCCAACTCCATCCGTCCGATGACCGACCGCGTCGTGGTCTGCGCCAGCTGAATGGCCGCCCGGCGGTAGTCAGTGACCCCGTAACTGGTGTTCACGGGATTGGTGACACTCAGGTAGATGACCCCATCCACCTCCACCCGCACGTTGTCCTCCGTAAAGCATTCCTGCGGCTCCACCGGGATGGCCTGCTCACGCAGGTCATGCGTGTACCTCACTTCGTCAAAAAACGGCACGAGCGCATGAAAGCCCGCCTCGAGCGTCTTGTGGTAGTTGCCGAGCCGCTCGACGACGTAGGCACTCTGCTGGGGCACAAACCGAATGGCCCGCAAAAATTTGTAGGCCACGTAGAGTGCCAGTAGTGCGAGAATGCCGAGGCTGGCGTTGTTGAGGGCGGTGAAGAGCTCCATGTCCGTTGTGGTAGTGCTCGATTCGTAAGAAAGGAAACTTGACTACCCCTGTGCCAGACGCAAAAGACGGTGCCGGAATGCATGGACGCCTGGACGCATGGGAGCTCGATCGATGTACCTCCCACTACCGAGCATCCATGCCTCCAAAGCATCCATGCCTCCAAAGCATCCATGCCTCCAAAGCATCCAAGCATCCAAAGCATCCAAGCATCCAAAGCATCCATGCCTCCAGAGCCTCCATGCTTCAAGCCGGCAGAACCCCCGAAGGAGACTACCCCTTCCGGACGGAGCCGGTCACTTCGGAGGCCCCCTCAAAGAACGACCGCATGTTGGCCGCGTCCATCGGCAACACGCTCACGTCGGCCCCGTCAACGACCTCCCCGAGCCGATCGATGAACTGCTCCGTGAGCCGCATCTTCACCGCCAGCGAGCCGCCCGGCTGCGAAATCGCGTCCGCGATGCGCTCAATGCCGTTGGCCGTCGCCTCGGCAATCAGCTCCATCTCTCGAGCATCCCCCTCTGCCTCATTGATCCGCTTCTCACGCTGTCCCTCCGACAACAGCACCGATTCCTGCTGCTCTCCCTCCGACACGTTGATCCGGGCATCGCGCTCCCCGCTCGACTCCGTAATCTCGGCCCGCTTCTCGCGCTCGGCCTCCATCTGCTTCTCCATGGTGCGCACGATGTCCTGCGCCGGCTGAATGTCCTTCAGCTCGTAGCGCATCACCTTCACGCCCCAGGGGTCGGACGCCTTGTCCAGCTCCTCCACAATCGCCTCGTTCATCGCGTCGCGCTCGCTGAACGTGTCGTCGAGCGTAATCTTGCCGACCTCGCTCCGCATCGTCGTCTGCGCCAGGTTTACCGCCGCCAGCCGGTAGTCGTTGATTCCGTAGCTGGCCTTGTACGAGTCCATCACCTTCAGGTACACGAGGCCGTCCACGTCCACCTCGATGTTGTCTTTCGTGATGCAAGTCTGGTGCGGCACGTCCAGCACCTGCTCGCGCGTCTCCTGCCGGTAGGCCACCCGATCAATGAACGGCACGACAAAGTGAAAGCCCGGCTCCAGGGTCGCGTGGTACTTCCCAAACCGCTCCAGGATGACCTCCTCGCGCATCTCCACGATGATAAATGTGTGGTAGACGATGAACAGCGCACCCCCGATAACGAGCAATAAAAGCGTCCACATAGGCACATCTGAGATGTGAGAAACGGCGAGATACCCCTTCTCTCCTTCTCCAACCTTTCCCTTCCAACCTTCAATCTGCCAACCGTCCAACCTGCTACCCCACCCGCGCCGACGGATCGTACCCCAGCCCGCCGGACTCGTCGCCGTCATCGTCCGACTCGGGCGTTCGCCCCGGTGGCAACTCTCCCTCCGTCGCCGCGTCCAGTTCGTAGTCAAGATCCGAATCGTCCGCCGCCTCCACGACCCACGTCAGGTTGTCGCGGTAGAGCAGTCGCGCCGTCGCGCCCTTCGGCAGCGTCCCCTTCACGCTCCGCGCGTCCCAGCCCGAGCCCCGGAACCGGATGCGTCCCGGCGACTCCTCCCCCACCGTTTCGAGCACCGGCACCTCCGTCCCCATCGCCTCCGCATCTTCATCGGTTAACGCCAGCGAGATGTCCCCCTCCACAAACCGCATCGCCAGGGGCCGCAGCGCAATCGTAAGCCCCACCGACAGAAAGATCCACGTCGTAAGCGCCGTCCAGGGATTCAGCAGAAGTCCGAGCGTCCGGAGCCCCGCAACCACGAGCCCGCCCAGTCCCAGAAATCCCGCGACGCCGCCGGGCACCACCGTCTCCAATACCATCAACAGTCCTCCGCCAATCACGAAGGCCCAAGTCACAAGTACAGGATCCAGCAGGTCCATCACGAACGAGCATTTGCATTCGACGAACGCCAATCTCCACACCGGGCCGCGGAGGGGGATAAGGCACGGCTCAGGCCCGGATAGGTTCGTACGTCCGTCCCATGCAGCTGCCCATAATACCAAATCCGGCAGATTCATTCTGGTTGATGATCCGGCTTTGTGTTGATGATCCGGCTTTGTAGCGCCGTTGGAGTCCAACGGCGCTACGAGGATCACATCTCTCTGAATCGGAAGCTTGCAGCCGGACTTGGTATTCAGGCACAGCGTTATTGCCTCCATGCCTCCACGCGTCCGCTCAGTCTGGGCAGAGGGAGAATTCAGCGGCAACATCGCCTCCGACGTTTCCGGACATCTCCCAGCACGCAATCGCCCTGCCGGTGATACGGTGCGCACTTGCACATGCCCCGCGTATTCCGTTTGTTCGTAGTCGCACTCTTACGTTCGCAGCCCCAGTTCCTCCATGCGCACACTCCTCCACCGCTCCGCGCTCGTCGTCCTGGCCCTTATGCTTCTCGCAGTGGCCACGCCCGTCCAGGCTGACATCAACCCGCACAAGAAGCTTAAGCAGCACGTGCGTTCGATGGTCCAGGACGTGAAGGCCGCCCCGACAGCCGAAAAGAAACGCGCGCTCCTGGACGAAAAACTGCGCGGCATGATCGACGCGCTGAACCGTGCGGAGTCGATGGCAACCCTGTCGCCCAGCGACCAGGAAGGAATTGATGCCCTGCGCACGCGCCTTCAGGAGACGCTCGACGAACTTCACGGCCAGAACGGCTACGAGGCCGTGCCCGCCGGCCAACTCAACTCGTTCGCCGACTACGTGCAGCAGGACTTCGAGCAAGCCGACCGCACCCTCACCATCAGCCTCACCACGGCTCTACTCGTCCTGATCCTGATCGTCCTGCTCGTGTGACTGCCGATGATGCCGGTGTGCCCCCGCGCAGCACTGCTCTTGTGTGCAGTGCTCCTCACTGCGAGCGGATGCAGCAGCGTCGTCCCCGTTCCCAACGCGGACGCGCCCCCGCCATCCCCGTCGACTGAGCTCCAACAGCGCATTGTCGTGCTCGTCCACGGGGATGCCAGCTACCTGTACCACACGCCGGACGGCGCCGCCCACCAGGCCGACGAGGAAACCCTTCGGGAGGCCTTCGCGGCGGCCCGGTCGATGCCGCAAGCCGAAGTCTTCATCGTCCACCAGCGCCCGCAGGATCCGCTGCTGGGCCTCTTTCCCCGCGACGACGGAACCCTGTACCACTTCCGGCGAGGCCGGCTCCAACACCGGACGACGTACAAGCGGACGCCCGACTCGACCTTCGCCGGGGCGGCCGCTTTTCTACGGCAATACCGCAGTTCCACCCCCGACTCCACGCTCCTCACGACGGCACTCTACTACGGTCACGCCGTCCCCGAACGCCCGCGGCCCGGCTACCACCGATCCCACCGGGACGTGCCGTTCGGGATCGACGATCTTGCACGTGGCCTGGAGCAACTGACGACCGCCGACGCGTTCGATGCAGTGGTCCTCTCCACCTGCGACGGCGGCACCCCGCACACCGTAGCTGCCCTGGCCCCGTACGCTCGCAGTCTCCTTGCATCGCCCAGCGACCTGCACCTCTCGTTTCTCGACGCGGACCTGCTATCAACCCTCCCAATTGCCTCCCCGTCGGCCTGGACGGCGCGGTTCGCGAAACGGGCCCACAACCGCCTTGTCAACCGCGTGACGACGGCCGTCACCCTCGCCACCTACGACATGGACCGCGTTGTCTCCACGGCCCGCGGCCCGACCCGGACGGCCCGTCCCGATACGTCGACGACCCCGACCGGCGGACGCCACGTCGACTGCCGCCGCGTACTCGACGCCGCCGTCGACACGTCCGGCGTGCGTGTATGGCATCGCCCCGCCCGCTTCGGTCCCCAGGCCGACCACACTACACACTCGGGGTGGGGGTGCCACACGTCAGAGTAGAAGGAGCGCGGCTCACATGGACAACTGCGACGGACAATCGGGCGCCCACGCCGACCGATCCATTTCCTCGTCCTGAAAGAGTCGAATCGTACCGTCCCGATCCACAATCCAGACCTCCTCGGCGCCCGCTCTTCGATATAAGGTGCGTTTTTCGGCCATTTCCCCGACTGTGTTCGAGGCGCTCAGAATCTCCACGCAGATCTCCGGGGCCAATGTGGGCGGATCGCCGGTCTCCCGCATCTCGCGCAGTCGGTCGCGACTCGCCCAAATCACATCCGCCTGTTTAATCCCCTGCGGGGTCGCAATGGGATACTCCGGGGGCTGCCGTCCCTCAGGCGCATGCTCACGCAGAAGATCCTGGAGCTCTTCCTGAAGCTCGGAATGGCGGGCCGTGTGTGGACTCAAGACAATTTGTCCCTGCGGGTTGGTCTCAACTTTATACGGAAGATCCTGAAGCAGCGGATCGTTGACAATCTCCCCCCACCGCTCCTGCTCCCGGGTCGTGGTCGTGGCCATAACACCTCCACTTTTTGTCCAGGTGAATGTGTTTATTCATCGTATGCAATCCCCGAGACCACGTTCATTCCTCTCCCAACCATCCACCTTCCAACCCTCCCACATCCGCCCAAACAGCCTCTTTCCCCACCCCCACGGCGCACCACGCAACAGGGATTATTCCGGCACCGTCCCCGGCAACAGCGGCTCCGGCGGTCCCACAATCGACTCGTGAACCTCGTTGGCCACCCTGGGCCGCACCTGCTGAATCTGCTCCGAGGTGTCGTCCGGATACACCCGGTTCGTGAGCAAAAGCACAAAGAGGCCCTGCGTCGGGTCGATCCAGAGCGACGTGCCCGTGTAGCCGGTGTGGCCGAAGCTGGACACGTCGAAGCGATCGCCCGCCGAGGAGTAGCCCGTCGGACTCTTCGTGTCCCAGCCCAGCGCCCGCGTGCTGCCCGGCACGTCGGACTTCTGCGTAAACCGCGCAATCGTCTCCGGCTCCAAAAACTGCCGGCCGTCGATACGCCCCTCGTGCGTGAGCATGTAGGCGAAGCGCGAGAGGTCCTTCGCGGTCGAGAAGAGTCCCGCGTTCCCGGACACACCCCCCATGGCCCGCGCCATCGGATCGTGGACGCTGCCCCGATACATCGTGCCCGCCGTGTCGGTCGTCGGTACCACCCACTGGGCCTTTCGGTCGATCGAGTAGAAGCGCGTCTGGTCCATTCCCAGCGGCTCGAAGATATTCTCCCGACAGTACACGTCGAAGGCCCGATTCGTCACCGTCTCTACGATCCGCATGAGCGTGATGAAGTTGAGGCCGCTGTATTTTGAGGCCTTTCCCGGCTCGTAGGCGAGCGGCTGGGCCATGATCGTGTCTACGAGCGCTTGGGGATTGGGGCCGCGCTCGTCGGGTCCCAGGTACGGCTTGAGGCCGGACGAGTGCGAAAGCAGCCGGCGCACCGTGATGTCTTCCTTCCCGTTCTTCGCAAACTCGGGCAGATAGGTCGCCACCGTCGAGTCGAGCGACACGCGGTCCTGCTCTGTCAGCAGCATGATTGCCGTCGTCGTGGCCACGACCTTCGTGAGCGAGGCCACGTCGTACTGCGACGTCGGCTTAACGCGTTTCGTCTGCTCGTACGTGTAGTAGCCGTGCCCCTCCAGCGTGGGAATCACGTCGCCTCGCCCCACGGCCATCGCCGCTCCCGGAAACGCATGGTCAAGCATCGCCGCTCGGAGCACCGAGTCGGCCTGGGCGAGACGCTGCCCGTCCATGCCCACCGATTCGGGATAGCCGCGGCGCGGCGACACCCTCGGCAGCGTTTCCCCGGCGCCCCGTTCCGCAAGGTTCGGGATGGTGACCGGCAGGCGGCCCGGCGTGGGCGCCGCGCCCCCGATGGCCTGCGCCGCCGCCCGCTGAGAGGGACCGCTCGCACTGTAGGCCGCCAGCACGGCCCCCGGCGTCGGCTGCAGCCTGCTGGGCGCGTACGGGTTGCCAAAGGCCGCCAGAGCCGTCGGGGGACCACCGTCGGACAAGAGCCGGTCCAGAAAGGTCCGGTGCAAATCCTTGAACCCGATCGACCCGCTCCACGCCTGCACGGACAGGTACGAGGCTACGACCACAAGATCGTGACTCTCCGCCGCCTGCAGGTGATCGACCATGTCGGTTTCGTCGGACCGCGGATCGAGCCGACGCACGTCCACGCGCCCGATGGCCGGCTGGTCGGACAGCGCCTTCACGAAGGGCTTTCCCTCTCCGGGCGACTCGGTCCCCGACAGCTTCACGACGAGCGTGCTGTACTCGTCCGGCGGCGTAAGGGGCAGGAGATCGTCCTGATTGTTGAGCAGCGTCAGCGACTCGCGGGCCGTCGCGGCGGCCAGCACCTCGTGCGACCGCCGGTTCACGCGCCGTCGCGTCGTATCGAGCGGCACGTATCTACGCTCGTGCAGCCCCAGCTTTTCTTTTGCCTGCAGTACCCGCCGCACCGAAGTGTTGATCGTCGTCGTATCGAGCCGTCCCGACGCCACTGCCTCCTCCACCGCGTTGTGTGCCCCCCGCGGATTCGTGGACATGAGAATGAGGTCGGCCCCCGCCTCCAGCCCCCGAACCGCCGTCTCCCCCACCCCAAACTCCCGCCGCACCGCGTCCATGTTGAGGGCATCGGTCACCACGAGATCGTCAAATCCCATCTCCTCACGCAGCAGATCCGTGGTCACCGTCTCCGAAAGCGACGCTGGCACGGATGCGTCCGATTCCAGCGCCGGAAGGGCCAGGTGGCCCGTCATGACGCTCCCGATGCCGCCGGCCATCACTTCCCGAAACGGTTCAAGCTCCAAGGTGTCGAGCCGGGCGCGGTCGAACCGGAGCACCGGAAGGGCCATGTGCGAGTCGACATCCGTATCGCCGTGCCCGGGAAAGTGCTTGACAGTGGCAATCGTCCCCCCGTCCTGCGCGCCCTCCGCAAAGGCGGAGGCCATAGTGCCCACCAGCTCGGGCGACTCCCCGAACGAACGAATGTTTATGATCGGATTCTTCGGGTTGTTATTGACGTCGGCCACCGGGGCGTACACCTGATGCACCCCGAGCGCCCGCGCCTCCCGGGCCGTGGCGTACCCCGCCCGATAGGCCAAAGACGGAGTGCGCGTGGCCCCGAGCGCCATGGCCGGCGGAAACGTCGTGGCCCGATCAATCCGCATGCCCACGCCCCACTCCGTGTCCTGCGACACCAGGAGCGGAATCTCCGCCGTACGCTGCAGATCGTTGGCCATCGTGACCTGCGTCATCGGCGTCCCCGGCCCGAACATCATGCCGCCCGCCCCAAACTCCTCCACGAGCGCCGTCGTCTCACGGTACGACGGGGCCTGCGCGTTCTGGTAAAGGCCGTCCAGTCGGATGATGAAGAGCTGCGCGATCTTCTCCTGCAGCGTCATTTGCCGCAACTGCCGCTCCGCCCAGGTGCCGGCCGGCGGGCGAGCCGGGTCGGCCGGCGAGCGAGAAACGGGATCGACCGCAGGGGGAGTCGCCGACTCACTACTGCCACACCCAACCGCCCCACCCCCCAGAAGGCCCATCATGAGGAGGGGAAGAAGCACACGACGCTGAATACACATCATACCAACCACCGAACGAGAGCAGTGCAAACCAATTTGGCCCCCAACGCCCACCTCACCCCGATGTCTCCGAGGCGTCCGTCGGATCGAACAGCGACACCGCGTCCCACTGCAGGTCCCGCCACAGGAGCGTCGCCGCTCCCCCCGCAATCATTACGCCCCCCAGTCCCCAGACGGTCCAGCCCAGGATCAGGTAGCCGACCCCGAAGAGGGTGGCGTACACGAGCACGACCCCCAGCAACCAGTCCACCGCGAGCCGCCCGAGCCCTTGATCCGGCGTCACGTCCGGATGCCGCTCGGCCACCGGCGCCCATCCGGGCCCGCCGGGATGGACGGTGCGGTAAAACGCATCCAGCGTGTCCTCATCCGTGGGGCGGGTGAGGAACGTGGCGGCCAGCCACACAATGGTCGTAAAGCCAACCACTGCGTAGAGGTTCACGGGGAACTCGGCCTGGAGCCCCGGCACCTGCACCCCGAACGCGTTGAGCACGAGCGCCGCGACGGTCAAGAGAATCGGGGCCACCGTCGCCGCCATTTCGCTCCACGCATTCACGCGCCACCAGTACCAGCGCAGGATGAGCACGAGTCCCAGCCCGGCCGAGGCAGAAAGGAGCAATCCCCATGCCTCCGCGATGGTATCGAGAAAAAGCGTGACGATGAGACTCAGCAGCGCCACCCCGAATGTGAGCACGCGCGAGACCAAGACGTAGTGCTTATCGTCGGCCTCCGGCCGTACGAAGCGGGCCCAGAAGTCGTTGACCAGGTACGAGACGCCCCAGTTGAGCTGCGTCGACACCGTACTCATGAACGCCGCCAGGAACGCTGCAAAGAGCAGGCCCAGCATGCCCGCCGGCAGCACGTCGCGCATCACGAGTACGAATCCCGCCCGCGGCTCCGACAGGTCCGGGTACAGCACCAGCGACGCCAGCGCTACGATAATCCAGGGCCAGGGCCGCAGGCAGTAGTGCGCAATTGTGAACCAGAGGGTTGCAAACAGCGCGTGGGTCTCGTTCTTTGCGCTCATCATGCGCTGCGCCACGTAGCCGCCCCCACCCGGCTCGGCCCCCGGGTACCAACTTGCCCACCACTGCACCCCCGCGTACGCCGCGAAGGCGAGCGCTGACAGCGAAAACGTGGCCGCCCCCTCCGCCGCCTGTCCCACCGTGGGCAACAGATTGAACGTCTGATCGGGCAGCTGCTTGCGCAGGCCCTGCACCCCGCCCACTTCCGGCACGTCAAGGACGAAGATCGCCAGCGCGATCGTCCCCCCCATCGCCACCACAAACTGAAACACGTCCGTCACCATCACCCCCCACAGGCCCGACAGCAACGCGTAGACGGACACCAGGAGGAGCAGCCCCGCCACGACGATAAGCGCCGCGCTCACGTCCGGCCCTAGCACCGAAAACGACGCCCGCCCCAGCAGCGTGAGCTCCGGAAAGAGGCGGTCGATCACCGTCTCCATCGCCAGCGACACCCACCCGATGATGAGCACGTTCATCAGTAGCCCGAAGAAGACGGCCTTCAGGCCCCGAAGCCACGCCGCCACCCGCCCGCTGTACCGAAATTCCACGAACTCCACATCGGTCATCACCCCGCTGCGGCGCCAGAGGCGCGCAAAGAAGAACACGGTGAGCATGCCCCCGATTGCCGCGTTCCACCACAGCCAGTTGCCCGCAATCCCGTCCGTGGCCACGATCTCCGTCACCAGCAGCGGCGTGTCGACGGCAAACGTGGTCGCCACCATGCTCGTCCCCGCCAGCCACCACGGCATGGCGCGCCCCGACAGAAAAAACTCCGAGGTGTCCTGCCCCGCGCGCCGATAGTAGTACAGCGCGATCCCGAACGAGAACACAAGGTAGCCGACGACGAACAGCCAGTCGAGGAGCGTCACGAAAAGACGGGGCGCGAGAACGGAAGGGCGAAGGCGTCCACAGAAGAAACGGGCGCGACGCCGCCAGATCAAGTTCCCCTCCGAAGGTTCCAGGGAAAGCACGTTGGCGGGTGGCCGGACGTGGGAGGCCATTGTGCAGCTGAGCGCCCCCTCTGCCCGGAATGAGCGGAGGCGGACGAGCCGTCCATCCTCAGCAGAGAATGCAAACACGCAATCGCCTGCACCGCCGCCTGCGTAGATTCGCAACTGTCCAACGAGAATGTTAAAATGGAGTGTGCGTGATTCGCGAGATTTTCTTCCTCATCATCGTCCGTCCAATTGCGAACCGCTGCGTGTTCCCTTGCATTTTAGAACAGTGGGTCTCACGAAGTGGGTAGAAACGTACCCGCAAACATTCTCAAAAGCGCTTCCGTCTCTCGGGCAGAAACTGTGCCGATTCGAATGGAATGAGGAGAGGGGATCGCGCCCCCCTCGGAGGATTTCCTCACCAGCTGCAGGACGGCGCGGGGTCCCCGCCCCGCCCTCGTTGGACGAGATGGACCTGTTGTATCACCTCCCCCTCACTCGCCGACCACACTTATGTCCTCGAACGTTACGATCTTCGGAGCCGGGAGCTGGGGAACGGCTCTTTCCGTCCACCTCGCGTCGTCGGGCCGCAACGTGACCCTCTGGGCCCGCCGCCAGGAGCAAACCAATAGGATCCGAGAGACGCGTCGGAATCCGAAGTACTTGTCCGACGTGGACATTCCGGAGTCCGTCCGCGTGACCTCCGACATCGAAGAAGCCGCGAAGTCCGCCAGCATGTGGGCGGTGGCCGTACCGTCGCAGAAGCTCCGAGACGTGGTCGAGAAGATGCGCCCCCATCAGCAGTATGCGAATACCGTCGTGTCCCTCGCGAAGGGGATTGACAGCGCTACACTCATGACCATGACGGAGGTGCTGGACGGCATGTTCGGCGCCGTGCCCCAGACCCACACCGGCGTGCTGCACGGGCCGAGCCACTCAGAGGAGGTGGCGCAGGGGCTTCCGACGACCGTCGTGGCTGCCGCTCCGAAGCGCAAGGTTGCCGAAAATATCCAGAACACTTTCATGGCCGACAATCTGCGTGTTCTCCCGAGTACGGACGTGACGGGGGTGGAAATCGGCGGGGCCGCCACAAACGTGCTCGCCATCGCGGCCGGTATTAGCGACGGCATCGGCTACGGCGACAACTCGAAAGCATCAATCATCACGCGCGGCTTCTCGGAAATCCGCGAGCTCGGCAAGGCCATGGGCGCCTCGAGCCAGACGTTCAACGGACTGGCCGGGCTCGGCGACCTCGTCGCGACCTGCATGAGCGGCCATAGCCGAAACCGGTACGTGGGCGAGCAGCTCGGCAGGGGCAAAGATCTGGATCAGATCCGCGAGGACATGTCGATGATTGCGGAGGGGGTCCCCACGACCCACGCCATCCGCGGGCTCGCCGACCGATACGACCTCGACATGCCCATCACGGAGCGGGTCTACACGATTCTGTTCGAGGGAGAGCGCTCGTCGGAAAACCCCGACCCCATGCTTGAGTAGTCGAGCGACGCAGGACGATTGAACGATGAGAACCTGTTTTGCGAGCGGGTGCATCGAGCTTTGGACGGACCTCGTCCGTCCATACCTCAAGCTGGAGCGTGGAGCAATAGCAAACTGCTTTCCCCAAAAGATCGTTTGAAGCTGCACTAGGCACACTGGTGTGCCAGAGCGGAGCTACCAGGGAGGAGATCTCAGATCTCCAATGCAGAAGCCATTTTGCGCGAGATCCACGAAGTCGCAGCGCTGGGAGCAGGGGCATCTAAATGGACGCGACCGAGTACTCTCCGGAGTGGCAGTAAACGTCCCGCCAAACAGGTTCTGAACCGCTCCCAGGGACGCCAGCGGTGCTTTCGCCTACGACCAATCTGTCTGCCCGCACTGAGCAGACGTGGGGATGCATAGGGCACTGAATACGCTTCTGGGCTCCTCGCCGAACTGGACGTGAGCGCCGGGCCCGACCGTGTACGGATTTGCATCCTCTTCCGCGGCGTGCGTATCTTCGACCGGCATCCGTTTGTCGTCGTTCTACCTGTCGTCTATGTCTTCTGCTTCCGCCAACGCCGCTTCGACTTCGGCCCCGGTCGTCGTTTCGACGTGGCAGCACGGCCGCGCCGCCAACGACGCGGCGTGGGCGGTGCTAACCGACGACGGCGCGGCCCTCGACGCCGTGGAGCAGGGCGTCCGCGTCTCCGAGGCCGACCCCGACGTGCGTACTGTAGGGCGCGGCGGGTATCCGGACCGCACAGGCGACGTGACCCTCGACGCCTGCCTCATGGACGCCGACGGTCACTGCGGCGCAGTCGCGGCGCTGGAGGACATCCAGCACCCTATCTCTGTAGCGCGAGCCGTGATGGAGGAGACGCCCCACATCATGCTGGCGGGCAAGGGCGCTCGCGACTTTGCCGTCGAACAGGGCTTCGAGCCGACGGCTCTGCTCACGGAGGCCTCCCGTCGCGACTGGGACGAATGGCGGGCGAACGCCGACGCGGCGGACCGTCCCACACCGAACATCGAAAATGCCCCCGGCGCAGGCAGCCACGATACCATCGGCATGCTGGCCCTCGACACGGCGGGGCGACTCGCGGGGGCGTGCACGACGAGCGGGACGGCCTGGAAACGACACGGGCGCGTCGGCGATTCGCCGCTCATCGGGGCCGGGCTGTACGTGGACGGGGCCGTCGGGGCGGCCTGTGCCACTGGCTGGGGCGAGGCCATCATGCGCGTGGCCGGCTCGCACCTCGCCGTGGAAACGATGCGGCAAGGCGCCTCTCCCCAGGCCGCCTGTCGCCGCGTTGTCGAGCGGATTGATCGGTGGCACGACAATCTCTCGGATGTGCAGGTGGGCGTCCTCGCCCTCAACACAGACGGCGAAATCGGCGCGTACAGCCTTCAGTCCGGCTTCGACACCGCTCGGGACACCCCCGACGGAGGAAGAATGATCGAGGCCGGCCACATGGACGCGGACGGATAGCGCTCTCGCGTCTACGGTGCCCCCTCCTCTACCGACGACTCCCGATACGCTGACCGCCTCGGAATCACCGCATGGGCTCCTCCACGCTCCTCCTCGGTCTGGATGTCGGCGGCTCCCGTACCCGTCTCCGGGGCGAACGAAGCGACGAGGGCGAATCTATCGAACGAGAGGGCCCCGGAGCCAATCCCAATCGCGTCGGGGAGGAGACTGCCGTGTCCCGCCTTTCTGCTCTCGTCGACGCCGCGCTCGCGGAGCGTGAAGGCATCGAGCGTCTCGTGCTCGCGGCGGGGATCTCGGGCGCCGGATCGCCGTCCGTGCAGTCGCACCTCGCAGAGGCCCTGGACACCGCCCTGGCCCGTCCCGGCCTTCGCGTCCACGTCGAGGTAGTGCACGACGGCATCATTGCACTCGACGCCGCGTACGACACCAGCAGCGGCGTCATCGTGATTGCGGGCACGGGCTCGCTGGTCCTGGCCCGCACGCACGACGGGACGATCGTGCGTGCCGGCGGCTGGGGGCCGCAACTGGGCGACGACGGCAGCGGCCACGCCCTGGGCCGCGCGGGGCTCCGCGCCGTCGCCGAGGCCCTGGACGGCGGGCGCGACACAACTCTTCGCGATCGCGTGTTTGACGCCTTCGCCCTCAACGACCGGACCGACTTTCTGCAAACGGCACATACGGACGCGTTGGCCTTGCCGGACGTAGCCCCGATCGTCGTAGCAGCCGCCCGTGCGGACGACTCGGTCGCCGCGCGCATTCTCCACGAGCAGGTCTCGGCCCTCGCCCGCCAGCTCGACTGGCTCAAAGCGCGAACAACGAATGTCGCCTCTCGCCTCACTGTTCTCGGCGGCCTGACGACGAACGAGCACTACGATCAGGCGCTCCGGGACGCCCTCCGTGACTGCGAGCCGGATGGGTCCATTCAGCGACTAGAGTCGCCTCCCGTCCTCGGCGCCCTCCGCCGCGCTCGCCGCCTCGTCCCAGAGCCGTAACCGCCCCCCTTTTCTCCCACGCCCTCCTCCCTCGCGCCCTTTTCTCCCATGCTCTCTCCACCCACGCTTCTCGCCTCATGCTCACCACGCTCGACCTCGTCGTTCTGGTCGTCTACCTGCTCGGCGTGGCCGCGTTCGGGATCTGGTCGGGCGGCGCCCAGACCTCTATGTCCGACTATTTTCTGGGGAGCCGCGACCTGCCGTGGTGGGCCGTCTGCTTCTCGGTCGTGGCCACGGAGACGAGCACGCTCACCGTGGTCGGCGTTCCCGCGGTGGCGTACGGCGGCTCGCTCACCTTTCTCCAGATCACGCTCGGCTATCTGGCCGGGCGCATCGTCGTCGCCGTCTACTTCCTCCCCCACTACTACGCCGGACAGCTGGAGACGGCCTACGCCTTCCTGGGCAACCGCTACGGACGGCTCACGCAGGGCGCCGCGTCGATCACATTCCTGGTCACGCGCCTGCTGGCCGACGGCGTGCGCCTCTTCGCCACCGCCATTCCCCTCAAGGTGATTGCCGACACCGCGGGCCTGTCCATTAGCTATTTCCAGATTATCCTCGTGATCGGCGTCGTCACGGCCATCTACACGCTCGTGGGCGGCATCAAGGCGGTGGTGTGGATGGACGTGGTGCAGATGCTCCTGTACGTGGGCGGCGCCCTGGCCGCCATCGGGTTTCTGTGGGGCGATGTGCCGGTCGGCTGGTGGGGCACAGCGGTCGAGGCCGGAAAAACGAACCTGATCGACCTCGGCGTCGACCACTCGCTCGGGCGCTGGTTTACGATGCCGTACACGCTGGGAACGGCCGTCGTGGCGGGAGCCATCTTCTCCATGGCGTCCCACGGTACCGACCAGCTGATCGTGCAACGCCTCCTGGCCTGCCGGGACAAGGCCGACAGCCAAAAGGCCATCATCGGCAGTGCCGTCATCGTCATGCTGCAATTTGCCCTCTTCCTCGGCGTGGGCCTCCTGCTGTGGGCGCACTACGACGGCGCTTCGATTGAGGCACTCGGGTTGCAGCGCTCCGACGAGGTGTTTCCGAAGTACATCATAGAGGGGCTGCCGGCGGGCCTATCGGGCCTCATCCTGGCCGGCATCGTCGCCGCGGCCATGAGCTCGCTCTCCTCCTCGCTCAACGCCCTGGCCTCCTCCTCGGTCAACGACGTCTACACCCGTCTCTTCGGGCAAACCCTGAACGACGACCGCGGCGTGCTCGTCTCTCGCCTGCTTACCCTCTTCTGGGGCGTCGTTTTCATCGGCTTCGCGGGCCTCTTCCAGGACAGCAACAATCCGGTGGTGGAGCTGGGCCTGTCCATTGCCTCCTTCACGTACGGCGGCCTGCTCGGCGCCTTTCTACTGGGCCTCTGGCACAACGGTACACAGCAGCTCGACGCCCTCGTCGCGTTCGTCGTCTCCATCGGCGCCATGGTTATCATCATCTTCGGCGTCTGGCACAGCCCCACCGAGGGCTGGCTCTTTGTGCTCACTCCGTCGGACGCGACCGTGCAGGCACAAGACCTGCGCACGATCGGGTGGCCCTGGTACACGGCCATCGGAGCGGCCATCAATCTGACGGTAGGAAGTGTGCTAGCGCTTCGCCCCCAGCGCTCGTGACAGCGCCGACATCCCCCTCATACAAAAGGGAGCTGCCGGTCACCGCGGCAGCCCCTATCCTCGTTGTGGGATCAGAGCCTGCTTTGCGAGCGGGTGCGTCGCCGAGACACGGTGGGCGAGTTGGTACCCGTTCGGCACCGAGAACCGGACGGGGACTCGCGCGCGCCGGATCTGGGGACGTCCCTAATGCAGCTTCAACTGGTCCGTTGTGCAATCGAGCTCTGGACGGACCTCGTCCGTCCATACCTCAAGCTGGAGCTTGGAGCAATAGCAAACTGCTTTCCCCAAAAGATCGTTTGAAGCTGCACTAAGAGTTCCATCTGCGCCTCCACCTTCACAGCAATCGACTTGCTCAGGTACCCCTTTTCCCCCTTCGTCCATCTGCTTGAGGCGGTACGACGCCGAGTCGGCCGCGTACGGAAGCTCCGGGTCGGTGAGCTCGTACATCTGTGATGTCCCTGTCGCCGCGTCGGACTTGGAGGTCGTGCCCTGAACCGTCCCCACCTCCGACCACGCTCCGGTGCCCGGAGAACTGCTGTCTCCTCCCTGCGCCCGTTTGTCCGCTCGAAGACATAGGCCGCGCCGCCACGGATCGTTCTGTTGGACGGCCCCGCTTCATTCTTTGCCCCGATGACCGCGCGACTCCCATCTGTCGAACTCCCCGCCGAAACCGTCACGCTGGTCCGCGTTCGACGCGCGCAGGAGCGCATCTTCGTGGGTCAAGTCGGTTTCTACCTCGGGCAACGTTTCTTCCGACTGCGCCGACGCGACGCCGACGGCTCCGAGCAGAAGCGACACTCCGACCATCCACACGAGGAGCCCTCGAAGTTGCAAGAGCTGGACCAGTGGGCATCGTACGCCGACAGAGTACTGATTTCGAGAAGGGACCGGGCGTATGTTGTTTCGATCTGCCATGGGTCTCGGAGATCGGAGACACGAGAAACGAAAATGGAGTGCAGGGCCCAGCCCTCAGCTCCTCGGCCATCGTGTTTCCCAATCTCGTTACATACGCCGGTAATTCCTATTCGAGACCTCACGTACTCTTGGGTAGATTATCTATACTAAGCTTCGCATACTTGGGTACTAATTATACGAAAACCCACGTATTCTGTCCATTCGCCCTCCTATGAAGTGTGTCTTCGGAACTGGTCATCCCAGATGACCTCGTTTCGGGCGCACTCCCGACGGCTGTCGGAGTACTTCCGCACTTCGTTTCGGGCGCAGGAGAACCCGTAACAACATCCCGGCAGATGTAGATCTGCTGCAACAATCCGATAGGGGACGGACCGGACCCCGAACGTCCCCCGTAGCCTACACACTTACATTTACAGTTGCTTTCTTCCTTCTCATTTCTTGTCACAAATCCGTGTCCTGTCCATGACGAACAGCAAAGGGTGGATTTTTGTCGCCGGTGTTCTGGCACTTGCCCTGTCTCTCTACCTCTGGTTCAGCGGAAGCAAGCAGGCCGGCATCTTCGTCGGTCTCTGGGTACCTTCACTCTGGATCCTCGCCGACCTCGTTGATAAGACGGAATCCCCGACCGGATGACAATACTCCGCGACTACTTTGGGCTTTTCATCTTCGCGTTTGTGATGTTCGTGGGGGGACTCGTGGCTCTGCCCGAGTTGACCCCCGCCCCGGAAACCTCCCTGCGTGACATTCTGGGACTGGGCCTCGCATTCATTGTGATTGCGGGCGGCTTCTCGTGGTACTACTTTGCCTCGTCGTCGGCCGCACCGGATGGGGACCGCCGCTCCTACCGACGGTCGCCGTCTTCCTCGTGATCATCAGCCACCTGTCCATTCCCCCAGCTCTGTGCGCCGCCCCTTGTTGTCGCCGCCCCCCCGTTCGGACACGTCCGTAGCACTGTCTACTCTTCCTCGTAGAGATCGTCGACGAACGCTTTGAACCATCGCGGACGCAGCAACAGCACGTACGCCGCGGCGAGGGGAATGACTGGAACCATAAAGATGAGGAGATCGGCGACGATGACCCCCGCAGCGATGAGCCAGCGATTTTGTCGGGACATAGTGGGCGTCGCCTATCAATTTGCAAGAACAGTCATCCGAACGCCTACCGTTGTTCGTGCTCGTCGGATCGACGGACGCCCTCATGGACATAGCCGAGCACATCCACCCCCCTTCCAATTCCGGCGAGTACACCCGCCGCGAGGAAAAGCATAACCCCCAGCGCCGTGCGATAATCGCCCTGTCCGGCCACCGACAGCAGCACGAGCCCGCCCAGGGCAGCCATCGTCGCAAGCGTGTAGGCCCCGTTTCGCATCATCAAATCGAGTCCTGGGACTGATGGACGGTCCGCCCCCCTCAACGGCTCTGGGCGTCCGGTGTGTTGTTGTCGACTACGGAGTCGCGTCGGGCGCCGAAATTCGCCAGAGGAACAGCGGCTTGTTCGGCTCGCTTGGGCTTCGCACTTCCATCGTGACGGTGGTGTCGGCCGGCCATTTGTCAATGTTGAAGCTGTGCGACACAATCCGATCCCCCGATGAGAGTTCTCGCTGCAGCTTCGGCCGCAGGCGATTGTTCATGTCGGGCCAGAGGTAGAGGGTCACAACCGTGGCCGGACGAAGATCCGTGTCGAAGAGATCCCCCTGTCGAAACTCCACGCGGTCGGCCACGCCGGCTCGTCGGGCCTTTCGGCGCGCCCGCTGCACGAGTTGCGAATCGATTTCGATGCCCACCCCCCGGGCACCGAATTCCTGGGCCGCCAGGATGAGAATGCGTCCGTCGCCGCTGCCGAGATCGTACACGACGTCGTCCGATGAGATGTCGGCGAGGGTGAGCATCTTCAGAGCGATATGTCGCGGCGTCGGGACGTACGGCGCGCCCTTTTCGGTGGTATCCCGGGTTGCGGTCTCCCCCTGGGCGTATCCCTGAACCGGCATCAGGAGGCCTGCGAGCAGCAGGCCGCACAGCGCCAGCGCTCTCATCGACATTCTACTCATTCGATCCCCGATCAACTTGAAATATTGCGTCACGACGCCTCCCCCGCCACCATGGACAGCGATGCGTCCGCTCTCGTCCCGCACAGGGAGCCGTTCGGCTTCATGCTGTTGCGGCGTCCATGTTCCGCTGCCTTCATGGCAGTCCTGCTGGGGCTTTCGGTCTGCAGCAATCCGGTCCTACGTTCGTCGGGGGAGGGTCGTCCGGCCCCTGCACCAGCGACGTGTCGGTCATGGAGCGAGGCGGACGCCGGCCCAAGCACCGCCGGGTTCCCAACCACAGGAAGGACCCCCGTCTCAGGCACCGGATCGCTCTCTCCTGGATCTATGGGTGAGCTCAACGTACCAGCCCCACGGCCGACAGCAGAATGGATCCGCTGGGGCACCTCGGGGGATGTGTTCCCTTCCACCCTCCCTTTCCCCTGCGTTCTGTAATCGGATTCGAGATCAGTGTTCAGTCACCGTCAGGCGCGAGAGGCGGCAGTTTTCTTTCAGGCGCACTCCCATCCGGCTCACCACGAGCAGCGTCTCAAGCGGGTCGCGGTGACCCTCGATCCGGAAGGCTCCGTGATGGGCGCCCGCGAGCAGGGTGCGCTCCAGCGGCGTGATGCGGGCCTGCTGCCCCTCCGGGAGGGTGAGCGATTCATTGTACCGCACGATGTACGCGCCCTGCTCCAGGGTCCACCAGGCGTAGTCGTCCTCCGGATTGTCCGGCACCGGCGTCAGGGCCTCGCGCGAGGCTGCTGCATACTCCCCGCCCCCGAAATCGAGCTGGCCGTGCCCGGTGGTGCGGTAGACCGCATCAACGGTGAGGTCGATGCCGCCGGGGGCTCGCTGCGTGTCGAGGTGGACCAGTCCGTCGAGGTGCTGCGCGAGAGCATCGGCTGTGAGCATAGGGACAGGATCGTGTTCTGAACATGGACGACGCCCCGAATTCTGAATCGGGATTCTGAGCAACTGTCGGGCAGACTGTGGTCGAGCTTCGGCTTCGAGCGTACTCAGGCGGCTTCTCATTTCCGAAAAATGAGCGAGTGATTCGCAGGTTCTCTCCGGTCAAGGTACCTCCTCGACGAAGTTGCCCTTCCGATAGGACACACTCCCGATAGGCAATGTGTGCTCTCGCTGTCTGGCCGGAGGTCGAGCAGGGGCGCGGCGAGCGCGATACGGGAGTCGGTCCGTCCCTCTTCTCTCATTGAGCGGATCTGCCCGCTCACTGGCCCGATGCGACTGGCAAGGAAGACCGGGCTTAGAGACTGTTTTGATTTTTGAGAAGCTGCTTGGTGGATGGATTCGAAACCGAGACGCAGTGGGCGAAGTGCCAGAAAGGCGCTCAAGTGAGTCCCTGCACACGAAGCTTGAAGAAACGGCCGCCTGGACGCCTGTCGGAGCGAAGCGACCGAAATTTCTCATGTTTGAGCAAGGCAATCCCAGATTGCCAAGCGAGTTTGAGAATGGGGATCCTAGATCCCCGTCAGCAGAGCGTAGACAAGCGTCAGGCCGTTTCTTCACAGGGGCTCCTCGCGGGTCATCCCGCGTGGCCTTGATCTTTTTAGTTCGTCCGCGACGGCTGTCGGGATGAACACCAGGATTGGGGAAGTAGCGAAGCATCGTGTGAAATCAAAACAGTCTCTTAGTTCGTCAACTCAGACACGCCCCTGGCAATTGTGTACGGGACGAGCACGATGACCAGCCCCAACGCCGCCACAGCCACTTGTTGCCCCGGCCCCCGGGCAGCACTGAGATGCGTGGCTACGAATGCACCCGCCCCCGCCGACGCGAGGATTGAGACCGTCCAGAAGAGCACGCGGAGCCCTTGTCCAATTGATGTGAGAACCGATGATGCGTGATCGTTCGAGGCCATGGAGGAGTGGACAGCTTCAACTGGTCCGTTGTGCAATCGAGCTTTGGACGGACCTCGTCCGTCCATCCCTCAAGCTGGAGCGTGGAGCAATAGCAAACTGCTTTCCCCAAGAGATCGTTTAAAGCTGCACTAGGGGCAAATGCCGGGGATCCGTTTCAGAGGGAGTTTGGGTCCATCTTCCTTGTGTGAGAGCCGCAGGTCGAATCACCACCACACACGTTCGACTGGCAACCGGAGGTTCGGGGACAGCAGCTTAGAACTTGAAAGTCAAGACACATGTGATGGGAAACTCGAATTGTGGTGCTACGCGATCCCAGCGGCCACCTGGCAAGAGCGTCTGCCCACCTTGAAGAGAGCGTGCATCACTCCCGCTACGCTTGCCCGAAAAGGACGGCCCGGAGTCTCTCGCTTTCCCCTTGGAAGTAGTCATGCGGCGGGGGACTGCCGATGGTAACAAGAACGGTAGATCAGGAACAGGAACAGGTAGAAGCAACTCACTTTGGTTCTTTCAGTGAGAATCCGAATCAGAATTCCCGAGGCTCGTTCTGCGTGAATTCACAGGACGACTTCGCCAGAATCGAAGCGGTTTACATACCTGGTCAATGCAAAGCCCTTGGACTCAACAACCAGTACCGTCCCGATTATGGCGGTCGAGAGGGTGTGTAAGTGAGCCTGCCCCTCGGACATCCGGAGCCGGGGCCGGCGTACATCTCGACGATTGTCGAGGCGACGGCGGCACCAGTGCTCTTGCAGAGAGTCTGCTTTCGAGATGTGCCGTGTACCGCGACAGCACAGGCCGTTTCAGACCGAATTCTCAACACGTACTTTCGACTGCGCAATCCGCGGCGTGAGTCCCACCGCCCTTCTTCGAGACTGAGCTTTATGTAACCGATATGGGAACCCTTTCCGTTCGACGTTTGACTGGCACACGCATCCCGACCGCTGATGGGGAGTTTACCCTCACACTCTACGAGAACAGCGAGGACGACAAGGACCACCTCGCTCTCGTCTGCGGCGACGTTGAGGGAAAGGACGACGTGCTCGTCCGTGCCCACTCGGAGTGCTTTACCGGAGACGTGCTTGGGTCACTCCGGTGCGACTGCGGAGAGCAACTCGACACCTCCATCCGACGCGTCGCCGAAGAAGGACAGGGGGTCATCCTGTATCTCCGTCAAGAGGGGCGCGGCATCGGACTCAAGAGCAAACTGAAGGCCTACAACCTGCAGGATGAAGGCTACGATACGGTGGAGGCCAATCGGATGCTCGGGCACGGCGCCGACGAACGCGACTACGCAGTTGCGGCAAGGATCCTGGAGGACCTCAGCGTCTCGTCGGTGCGGCTGCTGACGAACAATCCCGGAAAAATTGAGGACCTGACCGAGTACGGGATCGAAATTACGAAGCGTGCCCCCCTTGAGCCTCACGTGAATCGGCACAATGAAGACTACCTCCGGACGAAGGCGAACCGGATGCGTCACGCGCTGGATCTGGGCCCCGCGAATGGACATGCCCAAAGCAACGCGCACGACAACTCCCTCCAGGCCCTGGAGCAACGCATCGAGCGCCACTTCGACGAAGCGGGCACGCCGTTTGTGACGCTCACCTACGCACAGAGCCTGGACGGCTCCATCGCGTCGTCGTCGGGGACGCCGTTGCCCATCAGTGGAGAGGAGGCCCTGGACTTTACGCATCGGCTCCGGGCGCTTCACGACGGCATCCTCGTGGGCATCGGGACGGTGCTCGCCGATGATCCCCGATTGAATGCGCGTCGGGGACAGGAGGATCACCCGACCCCGATCGTCTTGGATTCGTCCCTCCGCTTCCCGGCCGACGCCCGGCTTCTCCACTGCGACGGGCCGCCGCCCCTCATCTTTACGGCGCCGGACCCGGATCCGGATCGCCGAGAGGAGCTGGAGGCGCAGGGCGCGACGGTCCACGAGCTTCCCTGTGCGCCGACTGGGGGTGTTTGTCTCGATGCCCTCCTCAATGCACTCGGGAATCGGGGGATCACCAGCATGATGGTGGAAGGCGGGTCGCAGATCCTCACAACCTTTCTGCGGGAGCAAAGGGTGCATCGGGTCATCGTGACGATGGCGCCCATGTTTGTGGGCGGCACGTCGGCCCTCGGTCCGGTCACGGAGACCTCGGACGAGGGGGGCGACCCGGGTGCATTCCCGCGCCTGACGAACATGCAGAAGCGGTGGTACGGGGACGACCTCATTCTGGAGGGCGATCCAGTGTGGCCGAGCTCGGACTCGTGAGGGGGCTTCACTTGTGCGATTGCGAGATTAACTGCGGTACGCTGCTACTCTCCGCGCAAGTTTCGCCCTTCCTGAAAGTGCGTGTGTATTTTTGTCTCGAGACAAAAATACACAAAAAAGATCGCGGCCGCGTGGGATGGCCCACAAGGGCCCCTTCGAAGAAAATCGCTGGCGAGTCCCGACGGCGGTCGGGATCCACTGAAGGGCCACAGGGAAGGGCTACAGGGAAGAGCCGGCCTGCACGGCCGAATCGTCGGGCGTGCACTTTTCCCGTTCGAGTCGTGAGAAAAAATCAGTCGTCCGGCGATTGATCTCATAGGGTCACAGAGATTCCCTACCTCCGTTCTCGCCCGGGCGCGATGCCCTTCAAGGCCGGAGGGGATTTTCTGTCGTTCCTTCGAATTATCCCTCTTTCGGGAGGTGTCCAGCGATTAATCTCGCAAAGTCATACGTGAAGTCGTTTCATTCGTGAGGCTGTCTTACACGTGAGGCCGCTCCAACGGCAGGAGCGTGGGGCCCCTCCGGATGTTGAGGGGCCGCCTCCTTCGCCGTGCGCCTGCGCGATTCTCATCCGTCCCAATTCCCGCCGTTTCCATGCCCAGCACCACGCGTCAGCGCATTCGATTTCCAGCGCCAGAAGAGGCAGAGGTCGTCATCGAGGAGGTGCCGTCGCCCGGCCCCGGAGAGGTCCGCGTGCGCACCGCGTACTCGGCCATCAGCCCCGGCACGGAGCGCCTCGTCTATCAGGGACAGGTGCCGGGCGATCTGGAAGCGGACGCGTCCATCGAAGCGCTGCAGGGGGATACCTTGTCGTACCCGATCTCGTACGGGTATGCCTGCGTTGGGCAGGTGGAGGCACTGGGGGAGAAGGTGGACCGCGACTGGAGGGGAGCACCCGTGTTTTCGTTTCAGCCGCACGTATCGCGGTTCGTCGCTGCGACCGACAATCTGATTCGACTCCCCGCCTCCGCGGACCTGACGGGTGCGGTGATGATTCCGTCCCTGGAAACTGCCGTCAACCTGGTCATGGACGGTCGCCCGATGATTGGGGAGACCGTTCTGGTCTTTGGGCAAGGGGTGGTCGGCCTTCTGACCACGCGCCTCCTCGCTGACCATCCGCTGGGCATGCTGGCAGCCGTAGAGCCGGACGACGCCCGCCGGGCCCGGGCGGAGGCCGCCGGAGCCCAGACCATAGCCGCCATCGACGACTGGCACGATCTGGACCGCGGGGACGCGGCGCCGGAACGGGCCGATCTGGTGTATGAACTTACGGGCCGGCCCGCCGTGCTCGACGACGCCATCCAGGTGGCGGGGTTCGACGGGCGGATCCTCGTGGGCTCCTGGTACGGGACGAAGGCCGCGCCCATCGACCTGGGAAGCCATTTCCATCGATCCCGGATGCGCATCGTCTCCAGCCAGGTTAGCACCATCGATCCGTCGCTCCGCGGACGGTGGACGAAGGACCGGCGGATGGCCGTGGTGCTGGACCTGCTGGATGAGGTGTCCCCCGGCCGGCTGATCTCGGACCGGTTTTCGGTGGAGGAGGCCCCGTCCGTCTATCGGAAACTCGCCGACGGTACGTCGATGCTGCAGCCCATCTTCGCGTACGAGTAGTTCGTCTCTGTTTGACCTCTGTTCACAGCCCCAGTACGATGTATCAACTCATGGTTCGCCGGGACTTCGTGGCCCAGCACTACCTTACGGTGCCCAACTGCGGCCCCGAAAATGAATGGCATTCGCATCACTTCGCGGTGGAGGTGCTACTGGAAGGGGAGCACCTTAACGACAACGGCTATCTGGTCGATATCGTGGAGGTGGAGGACGCCCTCGACGGGCTCGTGGACCGCTACCGCGACGCCACCCTCAACGACCTGCCGGAGTTTGAAGGCCTTAATCCGAGCATCGAGCACTTCTCACGCATCTTCTGCACGTCGCTGGAGGAGCAGCTCGACACCGACGGGCTCGACACGACGGTGAAGATCTGGGAGGACGAGGATGCCTGGGCGTCGTACAGTGCGTAGCGTTGCTTGCCACCTCAGTTGCCTGCCACCGTAACGGGATTCCATGCGCATCGGCCTGGTGATTTACGGCGATCTCGATCAGGTGTCGGGCGGCTACCTCTACGACCGCAAGCTCGTAGGGCACCTCCGGGACCGGGGCGACGATGTGATCGTGTTTTCCCAGCCGCAGCGTCCCTACCCGCTGCAGCTTCTCGAGAACGCGAATCTCCCGTTCTGGCGACGGCTGCGGGCGGCGGACCTCGACGTAGTCCTGCAGGACGAACTCAACCATGCTGCTCTCGCAGTGGGCAACCACTGGCTGCGGAGGCACATCGACGCCCCAATCGTCGCGATTGTGCACCACCTCCGCGCCCGAGAAGAGCGCTCGGCGGTGTCGGCCGCCGCCGCCCGTCTCCTGGAACGGGGCCATCTGCGGACCACGGACGGGCGGATCTACAACAGTCCGTCCACGAAGAAGGCCGTGGAAGGACTGGCGGGCCCTCGGCCCCACGTCGTGGCCCGCCCGAGTGGGCGCCGGTTTGGGGCAGCCGTCGCTCCCGACGCCGTATCCCGCCGAGCTACAGCGGAGGGGGCGCTTCGCATTGTGTTCGTCGGCACCCTCATTCCCCGCAAGCGTCTCCACCTTCTGCTGGAGGGACTGCGCCGCGTCCCCGACGCCGAGTGGACGTTGGACGTGGTCGGGGACCCGTCGGCGCACGATGCGTACACGGCGACTGTACGCCAAAAGCTGCGCCGGCTGGACGAGCCGTCCCGCGTCACCCTGCACGGGCAGGTGTCGGACGACGCCTTGAAGGCACTGCTCGACGAGGCGCACGTGCTGGCCGTGCCGTCGGCCCACGAGGGGTACGGCATTGTGTACGTGGAGGCGATGGGGCGGGGGCTTCCGGTGCTCGCCAGCCCGAGCGGCGGCGTTCAAGACGTGGTCACGGACGGGGAGACCGGCTACTTCGTCGAGACGGCAACCGACATTGCCGACGCCGTTCGGGCCTGGGCCTCCGACCGCGAGCACCTTGCCGAGATGGGCCGGGCGGCGGTCGCCGAGTACCGGGCGACGCCGACGTGGCCCGAGACCTGCCGCCGAATTGCATCGTTTCTGGATAACATCGTACAACGCTCCTCACAGCAACGTCCACACGCCTCGTGACGGAACCGGACACCTACAGCTATCCCCGCTACCTGACGGCCAAGAGGACCGTCGACGCTCGCGCCCTGAATGAGCGGGTCTGGACCCAGTTCGTGGAGCGGATCGCCGAGCAGGCCTCGCCGGTGCGTGTGCTGGAGGTCGGCGGGGGCGTCGGCGCTACGGTGCAGCGCATCGTGGATGCCCTGGAACCGCGGGTCGTCGATGCGCTCCGCTACACCATCGTCGACATTCAGTCTGAAAACATCGAAACCGCGCGGGCAGCGCTTCACGATTGGGCCGAGGACCGCGGGTACAGCGTCTCCGGAGGGCAGACGCAGGCCTGGACCGGCGGCCCGCTGGACGTGTCCGTCGAGTTTCAGACGGCGGATCTTTTCGACCTCGCGGCCTCCCACGACGGCCCGCTCTACGATGCCGTCGCCGCCCAGGCGGTCTTCGACCTTCTCCCGATTCCGGACGCGCACGACGCCCTCGCGCCGCTGCTTGCCCCCGGCGGCCTATGGTACCTGCCCATCCACTTCGACGGCGTGACGGCCTTTGAGCCCCCTGTGGAGGCCGACCTGGATGCCCGCGTTGAACGACTCTTCCACGAGAGCATGAACGACGCACCCGACCAACCGGGCCGATCCGGCGCCCACTGCGGACGACGTCTCCTAACGCACTTTCAGGGGGCCGACGATTCCCTCCTGGAGGCCGGGGCGTCGGACTGGGTCGTGCTCCCGGAGGGCGAGGCCTATCCCGGCGATGAGGCCTACTTCCTGCATCACATCTTGCACTTCGTGGAGACGGAATTGACCGGCCATCCCGACCTCGATGCGGACGCGTTCGCCGAATGGATGGCCACGCGCCGCCGTCAGGTGGAGGCGGGCGAGCTGACCTACATCGCCCACCAGTTGGACGTGCTCGCGCAGAAAGGGTGATCCGCTCGGTCGAGGGGAGCGCTGGGGGGCTGCGGGCTGGAGGACGTCGTCACCGCACGGCGGCGAGCGAATCCGAGACGAGAGGGCCTACCAGTTGTGCGTCGATTCGGATCGTGTCCCCCACGGTGAAGCCCATAATTCCGGGGCGCTCGACCCCGAATTGCGTCAGCGAGACGGGGAACCGCGCCCGGACCCGGACGGAATCGGCCGCCAGCTCTACCCGGACCGTGTCGGCAAGAGCGTGGGTTTGTCCGTGGAAGGTAAGCGTCCCGGATACCGCCCAGGAGCCGCGGTACCCCGAGGCGCCCCGGCCCCAGACGGCCGGAGCAAAGGCCGTCCCTCGGAACGTGACGTACGGGTACGTTTCTGCCTCCGTCACGTCCCGCATCCCGCGGTCGCGCCGGTCGTTGCCGCTGTCGAAGCTGGCGACCGGTACGCGGATGACGGCGCGACTGCTGTCGGGGCGGTCGGGGTCCAGTGCGAACCGGCCCTCGACCTGCCGGCTCGTGCCGGTCCACTCGTGAAGGGGCGCGGTCCCGGTATAGTGGATCACGCTCGCGGTCGAGTCGACAACCCCGCGGACGGGCTGCGCCGGGGCCGGACCGGCGCCCCCGAGGACCGCAAGCAGGACGGAAAAGAGCACTAAGATGCCACGACAGGTATATGGAGGCACGAGGGCAGGGAGGGATCAGAGAAATGACACCGAGGCAGTCGTTGAACGCCGCAGGGCATGCCGGGCGGTCCGACTCGGAGGGGCATTCTGCCAGGTGTAACGCCCTTTTTACCGAGGGTGGGGAAGGGGAGTCGGGGATGTTCTTGTATCCATGCCGGGCGCAGGACGACGGAGTGCGCCGCATGCAAAATCAACTCCGTTTCACCGACGTGTTGGTTCCCCCATGAGTGTTCAAGACGACCATTCCCTCTCCGACGACGAGGTCTCCCACATCATCGGGATGGCGTGGAAGGACGACATTCCGTTCGAAGCCATCGAGGCCCGATACGGCCTCGACGAGGACGCCGTCATTGCGCTGATGCGGAGTCGCCTGAAGCGGTCCAGCTGGGAGTTGTGGCGGAAGCGCGTCGGCGGGCGCCCCACGAAGCATGCCGCCCGGCGGTCCCTGACCGATTCCGTGAGTCGGCGGCCCCCGGGGGCCCGCGCCTCCGGCACAGAAGAACTGCCGGAGTCCTTTGATCGTTCGTCCCTGCCGGCCCGTCTTGATGACCTAGAGGACTGATGGAGCGGCTGGTAGATCGGGACGCCCCCGTGCATCGCTCGCAACGGTGGACGCACCGCGTCCATCGAGGATGCGGCGCCGGGGCTACACCTCGATGGTTCAGTCCGCCCGGAACGCAGGGTTCTCGCCGGAATGGCCTCGCGGGTTGGGAACGTCCGTCGCGCCCACTGGAGGCTTTGCCGTCCCTGCGTGGAGGCCGTCGGGAATGTCGTAGTGCTCCAGATGCAGGTCGCTCAGGACGCGGATGCGCGCAGGAGAAAAGGGAAGAGCGGGAGACAGGGAACCACCGGGAGACCTACCGGGGCTCGCATTCAGGGTCCGCCAGTTCGTCGATCCGTTGCAGGTCTGCCTCGGAGAGGGCGAACCGGAAGACATCGAGGTTCTCGATCACGTGCGACGGGGTGGTGCTCGACGGGATCGGAACGACGCCGCGCTCGACGTTCCATCGGAGGACGACCTGCGCCGGAGCGATCTCGTGGTTCTCGGCGATCTCGTGGAGGACCGGCTCCGTCAGCAGGCCCTCTGCGGAGAGCGGGGAGTGGGCCATCACCGCGATGTCGTGCTCTCGGCAGAACGCAACGAGGTCGGACTGGGGAAGGTAGGGGTGCCGCTCGATCTGGACGATAGCGGGCGGAATGTCGGCGAGGGACAGCAGCTCCCGAAGCTCCGGGCGGCCGACGTTGCTTACCCCCAGGTGGGTGGTCCGGCCTTCCTCCACCAGCGATTCCATGGCCGCCCAGGAGTCGCTGAGGGGCACGTCGGCCTCAATGATGTCTCCCTCCTCGTCGGTAGGAAAGGTCAGCGCCTCGGCCTCGTCCGTAGGGCGGTCCTTGAGCTCGCCGAGGGGGCCGCGGTGGGCCCAGGCGTCGGGCCAGTGGAGCATGTAACAGTCCAGCCGGTCTACGCCGAGCCGGTCGAGCGTGGCGTCGAACGCGGCCCGGAGGTGCTTGGGGGCGTGGTTTGTATTCCAGACCTTGCTCACGAGGTACAAGGCGTCGCGATCCGGGCGTCCAGGGGCATCCAGGAGGTCCCCGATTTCGGCCTCATTGCCGTAGAGCTCGGCCATGTCGAGGAGCCGACAGCCGGCGTCCAGGGCCGTTTCGATGGACGACGTCAGATCGACGTACGTGCCGTCCCGAAACCGCGAGCACCCGAATCCGATGGGGGGCATGGAGGACAAGCGGTCCGCGGGAGCGGGGACCGTGGGCGGCGTCGCAGGCGACGAGAACGAGGGGCCGTCTACGGAGACGGGCCCAGCGCCGTCGGCACAGGCCTCGATGGCCTCCAGGACGGCGACGACGTGGGCGGCCCGGCGGGGATCGAGGCTGTCGGGCACGGGGCGTTCGCCGCGGGCGGCTGCGGCCAGGGCCGCTACGGGGGCCGCTCGGCCCACCGGGCTCGGGTCGGCCTGCTGCCGGACAGGGGTGTAGCCGGTTCCCAGCCGCGCAAACTCGACGGCCGGATCGGCCGGGGCCTCGGTCTCGCCCGTGTTTTCCAGAAACAGGGAGCCGTCGTCTCCGTGCAGCTCCAGGGTGTTGAACTGTTTCGTCTGGTGGGGCACGTAGGTGCTTGCCGACAGCTGAATGCGAGAGCCGTCGGCGAAGGCCAGAACGGCCACCGTCTGGTCGGGCGCCCAATCGTCGCCGGGGTCGGCCTCAAGCCGGGCGTCGTGAGCCGCCTCGACATGCGTTACGGGACCGAAGTAAGCCGTCAGGACCGAGAGGGGATACACGGCGCCGTCGTACAGCGCGCCCACCTGCAGAATCGATTCTGGATTGTCGTGCCACTCCGTGAGCCGTCCGATGTGAGTGGTGGCGTAGCCCCACCGCACGGTCCCGAGCCGCCCGTCCGCCAGCAGTCGCCACGTCAACTTTTGGGCATCCCCCTCGATCGGATACGGGGCACACCCGAGTACCACCCCGCGGTCGTCGGCCGCCTCCACGAGGGCCTGCGCCTCGGCGGCGTCGAGGGCGAGCGGCTTCTCACTGTACACGCCGACCCCCGCCTCGATGGCGGTTTGGGTCACCTCGGCATGCGCCGCATGACTCGTCAGATTCAGAACGAGCCCGACGGACTCGTTCGACAACAGGTCGCTGAGGGTAGTATACGAAGGCACGTCGTGCGTGCGTCCCAGGGCCTCGGTGCGGTCGGCGTCAAGGTCGGCGACAGCCGACACCCGAAGGGCGTTGTGAGCAGCGATGGCAGGAGCGTACTGGCCGGCAACGTCCCCGCAGCCAACGATGGCGATGTCCATACAATCGTGACGGTCAAGGGCTGTGTGAGAAACTACGTCGCGACGTGAAGCGCGTCGTTTCTACAACCGCAGATAAAGAGGCGGGTTCGGGGGGTGGTTTTCAAAAATGAAGACGTGCAGCGGCGACTGTCAGGCGACAAAGACGAGAAATCGGCCTCCCTCCTGACGTTCAGCGTCCAGAATGAGATCGAGGATCCGCGTACATCTCTCCCCGCTTCAAGCCGTATGCAGTCAGGCATCAATGAAGGGGTTATAGATCACCTGCGACGGAGGAAGTCCGCAACTCATCCTGGTTCTGCGCATGAGAAGAGCCTTCAGAAATTGTAACGAGTGAGGCGAAAGGAGCTTCGGGGTTCCACCAGAGAGCAAACAGAATCGACATCTTCCCGCTTCGAAAAATCTCTCTTCTTCAAAAAACGGACATATGAGTGCCTCTCCTTCAGAACGTGAACATCCTAGTCGAAAAGATGCGAAGCGACTGTGTGAGAGGTACGACGAGGATCAGATCGTTATCTTTTTTGTGGACCGAAACACGAAGGAAATGGGGAATGCGTTTTATGGAAGAAATGAGGACCTGCTCGAAAGGACCCGGAAGATGGTGGAGGTGCTATATGAGAACATGAAATCGTACGTGACCAGTAACGCACAACGTTGATCGGTTCGCGACAAGACGTCGTTTCCGAAATCACCACCCCGTCACGATGTTCTCTTGACGAACCGGGGGGCGATTTTCTTACACTGACAACGGGTAGTCATTAAAAATCTCGCTTCGCTATTCGAATGGCGAGACGAGATCACCGCCTTCCGACGAGGAAGTGATCCTTTTAGCAGTTCCCCCTTCATATTCTCCTTCTGCTATGGATACGAATACCTACACCTACGAGGGTGAAAGCATCACCGTCACCTGGGACCGCGAGCGCTGCATCCATGCTCAGGCCTGTGTGGAGGGGTTGCCCGATGTGTTCGATCCGGAGCGGCGGCCCTGGATTGAGCCCGACCAGGCCGACCCCGATGCCGTCGAGGCAGTCGTGCCGCAGTGCCCCACTGGGGCTCTCCATCTTGCCCGGAAGGGGGAGCACCCCGAGCCGACGCCCGAGACGAATCGCATCTCTCTGTTTCCAAACGGCCCACTTCTGGTCCACGCCGACGCCGAACTGGTCGGCGCCGACGGCCAGATGCTCCTGACCGACACGCGCATGGCCCTTTGCCGCTGCGGTCGGTCGGACAACAAGCCGCTCTGCGACGGAAGTCATGACGGGGAGTTCGAGGACGACGGACAGATTGCCGTCGATCCCCTTTCCGGGTCCGATGATGCCGGGGAGAAGGGGCCGCTTCACATTCGAGCCACCGAGGATGGACCGTTCGTGGTGGAAGGGCCGGTCACGATCGAAGGGGCGGACGGCACGGAAATCGAGGGGCATCGTGGGGCACTCTGCCGCTGTGGGGCCTCTGGTAGCAAGCCCTTTTGCGACGGCAGCCACGCCGATCTCGGTTTTGAGGCGCCCAGTGAGTAGAGCGCACAGAGATGCGTGGCTGGCCGGGAGCGGCTATGAGGGGGGACGACGGGCAGCGTGCCGGTGATCATAGTCCATCTCTCCATGCCGAGGGCCGACTCTACCGATCCGTGAGAACGTGACGATTGCAGACCGGTGGTTCCCGTCCGACTGATTCCGGTCCCGAACGGCTCGCAAGCAACCGAGTTAGACTGATCGGCTCTCGATTTCAAGACGCTCAAAAATCAAAACAGTCTCTAAACTCGAACCGGACGCCCCCGCCCTCTTCTTCCGTAAGGGGGACCCTCCATCCCTGCGCGTCGGCAGTGCGCTCCACAGTCGTGAGGCCAAATCCAGTGCCCTCGGTCCGCGAGGTCCGGCCCGGTTCGAAGACGGTCCCACGACACCTGGATGACATTCCGGACCCATCGTCCTCGATGCACAGAATATCGTTTCCGGCGCGTCCGACCCGAATCGTGACGCCCGTACCGGCCGTGCTCGACAGCGCCTGGATACCATCGACGCCCCGCCGGGCCATTCCGTCAGCCAACTCTACACCGCTCCCCGGAGGCGCGCAGCCATCACGCGCTGAAGTGGAATGGGGAGTGGCGCATTGCCACAAGGTTTTTCGGGGCGTGGCCATCTTCTGATCGGGATGCCCTCAGATGCTGTTCGGATTTCGACGCAATGAGAGGGAAGGCAGGGACTGATCTCTTGGACGGGCTCACGGGAGAGGTCCCGGGCCATGCACTTACTTCAGGTTGCCCTGCCTTCCGGCCCCGAGCGTCCTCGGAGCAAGTTACGAACTACCAGTTTCAAACTGCACCGAACATATTAGTATTTCCTCATTCGGTTACACCTCATTCAGTGCACTCACGGAGGCTTCGGTGTGAATGGCGCGGATGGCCTCCGCAAAGCGAGGCGCGGCGTCGCAGATCGACAGTTTTTCTTCGGCCGCCGTCCCTTCGAGCCGGAACGGCTCCACCGTATTCATGATGAAGAGGGTGTCCATCGGCGAGTCCGCGATGCGCTGGGGCGCCTCGCCGCAAAAGAGCCCGTGCGTGGCCGCGGCAACGACCGTCTCGGCCCCTTTTTGGTCACAGGCTGCTGCGGCCTGGGTGAGCGTACCCGCCGTGCTCACGAGGTCATCGACGATCACCGCCACACGCCCATCGGCCGGTCCCACGAGCCGCCCGCCGCTTACGCTCTCCGAGCTTTCATTGCGGATCTTTTCGACGAATGCCGTAGATGCCTTTCGCCCAAGTTTGGCGGATAGGCCCTTGGCAAACTTGCTGGCCCGCTTCACCCCGCCCTCGTCCGGAGACACCACGACGACCTCATCGTCGTCGTCAATTTGTCCGGCAATCTCCTCCACAAACAGCGGCCGCGCCTCCAGGTGCTCCGCGACCGTGGGAAAGGAGTTCTGAAAGACGGCGAGGTTGTGCACGTCCATCGACAGCACCCGATCGACGCCTACGGACTTAAACAGCCCACCCAGATAGCGCGTCGTGACCGAGCCGCGGGGCTTCGTCTTTCGGTCCTTCCGCTGGTAGCAGAGGTACGGGACGACCGCGGTGACACGCTTGGCGGCGGCGTCGTTGAGGGCCCCCAGCAGGAAGAGGAGGCGACACAGCTTGTCGTTGACACTCACGCCGGGGTCGGCGTAGAGGGGCTGTACCACAAACACGTCGCGCCCCCGCACGTTCACTTCCGACCGCATTTCGTGTTCCCCGTCGGCAAAGGTTTGCTCGTGGTGCGGATCGAGGTCAACACCGAGGGCGTCGGCGACGGTGTGTCCGAACTCGGTGCTTTCGGAGGGGGCGAACAGGCGAAAGTCGTCGGACATAGGCCGGTCTGCGCTGATGTGCGATGAGTGTGAAGGAGATTCGGGCAACGCACGACTGCCGGATCGTCTCGAAGGTACGAGGCTTCTGTGTAGCCATCAATGAAGGGCCTGTGGGAACCGAACGAGGGGCTCTTTAATTCCTGCCGGTTCTCGACTATGCCCCCGGCGATCGTCGAGCCTGACCCCGGCGTGGATGCCCTTCGGAGACAAGGATTGTATGGCGTGTTGCGTATTGCGTAGGGAGATCAACCCGACCGTTTGAACAGGCTGTCGCGATACGAAATACGCACTACACAATACGCATTACTGTTGCTGACTCTCCTTCAGGGCCCGCTGGGTAAGCTCGTCGGCAGACTGAATGGCAGCGTCGTCGCGGAGCACGGCCCGGATGGCGCGCTCGGCGTCGGCCTTGCTGAGCCCCAGTTCGGTGAGGGCCTTGAGGGCGTCGGCGCGCGCTTCGGCCCGGGCGTCGGAGCCCCCGCTGATGGGAGCCGAGTCTTCAAACACATCCAGGTCCGCGAAGCTGTCGCGCAGCTCCACCACGAGGCGATCTGCGGTCTTACTCCCGACACCGGAGATCTCGGTGAGCCGGCTCGTGTCGCCGTCCATCACGTGGTCCCGCAGCTCGGAAGGCTGCATCGACGAGAGGGCAGAAAGCGCCAGCTTAGGGCCCACCCGCGACACATCGGTCATCGTCTCGAACACCCTGAGCTCCGCTTTCGTGGCGAAGCCGTACAGGGCTTCCTTGTCTTCGCGCAAGTAGTGGTAGGTGTGAAGCGTCACGTCCTCGTCGGTATCGGGCAGGCGCTTGTAGGTGGACGTGGGGACATGCACGCGGTAGCCGAGGCCGTTGACATCTACGAGGGCCGTCTCGGGATCTTTGTCGACGAGCGTGCCGGAGACGTAGGCGATCATTACTGCGTATGGGCGTGTGTGCGTTTGGGGGGGGTGGGCGTGATCGCAGCAGGGTCCATCTGTTCTCGAGTCGCCGTCCCCGCTCCTCTTTGTCCCCACCCGTCGGACAAGTCGTACTCTCTGGTACGGTGCTGGCGAACATGCGTTGTGCTTCTCCAGCGATCGACTCTTCGCGCCGCCGCGTGACGGTGTCCTCTTCGTTCGGGGCGCGGCCCAAGACACCACTTCCTCACTCGGCTACACCTCGTTCAGGGCGCACCCCAAGAGCACTTCTTCCCTCGGCATCCGCCTCGTTCAGGGCGCCTGTGCATCCACGCGTCCATGCCTCCATGCCGTCCTGGCACTGCAGAACCTCGACCGCCCAACAGCGTCTCTCTCATCGGCTGAAACACTCAGTCGACCGCCGCCCCGAGTGCTCATCGTGCCTGCCGGCGTTCGGAGAGGGCGGCCTTGGAGGCCAGGGCTTCGCCGTCTTCGCGGTCCCACTGCATGACGATGGGAATGCGGCGGCCCCTCCCGAAGGCCTTCTCGGTGACGCGGAGGCCCGGTGGCGCCTGGCGGCGTTTATATTCATTCTGGTCCACCTGCCGCAGTACGTCGTGGACGAGGTCCTCATCGAGATCCGTCTCGTCGACGATGGTCCCCCACTCTTTCTTCTGTTCGATGTAGCGCTCCAGGACGGCATCGAGCACGTCGTAGGGCGGCAAGGTGTCAGTATCCTTCTGCCCCTCGCGCAGCTCGGCGGTCGGCGGCTTGTCGATCGTGTTCTGCGGAATGATTTTCCGACCCGCCCGCTCGTTGATGTGGTGGGCGAGCTCGTAGACGCGCGTCTTGAGCACGTCGCTGAGCACGGCCATCCCGCCATTCATGTCGCCGTAGAGCGTGACGTAGCCCACGGCCATCTCGCTCTTGTTGCCGGTCGACAGCAGCAGGTGCCCGAACTTGTTGGAGAGGGCCATCAGCGTGACGCCGCGCGACCGGGCCTGAATGTTTTCTTCGGCCATGCCGGGCTCGGTGCCCGCAAAGGCGTCGGCCAGCATCGTGTCGAAGGCGTCGACGGCGGGCCTAATCGGGATCTCCTGAAACTCGATACCGAGGTTGGCGGCGAGGGCCTCGGAGTCGGTGATCGAGCCCTCCGACGAGATCTCGGACGGCATAGTGACCCCCATCACGCGATCCGGCCCCAGGGCGGTGGCGGCCAGGGCGCAGGTGACCGCCGAGTCGATGCCGCCGGAGAGGCCCATGAGGGCCTTGTCGAAGATGCCGGTCTTTTCGTAGTAGTCACGGATGCCGAGCACGAGGGCGTCGTGCAAATCCGCAATGCGGTCGCGCTCCGGGGTGCAGGCCTCCACCGGGGTCTCAGTGTCCCAGAACAGCAGGTCCTCCTCGAAGGAGGCGGCGCAGGCCACCTGCGTGCCGTCGGCGGCGTGGACGCGGCTGTCGCCGTCGTAGATGATTTCGGTGTTGGCGCCCACCTGGTTGCAGAGCAGGAACGGGCGCTCGTGCCGGCGGCAAATGTGCTGGATCAGCTCATCGCGCGTGTCATGCTTGCCGAGGGAGAACGGCGACGCGCTGAGGTTGATGAAGAGATCAGGGTCGCGGTCGCCCAGCTCCGTCACGGGATCGCACTCGTAGCGGTTGCTGCCCTCGAAGCCCTCGGGCTGGTGCACGTTCCACATGTCCTCGCACACGTGCACGCCGAGCCGCACGCCGCGCCACGTGATCACGCCCCGCGCCTCCGCGGGCTCGAAGTAGCGGTCCTCGTCGAAGATGTCGTAGGTCGGGAGCAGCGTCTTATAGACCTGCCCCTGTAGCGTGCCGTTTTCGTAGAGAAGCGCCGCGTTCCGGAGCGGCTTGCCAACTGTATCCTCGTTCGGCACCGGCGCGCCGATCAGCACCCCGAGGTCCGACGGCACGGCCTCCGCGATCCGGTCCACCGTGCGTTGGACGGCCTTCTTGAAAAAGGGATTCTCCAGCAGATCTTGCGGCGGGTAGCCCGTGACGGCCAGTTCCGGGAAGACGACGAGGTCGGCCCCACGGTCGTGGGCCTGCCGGGCGTGGTCGAGGATGATTTTCCGGTTCCCATCCAGGTCCCCAATTGTGAGGTTGATCTGGGCAAGGGCAATCTTCATGGGCGTGGGCAGCGGGCAATCAGGACGAGTGGTGGCCTATCACACACGCCCGGGGTTTGGGGTGCGTTCCGGGAGAATGACGGAAGCGATTTCAGGGTTAACGGCACCGATGATCGGGAAAGAAAACGACGTTCGCTTCTGTTTTCTGACAGAGGGCGCGGATGCTCATCTTATAGAATTATAGAACGGGCTCGGCCAACGAGTCATGAGCATAGAACGTACGCCGGACGACGAGAAGCTACGCTGCCACGTCTCGCAGCGTGACCGATACCGGTGCCGCCGCTTCTGGCTCACTCACGTTGAGGATGGAGAAACCGATAACATGTCCGTCTTGATCGACTTTCTCCATCACGGCGTCGTTGTCGGTTTCCCGAAAATACCCCGCCTTCTCTTCAAACAGGACCTCCAGGTAATCGCCCTCGCGGTCGTACCATACGGTTACGTCTTTGTCCATAAGACCTCACCTCGTTTGACCGAATCCGTGAAGTACAGGGTGATAGAAAATGGGACGACGCACGAGTGCCAAGGCGTGCGCTGAAAGCAAAACACTTCTGTCGTTTGACGAGACTCGACCTACTTCGTCAATCTTGCCAGAGTGCCACTTTTCTCATTTCCGCTCTTGAGGACCATGATCTTTTCCGGCTCCGACATAAACCAAGCAAACGTATTCCAGGCGAGCACCGTCACCGTCTTTCGGAATGAGGAATCGTCTCGGTCGAGATAAGCGGTGACAAAAGCGACTTGCTCCGGGTCGAAACCAGCGTCGAGTGCATACTGTGGCAGGGATTCTCGGCGACGCCGGTTGACAGGACCATCGGTGGCGACAACCTCGACGAAAACGAGGAGGAAATCGGACGTGCTCACGTCAACCAGAATGAGATCGGGGAGGCGGCGGTCCGGTTCGAGATCTAGACCGATGTCCTCGGCCAGGGACTCGTCCCGTGCGACGACCTTGTTTCGACTCTCGCTCAAGAACACGACCCGCGGCTCTTTCAGAAAGCGGGGCGCAAATTCTTCGACGACCGCCTTCGAGATGTCGGAGCTCGGCCCCGGCGCCATTCGACGGGTCTGCTCACTCGGAAAGCGCACCAGTACGCTCTCGTCCTCGGCGGACGTCGTGCGCTGCATAATTTTGACGCGGGCCCGCGCCCCCGGCGACAGGTGGGTGTCCTGCCAGTCCTCGATGGCTTCGGTTAGCTCGGGATCTGTCAGGTCCGGATCGAACAGGGCGGCAAACGCCCGGTCGAGCCCGTATCGGGGACGGGGCGAAGTGGTAGGAAGCCCTTCGCGCTCGACGATGGCCCCTAACGGAATGAGTCCGTCGCGAATGGTCTCGTCGCGGATCGATTCTCGGGTGTTGTCCGAGTACCAGCGTCCGGGAATGGAGCCGACTTTTGACTTCGATCGCAGGGACCACTCGCGCCACTCGGTTCGACGGTCAGGGTCGAGGTTCGACGCCTGCTCGTCCGTCATCCGTGTGACCTGATCGGGGCGAACCCAGCGGTCCTCGTCGGCAATCGCGCCCACGTACAGCATCACGAACACCGTCCGCGCCGCCATGTCCCGCACGCAGTAGTTTCGGTGCGGGGTGCCCTCGGGAAAGATGAGCCGCAGGCGCTCCTGGATCGTCTCGACCGGCGGCACGGGAGGCAACTCATCCATGCGACGAGAGATACGCGTCTCGAAGAAGGGATTCGATCTGGGCGGCGGGCACCCCTTGCTGGAGAAGCTCCTCAACCGCCTGCATCGTTTCGATAGAGGGGAGCGGAAGGGCCTCCAGTTCGTAGGCCGAGACGGCCACGCTCCCGCTGATGCACCGAAAGGCCTGATCGACGATCTCACTGTTCAGGAGGGCCGCAAGCGCGCGCACCGAAACGGAGGGATCGGCGGCGGGATAGACCATGTTGAGATGGTTTTCTACAACCACACCGTCGTGCTTCTCGACGAACGGTCCTGGAAGTTCAGCGGCAATCAGGCGACGGTGCTGTTCTTTCGCCGTCGTTCGCTGGACGAGGACGCAGGGCTGACGGACGACCAGCCAGTCCTGGTCGTCACCGGGGTCGAAGTAGGGCTCGTGGTTGGGTTTTTCAGACCGAAACCGGAAGTCTCCGTCGGCCGTGACGGCTTCGGCCCAGATCAGTGGATGGGTCTCGCGGGTCGATTCCGTTCGGAGTCGCTCCTTGTGCCGGTTCCAGACGAGCGGGCCGGTGCTGATTTCGTAGCCGTAGTCCTGGATGCGGCAGGGCATCTCGTGCATGCCTTCCACCAGCAGTCCCTGCTCGGCGCGTCGAGGAATAACCCAGGGTTGTGTCGGATCGTTGGGAAGGCGAAACGTACCGGCCTCTTCGACGTCCAGCGTGTCCGGCGCGGTGGGGGACACGACGTGCACCTGAGCCGGGGAAGAGCCGGCCGTCTGTCGCGTTTTGTCGTAGACGGCAAGGAGGGTTTCCTGAAGCACGTCGGCAAAGACGCCCTCCCGCACCGAGAGAAAGTCAATGTGGGCGGGCGGAGCGGTCCGACCGAGGAGGCCGCGGAGGGCCTTGAAGTACTGGCCGGCCAGAAAGCCGGTCGGGGTGACGAACGCGACGCGACCGTCCGGCGCCGCGAGGCGAAGCGCAAGATCGGTGAAGAGGCCGTAGACGTTGGCGTGGCCGTACAGGCTGCGGTCGAATTGCTCGCGTCGCTCTGACGAAAGGGTGACGCGCCCGTACGGCGGATTGCCGATCACGCAGTCGAACCGTTCGTTCTCCCCGCCCCGATCGAGGCTATCGGTCACCTCGACGACCGCCGGGAGTCGCGTTCCCGCTGCCCGGCACACGTCGAGCAGAGCGGCTTCGAGAAGGACCTGCGACGTCCAGGCGCCGAAGGGATCGATTTCGTAGCCGTGAAGGTGATCGGCGATGTGCTGGAGAGTCTCAGCCGGATCGTTCGTCCCTCGCGCCTCGGCCATACGGAGCGCGACCGGCGCCAGAAACGCCCCGCCGCCGCAGGCCGGATCGAGCACCGTATCGGCTGCCCAGTCCACGCCGGATCGTGCGGCGAGGTCGAGGAGGCGCTGCGTAAGGGCGGGTGGCGTGTAGTAGATGCCGTGCTGGGACTGGTAGGCCGACGGAAGCGTCGCCGTGTAGACGCGGCCGATCTGGTACCCGGCCTCCAGCGGGCCGAAGCGAGCAGCGGCCTCGCCGAGGCGGCAGGCCAGCTTCTGGGCCGGCTTCGTAAGGGACGCCGTTTCGTACCGCTCGACGACCGGCGGAAGGGGAAGCGGATCCCGGTCCGGCTGGATGGACGACCAGTACGTGTCGAGGAGGGCCGTGCAGAACGCCCGGGCGGTCCGGAGCTGCGTGTCCTCGTCGTCGGCCTGCACCCATCTCTGCGCCCGTTTCCGCCCGCTCGCGAAGAGATCCCGCCCGGCTGTGGTAGCCTGCGATGTCTGGATGTCGGCAGGGGACTGGGGCATACTGATACGTGAATGGGTTTCTAAAGACGATCTCCGCTGATAGAATAACACGGTCTTCCCAATACGGAGGATATCCTTTACCTGCCCGTACGCGAATCAGTAACGAGGGGTGGGGAAATTTGCATCGGAGAAGAAGGACTGGGACTCGTTTACGCCGCCGCGCCCGCCTCGACCTCCTCCAGCTGCACGCCCTTCAGCCCCATGGCGTCGTAGGTCGCGCCCTCGAAGGCGTCGATCGTGGACTGCACCTCGTCCATGATCTGCTTCGGCCCCTTCGGATAGTTCATGTCCTCACCGAGCTTCCGGGCAATTTCCGGCAGGATCTCCCAACTGGGGGTGCAGTTGATGCGGTTCTCGTCGTTGTGCCAGCGGTCGAACGGCGTGCCGTGCTCGTCCTCGCGGTTGGTGCCCATCTCCATCATGAGCGTGCGGTTGACGCCCTGGATTTCCTTCGCCGGGCGCACCCGCTGGGCGCGGCCGTCCTGGTTGACGTAAGTCCCCACCGTCTCGACCACCATCGCCGCCGGCAGCGCCGCCGTGGCGCGGGACAGCGTCTCGTTGGTCGTGTTGTAGTAGTGAAGCACTACGTCTACGTCCTCCAGGTCGTCGGCAGTGCAGAGGCCGGAGCCCACCGGGTCGTCCTCCAACACGTAGAGGAGATCGTACTTGCCGTTCGCGATCTGAGAACCGACCAGCTCCTCGTCGACGGCCCGGATGCCGAGGCGCTCGCAGCCGTTGGCGTTGGGCGTCTTGTCGTCGGTGATGAGCCAGTCGTCGCCCGCGCCCGGCTCAATGTGGGGAATGTAGCGCGGCGCGTCAGCCCCCACCGCGTCGGCGAGCTGCGTGAGCAGGTAGTTGTCCTCGACGGTCGCGTTCGCCGACCCGAGGAAAAGAATCCGCTCCGGATCGGTGCTGCCGAGCAGCGAGGCGGCCTTGGCGTAGGCCTGCTCCCAGCGGGTGCCCTTCAGGGTACCGTCCGTGCGCACGTGCGGCCCGTCCGGGCGATTGTCGTTGAACTTGTTGTAGACGAGCCGGTCCTCATCCGGGAGCCAGTACTCGTTGACCGCCATGTTCTGCCGCGGCGTGATGCGGAGCACCTGGTTGTCGCGCACCCAGTACTTGCAGTTGGCCCCCGTCGCGTTGGTCGTCGTGATGGAGGGCGTGGAGCTCATCTCCCAGACCCGCGCCTTGAAGCGGAAGTCCGTGGCCGTGAGCGCGCCGACCGGGCAGATGTCGATCGTGTTCATCGAGTACGGGTCGTCGAACTCCTCGCCTGGCGCCGTTATCGGATAGTTCTTGACCCCCCGGTTCGCAATGGTGAGCTGCCCGCTCTCGGACACCTCGTCGGTAAAGCGCGTGCAGCGCGTGCAGTTGATGCAGCGCTCGGCGTCGAGCGTCACGCGCGGCCCCAGCTTCACACGCTTCGGCTTGTGCACCTTCCGGAACTCGAAGCGGGACCCCTCCGGCCCATACTTGTACGCCTGGATCTGCAGCGGGCAGTGGCCGGCCTGGTCGCAGATCGGGCAGTCGAGCGGGTGGTTGGCCAGCAGGAACTCCAGGTTGTCGGTCTGCGCGTCGCGCACCTCTTCGCTGGACCGGTGCGTCTCGACGACCATGCCGTCGGCCAGGTCGATCGTACAACTGGCCTGGAGGCCCGGCAGGTACTGGATTTCGGCCTCACCGTTCTCGTTGAGCGCCACCTCGCCGGTCTCGCGGTTCTGCTTCGGCATGCCCACCTTCACCAGACACTGCCGGCAGTTGGCCGGAATGGACATGGCGGGGTGGTAGCAGAAGTGCGGCAGCTCGATGCCCTGGTTCAGGCAGAACTGCAGGAGCTTCTGCTCGCCCTCGTACTCGTAGGTCGTTCCGTCGATGGTGACGATCGGCATGTCGGCGTTCGGCGTTGGGCGTGGTGCGTTGAGCGTTTGAACGTCACGCGTTGTGCGTTGCGCGTCGTACGTTCAGGGTTGTGCGTTCGGTAGACTTGGTCCAGTCCCCCGCTGGCAAAGGGGAAAACACAAACTCACCATCTGTAGTTGGGACATGGGGATGGGTTCCGGAGCGGAGACGCGACCTACTCGTTTTCGTCGGAGTCGAAGGACACGTCCAGATAAATCTCGGACAGCGGAAGCGTGGCGTCAAGGGAGGGAAGATCAATTTCTGCGTCAAGCCCATCGGTCTCGGTAAAGCGCCAGCTGTCCTCCTGCCGTACGTAGTGCTCGACGTGAGGGCGATCCTGAGCAACCAGAAGATATTCCTGAAGGGTGTCCAGCTGCCGGTAGCGGGCGAATTTTTCGCCGCGGTCATAATCCATCGTCGAGGGCGACAACACCTCTACAACGACGCTCGGATTTCGCAGTCGAAGAGCGCGCTCGTCCGCAAACTTCGGATCCCCACACACGACCACAACGTCCGGGAAGGCATTGGAGGCCGACGTGGGCAGCTCCACCTCTACGTCGCGAGACGCCGTTCGACAGTCCGTCTTGTGGAGCTGGTTCCCAAGCGTGCGATCAATATTTGAGGCGATAACGCTATGGGACCAGCTTGCGGCCGTCATAGAGACAATCCATCCGTCAACGTACTCGTATCGACCCTCTTCCTCTTCTTGAAACGTCCGGTACTCTTCGATTGAGACCGGCTCGTTATTCACGACCCGATGGGCAATCGAGGACGGGGGAGCCGGAGGCGTGGCAGCAGCCATACCGATCATACAGACAATTCCGGATGTGACTTTCCAATCTTTACGGATCGCCCCCTCTACCGTTCAACAATCACCAAGCAGTTCCGGCGACCAACCGTGCTCGATGCGCCTTGATCACACATCGCCTTACCGCGCCTCAGCGTCCTCTTCCGACCGGTGCAGCACCGTGTAGAGCTGCTCGGCCTGGGCGCAGTAGACCAGATTGCGGACGCCGAACACGAGGCCGATGCCCCCGCCCGCAAGCACAGCCATGACGATGCGCGGCACGCCGATGTCCGAGATCATCAGCAGCCCGGCGATGCCTACGAGCAGACAGAATGCGACCTGGCTCCACATGACGACCGTACGCCACCGTCGCACCCGCGTGAGTCGGGCCGCGAGGGGGCCGACATCAAACGGCGGCTCGGGCGGCGCCCCCGACACGAACGAGAGCTTGTCTTCTACCTCGTTCAGAGCATCGATAATTGCCTGTCGGGGGGCCATGGGGCGTGTGTAACTAGGAAGTGTGACTTGATCGGCCGGGCACGCCCCGAACGGGGGCACGACGAGCTATACGGGACGTATTTCGTATTGCACCCCGAGGGCACTTCTTCGTTTGCACTCAGGGCGCGTGATGCGTATTGCGTGAGGCTGCCCGCCGCTTCAATCACGAGTCACGCATCACTCACGTATGAGGAGGACTCTTCGAACCAGTGCGTCTCTTCGGGACGGCGGGGTCTTTCCCGATGCGGACTACTCCGTCGCCGCGACGGCGGAGTTGGGCCCCGCCGACACCTCGGTGCTTACGGGATAGACCGACGCCTGGCACTTGGCCTCAAACTCGTCGCGGAACCGCTTGACGATGGCGCGCACAGGCCCCACGGCGCCGTCGGCGAAGGCGCAGATGGTGCGGCCGCCGTCCATGTGGTCACAAAGCTCAAGGATGAGATCGAGGTCGCGCATGCGCCCTTCGCCCTGATCGATGCGGGCCAGGATGTTTTCGAGCCAGCCGGTGCCCTCCCGGCAGGGCGTACACTGCCCACAGCTCTCGTCCTGGTAGAAGTGCGCGACGCGACGGGCAAACGAGACCATGTCGGTCTCCGCGTCCAGCACGAGCGGACAGAGCGTGCCGGTTCGGGAACCGACCTCGCCGAGGCTTTCGTCGTTCATCGTGAGGCCGTCGATGTTGTCGGCCCGGATCGGGGGGGTCGACGAGCCGCCGGGCACGAACGCCTTGGGGTCCTCGTCCCGGGCCATACCCCCGCACACGTCGTAGATGAGATCCGTCAGGGGGATCCCCGTCGGGTACTCGTACACGCCGGGGCGCTTGATGTGGCCGGACATGCCGTACAGGGCCGGACCGGGCATATCCTCCGCTCCGATGCTCGAGTATTCCTCGCCGCCCTTCTCGACGATGAGGGGGACGTGGGCCAGCGTCTCGACGTTGTTTATGGTCGTGGGACATCCAAAGATGCCCTTCTGGGCCGGGAAGGGCGGCTTGTAGCGCGGGTAGCCCCGCTTGCCCTCCAGGCTCTCTATAAGGCTCGTCTCCTCCCCGCAGATGTAGGCCCCGGCCCCCTTGTGGAGGACGATGTCCATCGAGAAGTCCGAGCCCAGGATGTCTTCGCCCACGTAGCCTTCATCGTAGGCCTTCTGGAGCTCGGTGGCCATCTGCGAAATCCAGTCGGTGTACTCGCCCCGGACGTAGACGTACGCCGTGTCGATGTGCATGGCGTATCCGGCAAGAAGGATGCCCTCGAACATGAGGTGCGGGTTGTACTCCATCACCTGCCGGTCCTTGTAGGTGCCCGGCTCACTTTCGTCGGCATTGACCCCGAGGAATCGAGGCTTCTCGCCGGGGTCGGGCATAAAGGTCCACTTCACCCCGGTCGGGAAGCCGGCGCCGCCGCGGCCGGTGAGCCCAGAGGCCTTGACCTCCCCGGTGACGTCGCCGGGCGCCATCCCCTCGTTCTCCAGGACGCGGCGGAGACGGTCGTAGCCGTCGTGTTCGGTGTACACCTCCAGCCTATGGAGATCCTGGGTGGGCGGCAGGAGCATCCGGTCGTATGAGCGCCAGTCCTTCGTCTCGGGCGCCCCGTTGGTGGCGTTCCCATTCGTGGCTTCCATGAGTCTGTGTCGTTGTGTAGCAGTGTGTGGAAGGTCGTCGCGGTCCCTGTGGGACCGATCTCAGAGGCTGTTTTGATTTTCCCCGCTGAGGCCTTGAGCGCAACGGGACGAGAGCGGAGCGCTCCCCGCTCCTCGGTCCCCGATGACTCGGTGCTCAGTTGCTCCGAAGGAGGGTCCGTTGTGCAATCGAGCTTCGGACGGACCTCGTCCGTCCATACCTCAAGCTGGAGCGTGGAGCAATAGCAAACTGCTTTCCCCAAAAGATCGTTTGAAGCTGCACTAGGCCGGTTCCTGCGAGGCCGCCGCCTCAGGCGTCTCCTCGCCCTGCTCGCGCCCCAAGGCCCGCAGCGCCCGGTAGCCCTGCAGCTGGTGGCGCCAGCGCAGATACATGTGCGCGGCCCAGCCCATCTGCACGGCGGCGAAGCAACAGGCCGCGGCCACCGGCCCCAGAAAGCTGAGCAGCGAGAAGCTCTCGACCGACTGATAGTAGTGATAAAAGGCCGTCGTGGGCAGTGCCACCGCCAGCAGCCCCATCGTCACGCCGAGGGCATACACCCACTTCCGGGACTCGCGGAGCGCCCGCACTTTCCGGGTCGCGAAGGAAACCCAGTTCGGGCCGTACAGCTGCTCCATCTCGTGCTCGGACAGTCCCCCCAAGCTCTCGATGAGGATGTCTCGGGCCGACGGGGGATTCGAAGCGGACACGGGGTCGAATGAGGACGCCTCGGAAAAATTCAGTCGATCGGGCAACAGGCGGAGATGCGTGTCGGCCTGGATACTCTGCATTCATTGCTTCCATGCCCCCACGCGTCCATGCCTTCACACTATTCCATGTGCTCGGCCCGCGGTTGCGTCTCGTAGGTGGTTGTATTTTCCACGTCGGTGCGTCGGTTCCCGTCCATCTCGTCCTCGTCTTGCGGCAGCGTGACGGACGTAAACTCCGGGACCTCCCCCGCGCGCAGGCTCTCGATGAGGTCGTCGATTTTCTCGGGGGTGAGCTGGTGCACGTACACCCCGTTCGTGATTTCCATCATGGGCGCCGACCCGCAGGAGCCTAAGCACTCGGCCTCCTGTACCGTAAACATGCCGTCGTCGGTCGTCTCCCCGGCGTGCACGTCCAGCTTCTCCTCCAGGTAGTGCAGGATGTCGTAGCCGCCGCAGACCTGACACGTAAAGCAGGTGCAGACGTCGAGGACGTAGCTGCCCTTCTCCTCCTTAAAGTACTGATGGTAGAAGGTCGCCACGCCGTAGGTTTGCGAGAACGACATGTCGAGCGTCTCGCCGCAGAGCTTGATGACCTCCGGCGGCAGGTAGCCGAACTTTTCCTGGGCCAGCCAGAGCACCTTCATAATAGCGCCCTGTTCATCGGCGTACTGCTCCTCCCAGGCCTCGATCTGCTCCTGTTCTTCCTCGGTCCACACAAGCTCCTCGTCGGAAAAGTCCCGCTCCGGATCCTGGTCTGGGAGCTCGACGATGGGCTGTTGGATGCCAAATGTGCTCATACTTCGCGTGTGGGTGTGTGGGTGTATGGGAGTGTGGGTGTTTCGGGGCGAGGCTACGCGGATGTAGACCCACACCCCCAAACACCCTACGCACAAACCTATTTGTCGGCTTCGCCCATGACCGGGTCGAGGGAGCCGATGATGACGACGGTGTCGGCCACGAGGGAACCTTCCATGATGTACTCCATGGCCTGCAGGTTGGTAAAGGAGGGCGCGTTGATGCGCACGCGCCAGGGCCGACCGGTGCCGTCGGAGGTAAGGTAGAAGCCAAGCTCGCCCTTCGGCCCTTCCACGGCGTGGTACGAGTGCGCGCCCTTCGGCGGCACGGTGCCCACGTCGGTGTACATGAAGTCGTGGATCATGCCCTCCATCGAGTAATAGACCTCCTCCTTCGAGGGATAGGCCTCCTTCGCGTCGTCGGAGCGGATCGGCCCCTCCGTCATGCGGTCGAGGCACTGCTTAATGATGCGCACGCTCTGCTTCATCTCGTCGAGCCGGAGGAAGTAGCGCGCCAGGCAGTCGCCCTCCTCGCGCACCGGAATGGTGAAGTCGACCTCGTCGTACTTGAGGTACGGCTCGAAGCGGCGCACGTCGTAGGGCACGCCGGAGCCGCGCAGGTTAGGGCCGGTGACCCCGAGCTCCAGTGCCTCCTCCTTCGTGATGCGGCCCACGTCCCGGTTGCGCTCCACCCAGATGCGGTTGCGGTTGAGAAGCGTCTCCCACCCGTCGACCTCATCGAGGAACGAATCCGTGAAGTCCTCAATCATCTCAATGGCCCGCGGGGAAAAGTCGTTGGCCACTCCCCCGATGCGGCTGTGGCTCACCGTGAAGCGGGCGCCGGCCACCTCGTCCATGATGGCGTAGATTTCTTCCCGCTGCTGGAAGGTCCAAATGAACCCGGACACCGCCCCGGCGTCCATCATGCCCACCCCCAGCCACAGGCAGTGCGAGGAGATGCGCGCCAGCTCGCTCATGATCATCCGGATCCACTGTGCCCGGTCCGGCACCTCAATGCCTGCTAGCTTCTCCACGGCCAAGCACCACGCCACGTTGTTGGAGTAGGGCGCCAGGTAGTCCATGCGGTCGGTATACGGCATGAACTCCTGATACGTCTTGTGCTCCGCGAGCTTCTCGATCCCGCGGTGCAGGTACCCAATGTCGAGGACCGACTTCTCCACGGTCTCGCCGTCGAGCTTCACGACGCAGCGCAGCACCCCGTGGGTCGCCGGGTGCTGCGGCCCGATGTTGAGGATCATCTCGTTTTCCAGCGGGTCCTTCTCCACCTTCTCCGTGACGGGCAGATCGCCGTCGCCTCGGGCCGCTTGCTTCTCTTCCAGCCAGGCATGCTTGCCTTCGAGGCGCTCATAAATCTTTTCGTTGTGCTTCGGCCAGAACCGAAATCGGTCGCCGAAGTCGAGCCCTGGAAAATCGGGTGCTTGGGCCATGGTACGGTGTGCGTTGGTGCGTTAGAGCGTTGAACGTTCGAACGTTTGCCGTGTCAACGTTCCAACGCTATTCGTCAGAGTCGGCGTCGACGGGGGGTTCCTCGTAACTCTTGCGCGGCTGGGATCCGTGGGCGGCGGCAAAGGGATCCATTGTGAGATCCCCATCCGGCGTCTGCGGGGGCAGCGGCAGCGACCCCGGCACGCCCAACTGGGGAAATTCCTTGCGCAGCGGATGATACTCAAAGTCCTCGGGCATGTACATCCGTCGCGGGTCCGGATGGTCGACAAACTCGAACCCGAACATGTCGTAGGCCTCCCGCTCGTTCCAGTTGGCGGCCCGGTAGATGTCGGTCACGCTGGGCACGCGCATGTCAGCCTCGTCCACCCGCACCTTCAGGCGGATGCGCTTCTGCCGCTCGGTGCTCACGATGTTGTAGAAGACCTCGTAGCGATCCTCGTCGGTAAAGTTGTCGATCCCACCGAGGTCGACAAAGTAGTCGAACTCCTCGTCCTCCTTCAGGAAGCGGCAGATGTCCTGAATCCGCTGCTTGGCGACGTAGACCGTGTCCTCATTGGCGTAGCGCTCCACGTCGTGGATGTCGTCGCCGAACTCCGTCCGCAGGGCGTCAATGACCGCCGGCACCCGCGTCGTGTCCTTCGCGTGCGGATTGTCGATCTCCTGCTCAGGCGTCGGCTCGTCGGAAGGGGTGTACTGGAAGCGAAGCTCCTCGGGATCGTTGGGCTCCGAGGCACGCGGGTCGCTGGGATCGGGCATAGGCGCGTCGGGTCGTCACAGTCAATGCGAAGAAGGGCGGGCCGCCGGACGGGCACGCCGAAACAGCTACGCGAGTGCCGGCTCGACCGACTCGTCGTCCGCCCCGTCGCCGGCCGTTTCGCTGGGCATGTCAAATTCCATGCTCGGCGTCTTCGGCTTTTCGAGCTGTCCGGGAAACTTCTTGGAGTTCTCCGGCACGAGGGGCGTCTCCTGAGCGGCCTCGCCGTGGCTGTAGTCCTTAACCACCGAGTACTCGTTGCGGATCTTCTCTTGGATGTCCATCAGCGCGTGCAGCACCGCTTCCGGGCGCGGCGGGCAGCCGGAGATGTAAACGTCCACCGGCAGAAAGTTGTCCACGCCCTGCACCACCCCGTAGCAGCGGTGCATGCCGCCGGTAGAGGCACAGGCGCCCATCGCGATGCACCACTTCGGGTCCGCCATCTGGTCCCAGACACGACGGATCGCGTGGCTCATCTTGTAGGAGCACCAGCCGGCGACGATCATGAGGTCGGCCTGGCGCGGCGAAAACCGCATTGCTTCACTTCCGAAGCGGGCGGAGTCGTACTTCGGCCCCGCAAAACCCATCATCTCAATGGCACAGCAGGCCAAGCCCATCGGCATCGGCATCAGCGAGTTGGATCGCGCCCAGTTTAAGACGGCGTCCACCCGGGTCGTAAAAAAGCTCTGTCCATTGCTTCCACTCGATCCAGCCATAAGTTTTGCGGGCTATTGAAGGAATGCAGATTTACAGGAAACCCCACCCTTTGACGGCACTGCGTTAAATCCCAGGGTCGCGCCCCTGTTTCACCCTGTCCCCCAGAACGCACGCGTCCGTCGAACTCACAGCTATCGCCCTCGACGCGTCCGCCTCCCACTCGAACCTCGAATCTCGCCGGTCACTACTGCTCGAAGTCGAGGCCGCCCTTCTTGATGTCGTAGAGCAGCCCCACCAGTAGAATGAGGGCAAAGAGAGTAACCACGGCAATCACGCCGAGTCCGGCCCCACTGTCGATGAAGCTGTGAAAGCTGGCCGCCCACGGCCACATAAAGACGACTTCGATGTCGAAGACGATGAAGATCATGGCCACGAGGTAAAACTTGACCGAGTACCGCTCGTGGGCACTCCCGACCGGGTCCATGCCGCTCTCGTAGGGCATCGTCTTCGAATCACTCGGTCGACTCGGCCCCACGTACGCGGCCGCCGCCAGCAAGGTGAGCGCCAGTCCGGTGGCCAGCGCAATCATGACAAACAGGGGCACAAACTCTCCAAACATGACCGGGTCGGGATTAGAAAATGCGAGGCCAGCGAATGAGCCGTTCCACAACGATGGGAAGGTAGGTGTCAGATACGGTACAAATCGGGGGCGGCGGATGCAACGCTCCCCTGCCGTTTGACCCCAAAGAGCGGGTGAAACCATCAGGGCGAGCGACGATCTGAGCTCCCGCCCCGAAATGAGTCCCTCTCGCATCCTACAGTTTCCCAATTCCGGACCGCTCAGGACTCGTCCGGTAGTGTCCGTCCCAGCACCCGACGCACGTTCCCACTCATGATCTGTCGCACCTCGTCCGGCGAGAACCCCGCGTCCAGCAGCGCGTCGGTGAGGTGCGGCAGGCCGGTGGCGTCGAACGGGACCGAGACGGTGCCGTCGAAGTCGGTGCCGAGCGCTACGTGCTCAACGCCTACCAGATCGGCCACGTGGCGCATGGCGTGGGCCGTAGCCGCCGGGGTGTCTCCACACAGGGCACTCTCCCAGATCCCGATGCCGATGACTCCTCCCTGCTCGGCAATCGCTTCAATGTGCCGATCACTCAGGTTGCGCGGACTGTCACAGGTGGCGCGGACGCCGGTGTGGGAGACGACGACCGGCTCGGTCGTGCGGGCCAGCACGTCGTCGATGAGCGCCTCGGAGGCGTGGGCCAGACCAATCGTCACGTTGTGCTTCTGCAGCCGAGTCAGCACGTCGGCGCCGAACTCGGTGAGGCCGCCCTTCTCCAGGCCCGTGCTCGACCCGCCGAGGGCGTTGTCGTGCAGGTGCGTGAGGCTCATCATCCGGTAGCCGGCGTCCACAAGCCGGTCGACGTTGGCCGCGTCGCCCTCCAGGGCGTGCAGCCCCTCCACGGCGAGGAGCGTGCCCATCACGTCGGGCTGTGCCCGTCGGCGCTCCCGGACGCGGGCGAGATCGTCCCGGGTGCGGATGATCGAAAGCTGATCGTCCCGGTCGACCGCGCGGCGGAGCTTCTGAGCCTGGTAGAGCGCCCGGTGGAGCCGACTCGTCCAGGTGCGCGGGGGCCACCGCTGCGCGGCGACGAGAAAGGGAATCTGGTCGAGCGCGTCGGCGTCGGTGCCCTGGTAGCTGCGCCCCGTCGGCACCTGCGTGACGGCAGCGAACACCTGCAGGCCCACCCCGCCCTCGCGGAGCCGCGGCACGTCGGTGTGACCGCGGTCGTACCGCGCCAGCGGATCGCGCGGCCAGAGGAGCAGGTCGTTGTGCAGGTCCGCCACCATCAGGGTGTCGTGCACGGCCCGGGCCCGTTCCGACACGGGGCCCTCGACCGTGCCGCCCACCTGGTTGAAGCGGCCGTCGGCGATGGGAGCGGCGACAGTGAAGTAGCCGACGACGGCGAGGGTCAGCAGAGCGGCGAGGGCGTAGAGGAAAAAGCGAACCATGAATGGCATTGAGGCAGAGAAGCAGAATCGGACGGAGCAGCCAACCTGTCCTGGATCCTAACAGATGAGTTCTCGCCTGGATGCGTAGACGCGTTACGCCCCCTATCGGCGCCGCGTCGCCCTGTCGCACTCAGAACCGATATTTCACCCGCAGCCCCAGATGCGTCATGGCGCGTCCCGACCGGTCCAAAACAGACCCGGTGAGGAAGTGACTCGCCTCTACCGCCGCCGTGAGGTGTCGATTGGCCCGCCAGGTGAACGTCACCTCCGGCATTGCCCCGACGAACCGCGCATCCCAAACGTGTGTCGCGTACTCCGGAGCGTGGGATCAGTCGGGGCGATGTCCCGCGTCGTGCCAAAATAATAGGGCGAAATCTGTCCGTCCGCCCCCTGACGGGTCATGTGCATGCCCCAGAGCGTGCGTCCCGTCTTCCGATCGTTGTCGAATACCCCGGGCCGCGTGGTACTCGCCTGAGCAAGAAACGCGTCGACCCGCCCCGCCCGAAGCGTCACGGCGCGCTCGGGCCCGGATGACCATTGTTCTTCCAGGAAGGACTGATTGATTCCGAGCCGGTCTTTGCTCGTAGAAAATACCGGCCCATCCCGTCCGGCTACAAATCCACTCTTGAGTTGAACGAAGGCCCGAAGGCCCAGCTGTTTTCCAATCAGCCTGCTGGATACGTCGCCGTGCAGCATCAGGCGCTGGAGGGTATAGGTATCGTGGGCGGACAACCGCCCCCACTGCTCGTGCCGCCAGTTGTGAACATAGGTGCGGGCTTCTCCCCCGACTGTCAGGACTGTCGATGCACCGCCCCCGACCGGGACGGCCTTGAGAGCAGCCCATCCACGGTCGTCATCCTTGAGCGACCGCCAGTTCTCCTGCTGACGAAGCAGTCGGTACTCGATGCGAGTCGTATCGGCCGCCGACTGCGCCCAAACGGCCCCCGAACACACGGGCACCATCAGAGCGACGAACAACGGAAGGAGAAGCATGCGCGCGACCACAAGAAAACACCACAAGAAAACACGGTCGGGAACTCTGTAGAGCACTCCGATCGCCAAGATGAACGATGGGAACCATTTTGTTCAATATTGAACTACAAGGAGCTATTAGAAGCGTAGCGCAGAGTGGACTTCGTCCGTGAATGCCCAAACGGGCAAAGCGCCCCCTCAGACGAGAGCGAGCGCTTTGCCCATTCCACAGTGAGGGTACGGCCTAGCGTTCTACCCGGCACGTGCGGCGACCGGCTCGCCATCATTTCCCCCGTCAGTCGTCCCTCCCCCCGCGCTCTGCGCCATCACGAGCAACAGTCCGCCCATGACGGCGATGTTCTTCAGGAAGTGCAGCGGCTGTTACTGCTTCGCGAGATTGGTGTGGAAGATGAGCGTTACCGTTAGCAAAAACCCGGCGAGGCCGAGCGCCGATTGCGGGCCGGCGATGGCGTTGCCGTGACGGCCCGTCCTCACCTGGATATTGCCTCCGAAGCGGACAGCAACGTCCTCCTCGTCGATCTCTTCCGTCCCCCCTCCAATAATTTCCCTGATCGGTCGTGATCGTGACTGCCCTCTTTCGTTTGCCCAATTTTCAGAACCAGACCAGAATAATGCTCTCCGTCCTCCGTTGAGCACATGAGGTGCCGCTCCCCTCCAACGGCGTTCGGCCTCTCTCCCGGTCACGCCCCCCGCCGACTCGACGGTTTCCCCGAACGGCTGTCTCCTCTCATGCGCTATCGGCTTTCGATCGCAGTCGCTGTCCTCGCCCTCCTGACCGGAGTGCTCGCCGTCCCCGACGCCGCCGGGCAGTACTTCGGCAAAAACCGGGTGCAGTACGACATCTTCGACTTCAAGGTGCTGGAAACTGAGCACTTCAAGATCCACTACTATCCCGTAGAAGAGACGGCTGCGCGCGATGCCGCCCGGATGGCCGAGCGCTGGTACGAGCGGCACACGGAGGTCTTTCTGCACCACTTCGACGACCGGAAGCCGATCATCTTCTACGCCAACGACGCGGATTTCCAGCAGACCAATATCGCCCAGCAGCCCATTGGGCCGGGCACGGGGGGCTTCACGGAGGGCCTGCGCGAGCGGGTCGTGATGCCCCTGTCTGCCTCCTACGGGGAGACAAGCCACGTCCTGGGCCACGAGCTGGTCCACTCCTTTCAGTACGACCTGGCGCTCAACGCCGACAGCCTGCAGATTCGGCTCCGGAATCTCCCGCTCTGGATGGTGGAGGGCATGGCCGAGTACCTGTCGGTAGGCCGCCGCAGCTCGCACACGGCCATGTGGATGCGCGACGCCGTGCGCCGCGACACGATGCCGTCGTTTGAGGAGCTGTCGAATCCGCGGGCCTATTTTCCGTACCGCTACGGGCAGGCGTACCTGGCCTACGTGGCCGGGAAGTACGGCGACCAATCGGTGACGAAACTCTACAAACGCGGAGGCACTGTGGGCCTGGACTCAGCGCACGTGCAGATGTTCGGCGTGACGGCCGACTCTCTCGTCCAGGAGTGGGGCGAGGCCACTCGCGACGCCTACCTGCCGCTCATGGCGGATCGCACCTCGCCCGATTCCCTCGGGACCCCGGTGCTATCGCCTGAGACGAGCGCCACCAAGATGAACATTTCGCCCACCCTGAGCCCCAACGGGCGCTACGTGGCGTTCATCTCGCGGCGCAATATCTTCAATTTCAATCTGTTTGTGGCCGACGCGGAAACGGGCGAGATTGTCGCGGAACTGGATCGGGCGAACACAACCTCGCATTTCAATGCACTGCGCTTCATTAGCTCCGCGGGCACGTGGTCGCCCGACGGACGGCGGCTGGCCTTCGTGAGTGCCGACAACGGCGACAATCAGCTCACAATCTGGAATGTGCGGACGGAGGAGATCGAACGGACCATTCAGGTGAAAAGCGTTCCGGCCCTCAAAAACCCGACGTGGGCCCCGGGCGGAGATCGCATTGCCTTCTCCGGGACCGAGGGCGGCAAGAGCGACCTTTACGTGCTGGAGCTCAAGACCGACGAGGTGCGCCAGCTTACCAACGACCGCTACGCCGACCTCCAGCCCACGTGGGCCCCGGACGGGGAGACGTTGGCCTTTGCCACCGACCGCGCCGAGACAAACCTGCGTCTGCTGGCCCCCTCCTCGAAGATGGACCTCGGGCTCATCGATGTTGGCAGCCGCGAGGTGACGGTCCGCGAGCCCTTCGGCGACGCCCTGCACCACAACCCGCAGTTCGCACCGGACGGCGAAAGCCTCTACTTCATCAGCGACCAGTACGGCTTCAAGGACGTGTATCGCCTGGATCTGGAAAGCGGCGAGCGGTTCCGCACCACCCACCTCAAGACGGGTGTGAGCGGCATCACTGCGATGTCGCCCGCCATGTCGGTCGCCAGGCAGAGCGGCGAGATGATAATGTCGGTATATCAGGGCGACCGGTACACGGGGATCCGGCTTGACGGCGACACGGTGCAGGGGAGCCCGCTCTCTCCCACCACCGCCGCGGCGTCCCCTGTGCCCCCAGCGCCCGACACAACGACCTCCGACACAACGGCTCCCGACACGTCGGCCACCGCTCCCAGTTCGGTGGCCGCCGCCCCGATGCAAACGCCCGACTCGACCGAAACGGCCCGACCGGGCTCCGCCGTGGGGGACTCCGTCGCCTCGGCGGGAGTGCTTCCCCCGTACTCCGCGGACGGGACGGACCTCGTGGCCTCCAACCTCAGTGATCCGCGGAGCGGCCTGCCGCTGCCGTCCACTTCGTACGCCGCTGACGACTTCGAGCCGTCGCTCTCATTAGAGGCTATTGCCCCGCCTCGCCTCGGTGGCTCTATCGGTGGCCCCCTGGGCGCGACCGCAACGGGCGGTGTTGGCTTCCGGTTCGGCGACCTGCTGGGCCACCAGACGCTCTCTGTCTCGGTACAGGCGCGCGGCTCCTTCCGGGACATCGGCGGCGGCGTGGCCTACCTCAATAAGCGCGGCCAGGTCAACTGGGGCGGCTCTCTGAGCCACACGCCGCTCGTGTTCGGGGCCAGTAGCTTCCGGCTGGAAACAGCCGAGGGCAACACCGGCATCGTGAGCGTACTCCGCCGGGCGTTCATCACGTCCGCCCGCGGCATCACCACCTACCCACTCGACCCAACGCGGCGCTTCGAGCTGTCGCTCGGGGGCACACGCTACGGGTTCGGCGTCAACGTAAACGAGCAGGGCCTCAACCAGAACCTCTCGCTCGACGACGTGAACAGGGCCCTCCGCGACGACAACGCGGGGTTTCAGTTCGATGACGCGCAGGATCCGGCGTACCTCGCCACAGCAGGCCTCGCCTACGTGCGCGACTTCTCCACGAGTGCCCTCACCGGCCCCATCCGGGGCGGGCGCTGGCGGCTGGAGGTGACCCCGTCGGCGGGCACACAGAACTTCATTACGGCCCGGGCCGACGTGCGTCGCTACCTCTACGCTGAGCCGTTCACGCTGGCCCTTCAAGGGCTGCACGTAGGCAACTACGGCGCCGAGTTCCGGAATACCCGCCTCGGCATCGGCAACGAGTACATCGGCGAGCCGTACCGGCAAGGTTTCGTGCGGGGGTACAACACGCAGGCGATCTCGGAGGGCATCCGCGAGAGCGGCGGCCGAGGTGGGCGGAACTGCACCCCGGTCGCAGATGATCTCACGGACTCGCAGTGCGCGGAGATTGACCGCCTCTTCGGCACGCGCTCCCTCGTCACGCGGGCCGAGGTACGCGTACCGCTTCTGGGACCGAAGGAAATTAGCCTCATTCCCTTCCGCTACCTCCCCACCACCCTCGGCCTCTTTACCGACGCCGGCATCGCCTGGACCGAAAATCAGGCCCCAGAGTTCCTGACGTTCGAGGAGCGCAGTCCGAAAACGAACATCCCCGTCGTGAGCACCGGCGCCACGCTTCGGTTCAACGTGCTGGGCCGTCTGCTACTGGAAACCTACGTGGCCCGCCCCTTCCAGCGTCCCGACACCGACTGGACCTTCGGCTTCCGCATTGCCCCAGGGTTCTGAACGCATGCGCTGATGCGTTTGCACGTTGTACATTTGCGCGTGCTCGGTCAACGTACCAGCCCATCAACGTGGAACGTACAAACGCTTTGCCGAGACATAACCCGGTAGAGCAGCCACGCGAGAAAGGCCCCGCCAGCAACGAACAGGGCATAGCCGAACACGGGCCGGTACCGCACGCCGTCGTCCGTCATTTCGATGACCCCGCGCGGCGTCAGGTGCCCCCGCCCCCGTCGTCGTGCTCGGGCCTGTCCCGTCCACCCGCCCCGACCGGACAATTCGTTGCACGTCTGTTATCCTATGTTTATTCCAACCCGGGGAGTCATTTTATTATACTACTGGTAGGATGATACGAGGAAAAAGCACCGCCCGGCTTGGTGCAGCGTTGACCATCAGTCTACATGGTGGCGAATGCCCTGCGCATCCTCGGCCCAATTCGGGAAGACGTGATTCGTGACTGCTGATCCGGCAGCCCGTGCGACGCACAGGCCGCCTCACGCAACACGAATTCCGCGCCCTGAGTGGAAATGAGGAAGTGCCTTCGGGGTGCAATACGTCGTCTGAAAACGGGCACTTCTGTGAGGCGGAACCGAGGACTTCGAGGGCACAGAATGAGCCTTGACACTGCAGCAGATTAGCCCAAGCGGACGCCTTCTTTTTTTGTCTCAACTGGATTTTTGCGGAGAGTGAAGACGCTCAACGCTACTCTTCCAGCCCCACCCGCCGGAAGAGGCGGTCCACGTTGCGGACGTGGTAGCTCGGATCGAACGCTTCCTCGATCTCGTCGTCCGACAGTATTTCCGTGATGTCGTCGGACTCGGCCACCACTTCTTGGAACGGCCGCTCCTCCTCCCACGCCGTCATGGCCAGGGGCTGCACACGGTCATAGGCATCCTCGCGGTTGAGGCCCTTGTCGATCAGCTTCAGCATGAGGCGCTGGCTGTTGTAGAGGCCGTAGGTCTCCTCCATGTTCTCGCGCATCGTGTCCTCGTAGACGACGAGGCCGTCGATGATGCCGCTGAAGCGGCGGAGGGCGTAGTGGAGGAGCGTCGTCGCGTCCGGCAGCACAATGCGCTCGACCGACGAGTGGCTGATGTCGCGCTCGTGCCAGAGTGCCACGTTGTCGAACTCGCTGTTCATGTACCCACGTAGCAGTCGGGCGCACCCAGTGATGTTCTCGGAGCCCACCGGATTGCGCTTGTGCGGCATCGCCGAGGAGCCCTTTTGCCCCGTGCTAAACGCCTCTTCGGCCTCTCGCACCTCGCTGCGCTGCAGGTGGCGTACTTCCACGGCCATCTTTTCGAGGGTGGCCCCGATGCCGGCAATGACGCTCAGGTAGTTGGCGTGACGATCGCGGGAGAGCACCTGCGTGGAGATCGTGGCCGGCTTGAGGCCCAGGCGCTCGCAGGTGTGACGCTCCACCTCGGGCGGAATGTGGGCGAACGTGCCCACCGCTCCGGAAAGCTTGCCCACGCGCATCTCCTCGGCGGCCCGCTCAAACCGCTCCTTGTGGCGATTCATCTCGTCGTAGAAGCGGGCCATCTTGAGGCCAAAGGTGGTGGGCTCGGCGTGGACCCCGTGCGTGCGGCCCATCGTGAGCGTGTGCTTGTGCTCGTGGGCCTTGTCCGCCAGCACGTCGATCATGCGATCGAGCTGAGTGCGGATGAGGCTGTTGGCCTTCTTGAGACGCACCATGTAGGCGGTGTCCACGACGTCGGTGGAGGTGAGGCCATAGTGGACCCATTTCTTCTCCTCGTCCAGCGTCTCGCTGACCGCCCGCGTAAAGGCCACCACGTCGTGCTTCGTTTCCTTCTCGATCTCTTTGATGCGGTCGACCTTGAAGTCGGCCTCATCATAGAGCGTCTCGACGTCCTCGGGCGGGATGGCGCCGATCTCGCTCCACGCCGCGCAGGCGGCCAGCTCTACGTCGAGCCAGGATTGAAACTTCTGTTCTTCGCTCCAGAGGTCCGCCATCGGCGGGCGGGTATAGCGGTCGATCATGCGGGTTCAGGTTGGGACGTTCGGAGTGAGGGACGAAAGGGTGTGCCCGCCGGCATCGGGGACGCCATCGCAAAAGGGGCGTTATTGCGTATTTCACCGCGAGGGTACCTCCTCGTTGCACTCAGGGCGCGTATTGCGTAAAGAGTGGCACCGAGCCCGATACGAAATACGCAATACGAACTCGTCCGGCGAAGCGCACGCCCTCTTCTCCCGGCAATCCGAAACGTGAGCAGGCATCTCAAAGATAACCGCCCCGCCGCCGCGAATGCCAGTGCCCGACGGCGCCACGGGGGCGATCATGTGTTAAAACCGAGCGGAGAGCCGCTCGATGCCGGGGGGGCTACGGTCGGATTTTTCGGACGAGGCGCCGGAAGGTGTCGGGGTCGGGGCAGTGGAAGTGACGGCCCCGGTAGCGCAACCGCACGCGCTGGGGACGCTCCCGGCGGCTCTCCCAGTACTGCTCGGGGTCGCAGTTGTCAAACCAGTAGAGATTGCAGGTTCGGGCATGCCGCACCAGTTGCGCGCTGCCGTCCCAGTCGGTAAAGTAGAGCACGGTGCGCCCCTCCAGGGCCCAGTCTTCGCCGCGCTCATCGGTCACGAAGCGCATCGGCTCCGGATCGAATTTCGCCTCGATCCGGCCGTTGGGACACAGGAAGATGTCGATGTCGTCGCGGAGCAGGGCACCGGACGCAATCTTCGAGTAGAACACGGCCTCGTCCCGGCAGGACGGCGAGGTGTCCACCAGCAGGGCGAGGCGACGCTTCGTATACTCCATCTTGCAGTGGCGGAGCGGCCGGTGGTCGATCTGGCGACGCATGATCTTGCGCGGGTCCCAGAACTCGTCGCCCGACCGCTGCTGGTAGCTCATGTCCTCGGCCACCTTGCTGACCAGGAGGGCGAAGGTGGTCGCAATCCTATGGTCCCTGCGTTCGCGGGGCGTCCAGTTGCTCTTCGCCTCGCCCTCGTTTTGCCGGTACGCAGCGTCCTGGATCGCCTCTTCCACCCGGTCGGCGGGGCTGCCGCGGCGCGTCTCGTCGGTCACGAAGTCGGTGTCGGCATGCGGGTCGGCATCAGGGGGTGCGGGGGACGACTGGGCCGTCTGATCGGTCCCGTCGGGGTCGGCAAAGGCCCCGTCGTTGATCCGCTTCGCCTCCTCATGAGCCTCACCAAGGTCCTGTGCGTCGGGCGACGTGGACGTGTCGGCCGCCCCCTCGGGGTCGCCCCCTGTGGACGATGTACCGGCCGTCGCGCCCTGATCGCCGGGGCCCGTCCTCAACGAGGGGCTCTCGTCTTCCTCCTGCCCCCCGGATTCTTCCTGCCCCCCGGAGTTCTGCGACGAGGACTCTGCGCCGGACGGCCTGGGACCGGGGACATCGAGATCGAGCTGCGGGTCTTCCGGACCCAGGGAAACGCCGGACTCGCCGTCCGACGCCGGTTCCGCCGGGGCAACCGGGTCGTGGGCGGGAGCGTCCCTGTCGGCCTCCGAGGCCGACGCGGCGTCCGTCTCGGGCGGGGACACAGCGGACGCCGTCGAATCCGGACGCCAGATCCGCTCCACCTTGGGTTCGGGGGCCGCCTTGCGCTCGGACGACGCTGATGGATCGTCGGTTGAATCAGCCATGGGGAAGACGACGGTACGAGCTATTCAGTCAGGGCCTGAAATTGACGGTCGATTTCCTCAATGAGTCGTTCGGTATGGGCGGCCGTGATCTGCCGTCCCCGCAGCTGGCTTCCCACGGTGAGGCGGCCGTCGCGGTAGATGCAGCGCACATTGTTTCGGGTGCGTACGAGCGTCTTGCTCGGGTTGGGCCGGTCGTCGGACGGGCGGGTCACCTCGAACCCTTCCTCCCGCGCGAGCATCGTGCCGTCGTGCCGGGCCGGCCCGCGCCGGCTTAACGACAGCTTCGCGTTCGGGAGCCAGTGCTGCAGGTACGAGTTGAGAGCCGGGTCGAACGCTCCCGTCACCGCCACGGTGAGATAATCATTGTCCTCCCCCAGCACCCCCATCATGAGGTTTTCGAATAGGACGTATACGGACGTCCCCTCGGCGATGATCGTGTCGGCATGCGTCTCGGCGTGCCTCATAAAGTCGTCGTACCCGGGGATGTCGTCGACATCGACCGTGTCGTGCTCGTTGCCCGTCCAGAAGTCAAAGACCCCCGAGAAGTAGGGGGTGGCTACCGGTTCGCCTGCGTGTCGGGCCTCGATGGTGCCGACCTCGCTCGCTCCCAGACGCGCCAGGACGGGCGTCGGCAGCGGATCGACGGGGCTCGGCACCGTTTCCGCGTTGAGCCACGTGCCCGCAAACAGGGCGTCGAACGTGTCGCGGCGGGCGGTGGGGACGATGATGTGCGCCCCGTCGTCGGGCGTCCAGCGGAGGTGAATGCCCTCGTACCGGGCAATGAGTTCGTCCTCGGCGTACGAGATGAATTCGAGGTCCCGCTCCGCCTGCAACAGGCGCAGGTCGGTGCGTGAAGCGGTGTCCTCCGCGAATACGACCTCGCCGGCGTGCCCCCACAGGCCGGCCGCGTAGCCGTCATGTTCGAGCAGGGGAACCGGCGTGTCAAACGTGATGGTGTCGCCCTGCACCCGGACCCGCCCGAAGCGGTCGGGGGCCTCGGCGGGCAGTTCGCGGCGTGTGAGCGCGTCGTACACCGACTCGCTCCGTTCCAGGGCGGCGAAGGCCGCGGCGAGGTCCGGCGTCTCGTCGTTCGTCGGGCCGGTGTAGCCCTTCACGTCCGCCATCGGTGGCAGGGCCGTCTCGTCGGCCGGATCCAGCTCGGGGCCGCCCGTCGTCTCCTCGACGCGTCCGTAGGCAGACGGGTCGAGCGGATCCGCGTCTTGATCCTCCCAGCGCGTGTCCGACCAGTCGGTGGGGTCGATGTCTTCGGCCTTTTTCAGGAGCCGGTGGTTGTCGCGGTCCTTCGTCACGTAGTCGAGCACGAGCTGATTCCAGTCGGCATCGTCGGGGCCGAGGACGGTGATGGCGTCGAGCAGCTGCTGTAGCTCCTGGATCGTACAGCTTTTCTCCATCATCGACCGCTCGCACCGCACGTAGAGATTGACGGCGGCCTCCCGGTAGGGATGATCGCCGTGGGAGCGGCGGAGCGCCTCGCGGACGAGGGACGGATGCAGGGGGTCGAAGTGGAGGTACGGCATCCGGCGGTGGGCCGGCCCGGACAGGTCGCGCTCGTCGTTGAGCGTGATGCCAACGTAGAGGTTGTCCATGTCGGCCTGCACCTGAATGTCGCCGTAGTTGACCCGGCCGTTTTGCAGAAAGTCCAGGAGGAAGGCATCGGCCGTGGGACGCGTCTTGTCCCACTCGTCGAGGATGAGGAGCGTGTTGCCCTTGTGGCTCGCCTGCACCGCCTTCGGCAGCTCGCCCCACTGCTTCTTGATGCCGGAGGGAGCCTCCTCGTCGGGCAGCAGGTCGAGGATCAGGTCTTCCTCGCGGCTGCCGGGGCTCACCTGCTTGAAAAAGGTGTCCATGTCCAGGATCTCACCCAGCACCTCCAGGAGCCACGTTTTGCCGGTGCCGGGAGGGCCGAACGCGAAGAAGCCGCCGAGGGGATCGGTCATGAGGGCGGCCAGCACACTGCGTGCCCGTTGGCACGAGCAGATGTACCCGGCATCGTTGAGGGCGGTGTGCAGGGCGTCCACGGTCAGTGCCTCGACCGGGTCGGGGGACGCGGTGTCCGCCTGAGAGGAGGAGTGGGCGTCGGGCATAGGTGGGGGCTCCTCGATGGGAAGAAATACGTTCAGTTCGCAGGTGTCGTCCCGGTATCGGCGGAGTCAAGCGGGAGGGGCACCTCCATGCCCAGAAGTTCGGCGCTGCGGCCCCAGAGACGGTTCGCGGCATCCGGGTCCTGGGCCGCCGTCGACGGCGTCGTGGGCTGCTGTCTCGAGAAGTACCGGCCCGTCGCCTCCGCCCCGTCGGACACGGCCGCGTACAGGAGCGCGGCCGCCCCATCGGCCACCGACGCCGTTCCCGGCATCCACCCGATCAGCCCAAAGAGAGAGGCGAGCGGCCCCGGCATAAACCGCCAGAACTGACTGCCGGGAATAAAGCCGGGATGGACGCTGCTGGACGTGATGTCGCGTCCCCTCGCCTCCAACCGACGGGCCAGCTCCGCGGCAAACAAGATGTTGGCGAGCTTCGATCGGCTGTAGGCGCCCATGCTGGAGTAATCGTCGACCTCCTGCACGGCGTCCAGGGCGAGGGTCGCGCCCCGATGCGCCTCCGAGGCGGTCGTGACAACCCGCCCGCCGGGGCGCAGGTGGTTCAGTAGCTCGGCCGTGAGGAGGTAGGGGGCCAAGTGGTTGACGTGGAACGTCTGCTCGACGCCCACTCCCACGAGGCGTCCCTCCGAAAACAGCCCCCCGGCGTTGTTGAGCAGGAGGTCGAGCCCATCGGTGCGATCACGCACCGTCTCGGCCAGTCGGCGCACCGCGTCCGGATCCGTAAAGTCGGCGCTGATGAGCGTCGCGTCGGCGCCCATCTCATCCAGCTCTGCCACCACGGCCCGGCCCGCTGCGTCATCTCGGCCGTGCACGATGACAGTCGCCCCGAGACGCCCCAGGGCCAGGGCGGCAAGGCGGCCGATGCCGTTCGTAGAGCCGGTCACCAGGGCCGTCTTGCCCGTACAGTCGGCGTCAGTAACGCGAGCAAGCACTTCGGGGCGTGCAGACATTGGGCGTGGGGCGTCGTCCAAAAACGGAGCGAACTGTCGGCGGCGGCCGTCAATCCCTGAAGTTGGTCCGCCACAAGCAACAATTATTACGGATTGTGTTTGACGAGCACGGGCCCATGCGTTTCCGTCCCGCGGACGCCACAGGCGCATTGGTTACCAGATGGTCATGTCTGCCGGACACCGCGTCTCGGATCCGTTCGGGGCCGTCGATGCGACTACCCGCCCGACCGACAGGCCGCCCCGTACACCCAGGCCATGAGGCCGAATTGGAGGGACAGCCGCGCATAGAGCGCCCACAGCGGAACCATCGAAAACGTCTCGGGATGCCGCACCATGTAGATGTGTACCGGGAAAACGGCGCACAGCAGCAGAATAAGCCCCCACCCGGCGTACCCACGAAGCCCGGGAATCAGAACACCGATCCCGCCCAGGACTTCGGCGACGCCGCTGATGTAGACGAGCAGAAGGGGACGAGGCAGGTACGGCGGCATGATCCGCACGAAGACGCCCGGCCACAAGAAATGAGAGAGACCGGCCCCCACAAATAGGGCGGCGATGGTATAGATCGATAGCACGTTCATTGGGCCTCTCGCACAGACGAGACACATGACGACCGGTGCAGTTGCACGGACGGCCTCCCCGTCTCGGTCCCCAGTTTCCGCTCAACGCGACCGGTGGGCGACTCGGACCGGGCTGGCCCCACCCGGACGAGCCCTCCCCCCCTTCCAACAAAAAACGACCGGCCCCCGAGGGAAGCCGGCCGCTTCTTTGCGTGCGGTACGTGCCTCAGTGAGGACTCCTCATTCAGGAGGATTCTTCACTGAGATGCCCGTGCTAAAACGTCTCCAGGTACTGCTCGTGCTCCCACTCGGAGACCGAGGCGAGGAAGTCGGTGTACTCCTCCGTCTTCGCCTGCACGAACTTCTCGCTCACGTGCGGGCCGAGCGCGTCCATGATGACCTCGTCCTCCTGAAGCGCGTCGACGGCCTGTCCAAGGGTGGAGGGCAGCGTCTCGATGCCGCGCTCCTCCCGATCCTCCTCGGTGAACTCGTAGATGTTTTCGCGCACCGGATCCGGCGCATCGAGATCCTTCTCGATGCCGTCGAGTCCAGCGCTCAGCATCACCGCGAGGGCGAGGTACGGGTTGCTGGACGGGTCCGGCGAGCGGAGCTCAATCCGCGAGGCCGCCGGGACGCGGGCCGCCGGCTTCCGCACGAGGGCCGACCGGTTCACGTCGCTCCAGGCGACGTAAATCGGCGCCTCGTAGCCCGGCACGAGCCGCTTGTACGAGTTGACGGTCGGATTGCAGATCGCCGTAATGGCCGGCGCGTGCTCCAGAATGCCGCCGAGGAAGCTGTAGGCGGTGTCGCTCAGGTTGAACTCGTCGCTGCCGTCGTGGAAGGCGTTGTCGCCGTCCTCGAACAGCGAGAGGTGCGTGTGCATGCCCGAGCCGTTGATGCCGGAAATGGGCTTCGGCATGAACGTGGCGTGCACATCGTGAAGCTGCGCAGTGGCCCGCACAACCGACCGGAACGTCGCAATGTTGTCCGCCGTCGTCAGCGCGTCGGCGTACTTGAAGTCGATCTCGTGCTGGCCGGGGGCCACCTCGTGGTGGCTGGCCTCGACCTCGAAGCCCATCGACTCAAGCGTATAGATAATCTCCGCCCGGATCTCCTGGGCCGTGTCCTTCGGCGCCAGGTCGAAGTAGCCACCCTTGTCGTGCGTGATGATCGAGGCCGTTCCGTCTTCGTGATTCTCGAAGATGAAGAATTCGGGCTCCGGACCGGCGTTGAGCTCGTAGCCGAGATCGTTGGCTCGATCAATGGCTTGCTGCAACACATACCGCGGGTCGCCGATGAAGGGCTCCCCCGTCGACGTGTTGTAGACATCGCAGATGAGGCGCGCGGTGGTCGTCTCATCGCCCCGCTCGCTTCGCCACGGAAGAATCGCGAACGTATCGGGATCCGGCTCCAGCCGCATGTCCGACTCCTGAATCCGAACGAAGCCCTCAATGGAGGACCCGTCGAAGTAAATCCCTTCGTCGAAGGATTTCTCGGCTTGGCTGGCCGGAATCGATACATTCTTGACCCGACCCAGAATGTCGGTGAATTGCAGACGGAGGAAGTCCACGTCCTCCGACTCGATTTTATTGAGAACGTCTTGTTCAGTTGCCATGTGTTTGGGTGTGTGATTAATTGAGTGGGTACGCTCAAACAGAAAATGCATCGCCCAGAGCGAGCGATGCCTTTCCTCGTTCCCCTCACGGGGCCGACGAGACGTTGTCCTCGTCGTAATCGTAGAGTTCCATCGGCTCGGCCGGCACCGCACGCGACTCCTCGAAGGTGCTGAGCACAATGCTCGTGGTCGTTTGCGTCACGCCCGGCACGGCCTGGATCTTCGACAGAAAACGCTCCAGGGTCGTCGTGTTTTTGGTGCGTACCTTCAGCACATGCGACCCCGCTCCGGTAATGGAGTGCACCTCCAGCACCGGTTCCATGTCGATGACCTCGTCCACGAAGGCCGGATACTGCTCCGATCCGTCGACGGACACCCGGATGAATGCCGTGATGTCCAGATGTAATCGCTTCGGATCCACAATCGCCTTGTATCCCTGAATCACGCCGCGTTCCTCAAGCTTACGCATGCGCTCGCTCACAGCGGAAATCGATAGATCGACCTCGTCTGCAACGTCGCTCCGCTTCATGCGACCCTCTTCCTGCAGAAGCTCAAGGATCTTCGCGTCGATCTCGTCAATGCTGCGTGCCACCGGCTCCGCTTGCTATTTCTTTTTGACTCGTCGCTATCTTACTTGACTTTCTTTGGTTTGTCAAGTCAATACTGAAAATATTTTTGTAGAACGCGTAAAGATTTTTCCGGAAGCGCTTCATTTTCTTCACATTCCTGCTTGCTCACGCTTCTACACTGGGATGGGACACTCGCGACTCCTCCAGCCCGGAACGGGCCCGCCCCGACCGGTGCGGCGACGAAGAGCGACGGTCCCCCGCTGCCTCCGCCCGGTGGACAGTCACAGGCGGGCCGCACGGATCGGGCTGCGTCCCGTTCGTCCACCGGCTACGCCTGTTCGAGCGCCTCCTGGTGCGCCTGCTCAAAGTCGGACTGAATGTCTTCGAAGTCGGGATACGCCGCGGCATCGTGCTCGTGGACGTCCAGCCCCTTCTCTTCAACCTCCTCCGTGAGCGTGATCCCGACCACAGCGTCCGCGAGCATGAAGGCCGCGTAGCTGGTGGGAAAGGCCCAGGAAAAGGCCACCCCAATCCCGATGAGCTGCACGGCGACCTGCGAGAAGCTGAACGCCCCCACGTTGAACAGCCCCGCCGCGAGGGTGCCCCACGCCCCGCAGATGCCATGCACAGCCACGGCCCCGACCGGATCGTCGGCGATGCGTTCGATGGCGTACGTTCCGTATACCACGAGAACCCCCGCGATCAATCCTGCCAGGACCGCAAAGCCCGGCATGAGCGTAGCACATCCGGCCGTGATGCTCACCAGTCCGCCGAGCACCCCGTTCAGGGCCATGCGTGCTCGGGCCACCCCGGTGCGGAGCGAGGTCGTTATCGTCGCCCCCACGGCCCCAGCGCCCGCCGCCAAGAATGTGTTCGTGGCAATCAGCGCGATGCTCGTGGTCCCTGCGGTCGTCGAGCCGGCATTGAAGCCGAACCACCCGAGCCACAGAATGAAAACCCCAAGCGCCGCGAGCGGGAGGTTGTGCGCCGGGAGGTCCTGCGGCGCCCCATCGTCGTCGTACTTGCCCAGCCGCGGCCCCAACACGAGCGCCCCGGCCAGGGCCGCCCAGCCGCCGATGGAGTGCACGACGGTCGAGCCCGCAAAGTCGATGAACCCGAGCTGCTCCAGCCATCCGCCTCCGTTGAACAGGCCGCCCCAGGCCCAGGCCCCGAAGACCGGATAGATGAGCCCGGTGATGGTCACCGAAAAGAGAAGGTACCCAATGAACTTGACCCGCCCAGCTACGGCCCCGGAGACGATCGTGGCCGCCGTGGCCGCAAAGACCGCCTGGAAGAAAAAGAATCCGTACGTCCAGGCCGTCGACTGCCCCTCAATGCCGGTCAGGAAAAACCCACCGGTCCCGACAAGCCCGTTCCAGGACGGCCCGAACATCAGCGCAAACCCCACGGCGAAAAACACGAGCCCCCCGGCCGAGGCGTCCACCACATTCTTCATGATGATGTTGATGGCGTTCTTCGCCTGCGTAAAGCCGGTCTCCAGCAGCGCAAACCCAGCCTGCATGAAGAAGACGAGCGCCGCCGCCACGGTCATCCAGACGAAGTCGAGGTTCGTCTGCACGGACGCAGCGGCGCTCTCCCCGCCCGGGGCAGCGACCGCGACGGAGGGCGTGAGCACAGCGATGGTCCCAACGAGAATGAGAAGCGATCGGATCTGCATAGAAATGGCGGTCTGAAGCAACGAAAAGATGATCTGTATTTGGATTAACAACACATATTCTACAGTGAGACGGAAGCCTTCCTCAACCCAGTTCCTTTTTGTAACCGATTACATGTGCGAATATTTGCCAATTTTTCACTTTTTTGGCTCAATTATTCTTTCCCTTTCGCTCATTCGGCCCGGTGGTCTTCCCCAAACAATTGGCTCTTGGCCGGTTGTTCGTTTGCTCATGACCACAGGAGCAGCCGTAGGGCCATGCCCTCCAGGGTCCCCACCTCGGACGGGACTGACACCGACACTTATGGAGAAACGCTGGCACCGATTTCCTTCTCTCCCTCTGCCCATGTCGTGCACGCTGGAAACGGGTGCGGCCGGCCAACTTGAGAACGAACGGGCGGCGCCGGACCTGTCGATGGCCAACCACTCGATGGTTCCAGCCACCGCCCCCTCGACGTACGCGGAGGCTCCACCGTCATCTTTCCTGAAAAGCCCGGCAGACGTCCGCGGAACTGTCGGCGCGCGGGGTCGTGCGTCCATGTCGCGTGCACCGCAGGCAATGAGCGGTGCCCCTGTTGGGCCCGTAGCTCAGTTGGTTAGAGCAGTCGACTCATAATCGATCGGTCGGGGGTTCAAGTCCCCCCGGGCCCACCGATGATCGCATGAGCGCGGCCCGCATTTCGACCCGGTTTCGCCATCGCCCCCGTCGTACACGTCCTTCCACCGGTCCCCGGCTGCCCCTCGTCCCGGAATAGCTTCCCTCCTCGACATTTTCGGTTCCAACACGATGCCGACGCGCCCTCCGCTCTTCCCAACGAAGAAAGATTGCTCTCGAATAGGATGATGTCGATCACGAAGGTCGTGTTCGGATTGGCCTTCGGCTCCTGTTTGTCTGGGACTCTCCATCTCATACTCAAGAGGCCGACTCGCCGCTGTGCGATGCCTGGGATTCGGGAACATTCATCGTTCTGGTTGTGGAGGGGTGGAACGAGGAGGAAACGACCACTGAGCGTCACGGAGACTGGGCGTATCATCTGAATCAGTTCGCCGCCTCCGCCGGCGATCGATTCGTCGTTCAGACGCACGCCCCCGAGAGCTCCGTCTTGCCGAGCACTGTGACCCTGGAGCTTCGTTCCACATTCTTTCTTTCGAAGAACAAGACCGACTATTTCTACAGGAGACCTAATCCTTGACCCTCAGGTATGTGGGTTTGTAAAGCGCTCCGACACCGACCAGGAGATGCCCGACCACTGGCCCAGCAACTTCAAGCCGCCCGAGATCTCCGTGACGTTCAACCGGGGGAAATGCGTGTTTGAATAACCTCCTTGTGGTGCTGCCGCATCGTGCGCAAGGCGGCGGGACGACAGATTTGTCCCTCCTCCTATGGAACTCGCCTGGAATTGAAGCGTGGAGGCGAGAGCACTGATGAAGGTGACAGAGTGGCGGTCGATACACCTCAGCTTGCGTGTTCTCGCCCCTGATACGACAACTTGTAGCAGGGTAGCCCCGCATCCGCGGGGATAGACCTGGGCACCTCGACGATTACCGCCTCGTCTTCGGGGTAGCCCCGCATCCGCGGGGATAGACCTAGCCAATAGCAATAAAAGCCGTCCCCGGATTTGGTAGCCCCGCATCCGCGGGGATAGACCCCGGTTTTTTGGGTGGCTCTACGAGCAGGGGCTGGTAGCCCCGCATCCGCGGGGATAGACCGCAAGCGCTTGACAGCTCCTCTATCATTCCGCGGGTAGCCCCGCATCCGCGGGGATAGACCGACGCCGATGGGGACGGATACGTGTTCGGCCGAGGTAGCCCCGCATCCGCGGGGATAGACCCTCGCGCTGTGCCTTCATGGTACCCAGCTCCCCGGTAGCCCCGCATCCGCGGGGATAGACCCGTACCGACAGGGTGCGCCTTCATGTAGGGGCGGGTAGCCCCGCATCCGCGGGGATAGACCTGGGCCTCTCCTTCCTTGATCAGATACTTTACTGGTAGCCCCGCATCCGCGGGGATAGACCTCAGGTAAAGTATATCGCCGAGGCGTTGGATCTGGTAGCCCCGCATCCGCGGGGATAGACCTTTTACTGATCGTAGCGGACGGGGCGGGACGCTGGTAGCCCCGCATCCGCGGGGATAGACCTCGCGATGAGGTCGATCGTGTACTCTCGCTCCAGGTAGCCCCGCATCCGCGGGGATAGACCCAGCACAGGTTCATGGTCGAAGGCGGAAAGATTGGTAGCCCCGCATCCGCGGGGATAGACCCTGGCTCTCAGCGCCCTGTCCTCCATCCTGGGATTTGTCTTCTTCCTGAGAACCGTCTGTCGGCTCCCGGCTGAACTTAGCTTCTGGCCCTTGCGAGTCTGAACTACCATCGGCCCCCGTCGTACTATCACCAGCCTCCGCACCCGCATCGGGACGATAACGTGTAGGCCCGGTGCGCGTAGGGCCGGACGAATCGTAAGCTTCGCCGGCTCCATCGGAGGCCTTTTCATTGTCTGACAGCTCATATCCAGTCAGAAGCCACGTCTCTCGGCTCCCATGACGGAATAGCGATAAAACAGCCTTGCGGCCGTCATATTTTATATCCACTCGCCGGGCTTTCTCAGGGCCATACTCTCGATCGACAGTTCCATAGGCCAGAACCTCCACCATTTTTCGGGCGACCTGCTCACCATCATTACCCTCCCAGTTTCGTCTGGCAATGATGTGGGAAACACCATGTCCGTCGGAAAATTCCTGACTCGAATCCCCGGGCTCTCCCCATAAGAAGCTAATTGGGCCCACGTCCGGCCGACTCATCGCCTCTGGAACGTCCTCCTGCTCGGCAATAACCCGGTCCATTGCGGTAGCCCCGCAGAGTCGGACGAGGTCCGACAGCGGGGATAGACCCGAGAGCGCAAGGTCTCTTGAGGCTTTATGATCGGTGGCTCCGCAGAGCCGAACTCGTTCGACAGCCGGGATCGCCCCTCCGTGAGCGCATGGGAGGGCAGCCTCCATTCGTTAGCTCTCCAGAGCCGGACGAGCGCCGATGGCGGAAATCGCCCCGATTAGGCTTTGAGGTCGCCCAAGAGACACGGGGTAGGTGCCGCAACGTCGAGCCGGTTCGGCAGCGGGGACGCCCCCTCCCCGACGTGATCGAAGAATCATGCATTCTGATCGCCTCGCAATACCGCTCCCCTTCGGAAGTGAGAATGGATTTCCCCAAGGCCGAAGATCGGCGCAACAGTAGCCGTCGAGGTGGGCCGCAGCTTCAAACGATCTTTTGGGGAAAGCAGTTTGCTATTGCTCCAAGCTCCAGCTTGAGGTATCTCGATTGCACAACGGACCAGTTGAAGCTGCACTATGACCTGCTTGGCGTCTCCCTCTCATGTGGGCATTGCCCCCGTGCAGCCCGACCGTCCCCTCCGCACCGTCCCGCTGATCTTCTTCGACCTGGAAACGACGGCACTACGTCCCGACCGCGGCGGCCGCATCCGCGAGATCGCCGTCGTCGACCAGAACGGCATCCGCTTCGACTGGAAAAGCGACCACGACGCGCCGTCCGATCAAGCGGTTGCCCGCCGGTTGCCTCGCCTGCTCGATGTCCTTGAGGACCGCGTAGTCGTCGGGCACAACCTGTCGTTCGACTTTCGCTTCGTCACCTACGAGGCCGAACGACTCGGACACCCTGGCCTCGACCTCCGCTACGTCGACACCCTCGGCCTGGCCCGGGCGCTCCTGGACGCCCCAGACGACTATTCGCTCGGTCCCCTGCTCGCCCAGTTCGACGCCGCCCCCGACGAGGCGCTGCACACGGCCGTGGGCGACGCCCTCGCCACCCGCACCCTCTTCTGGCACCTCGTCGACACCGGCGGCCTCACCACACTGGCCGACGTCGGCGTCAAGCGGCTGCGCTGGCACGGGTGAACCACGTGCGGAATGGGGACATTCGGCGTGTGGAATTGCAGGGGCTCGTCTCAGTCTGCCCCGATCTCAACAACGGGACAAGCGCCCATGCCGTCTGCGTCGCGAGCAAACGATTGATCAAACGTCGCCAGTTGATCCGCCTCTTGTGAGAGCGCAAGATGCACAGCGTCAGCGAAGTCCAGCCCCTCCTCGTACCACTGCAGCGCCGCCGCGACACGCCGAGGACGGTCGACCTCAACCTTCGGAAGCCCCAGAAAATGACGGAGGCCCTCCGCTACCCCCGAACGCTCCAGCTCATAGATGGCCTCCAGACCCCAACCGGTTTCCAGAAGCACTGTGATCGGCACGCGAAACGTGTCGTCGGACGCAAGCAGACGCCGAGCCGCCGCCACCTGTTCGGGATCGTCATCGGTCAGCCCCCGAACGAGTGCTGCGGCCCAATCATCCTGACGGGTCGCCCGATTCGATCGTCCGATCAGCCCGACCTCGACACGCTTATCATGACTGAGTACTAAAAATATTGGTGTCGAGAACGGTCGTTCGCCCCCCTCTGGTTGCGCAGGGCAACGGTGCCTGTCATGCGATCGGTGGATACGGACGGACCGTCGTATCCGGTCACCCCTTTGACCTCCTCGACCGTCGTGTCCGGAAACGGCGATTGGGGCCGAGGCAGAATACCGTCGTCCGTATTCACAATTTCGACCTCCTGCCCAGGTCGCCAATGATGATCGTCCCGAACGGCTTTCGGAAGCACCACCTGCCCCCGGCTCGACGCCTTGCTGGACGCAGCGGTGGAGGCGGACCGAACCACCCTCGTCCAGTCCTTCAACGCGGACGTCGAATAGCCGTCTCGGCCCCGGGAGCACATCTGCACAGTTTTTGCTTTCCTATTCCCCACAAATTCCTGTCGGACAATCACCTCGCGCTACGAGGTCGTCGCCCCATCCTGAGCCGGATCGGACCGACAACAACAAACCCTCCAATCGCCCCTCTCCCTTCGCCCCTCTTTCACGCCTCTCGCCCGACGCCTCTCGTCCGTGGACCACCCCCTCTCCCCCTCCGATTTCTGGGCCAAGCTCAACTACGAAGACGACGACCGCTCGACCGGCGAGATCGTCGACTGGCACCCGCTCCTCGCCCACGCCGCCGACGTGGCGGCCGTCACCGAGGCCCTCCTTCAACAAATGATTTTGCGCGACCGCCTGGCGGCGCTGATCGGGGGGGACGACCTGTCCGACGTGCATGTCGCTCGCCTGTCGGCCCTTGCTGCGCTGCACGACGCGGGGAAGGTGACGCAGGGCTTCCAGAACCGGGCGTTCGACGAAAAACCAACCTCCGACCACGTGACTCCAATGGTGAACGTGTATCGGGCGTCGGACCCGCTGGCCTACCTCGCCCCCCTCGGCATCGCGGACCTGCAGGACTGGGCAGACGATCTCGACGTGCTCGGCCACCTGCTGCTGGCGACGTTCGGCCACCACGGGGCGCCGGTCACGCCGGGCACGCACGACCCAATGCTCTGGGATGCCTCTGAACACCGCGACCCGGAAGCAGGCCTCGCCCGGCTGGATCGCCATACTCGGCAGTGGTTTCCGGCGGCGTACGAGAGCGACGCCCCGCCGACAATGGATTCGACCAGATTCTAGAGCACCCGGACTGGGATCCGTACCCCATCCAGGAAGCGGTGCGCGATGTCCCCCTGCACGAAACCGGCGGCCTCGCCGTCCTCGAATCGGATACCGGCTCCGGAAAAACCGAAGCGGCCCTCGCCCGCTATGTCCGCCTCTTCCGGGAGGGACTCGTGGACGGCCTCTACTTTGCCGTCCCCACCCGCACTGCCGCTACCCAATTGCACGATCGGGTGACCGACGCTGTCAAGCGGCTGTTTCCTGAAGATCTGCGCCCGCCCGTCGTGCAGGCCGTCCCCGGCTACATCAAGGCCGACGACGCCACGGCCACGCGGCTGCCGGACGGCTTTGCCGTGCGGTGGGACGAGCAGGTCCAACATCGCGGATGGGCCGCCGAGAGCTCGAAGCGATACCTCGCCGCGCCCATCGCCGTGGGCACGGTGGACCAGGTGTTGCTGTCCACCCTCCAGGCGAGCCATGCCCACATGCGGGCGACGGCCCTGCTCCGACACTTTCTGGTGGTCGACGAGGTGCACGCCTCCGACACCTACATGACGCGGCTCATGGACCGGGTGCTCGACCAGCATCTCGCCGCCGGCGGGCACGCCCTGCTCATGTCCGCCACCCTCGGCGCCTCGGCCCGTGTACACTTGACTACGGACAGCGGGAACCTCCCTTCTCAGGACGAGGCAGAGACCGAGGATTACCCGCTCGTCACGCACGTCGACGCCGATCGCACCGACCCGGCATCGGTCCACGCGGCGTCGTCGGACACACACAAGACCGTCGACCCGACCCTCTCCGACAACGCGGACGATCCGAAATCCGTGGCTCAGCGTGCCCTTCGCCACGCCCAAAACGGTGCCCGCGTGCTCGTCATCCGAAACCTGTCCCGACAGCCGTCGGGATGCATCGAGACCCAGCACGCTCTGGAGTCCCGAACCGACAACGACGATCTTCTCTTCGGCGTCAACGGCACGCCCGCCCCGCACCACTCCCGCTTCGCGCCCGACGACCGCCAACAGCTCGACGACGCCATCGAGGCCACCTTCGGCCCCGACACGCCAAGACGCGGCTCGGGCAGGAGGACTACCGCGTCGAACTGCCCACGCCGGTGAACGGCCCGTTCGGCACCATCATCGACGAGCTCTCCGTCAGCGAGTGGCAACTGGACAAGCCGCCGGAGACGGAGGCAGCGACCGATGTGAAGGGGGGCGACGGCGGATTTTCGTTTCAGTTTAGCGGCCACTCGTTTCAGTACGACCGCCTGGGACTGTCCCAAGAATGAGAGTCACGTCAGGCGTTGGGCAGCCCCTAAATGAAGGAACGACGAACCAAGGGCTCCGGTATACGTCACTAGGGTACCCACATTGACGTACATCAGAAAAATGGCCACGAAATCAAAGCTCACCCTTCGCCTCGACGACCGCCTGAAGGAACGCGCCAAGCGGCTGGCCGAGGAACGGGGCACTTCCGTCTCCAAAATCGTGGAAGAGTACTTTCGCCTTCTGCTCCGTGAGCCGAACGGGGATGATCCCAGCCCGGAACCGGCGTCCGATACGAACACCGTCCCCGACGATCTTCCGCCGCGCACTCGAGAAATGGTAGACGCGCTCGGGCCGGCGACAACGGATCTGGAACTCGACGCGGATACGGAGGCCTGGGTCGACGCGATGCACGAGAAGCACAGGTAGATCGAACGGCACCTCGCCACGGATGTCCACGCTGTCGGCATGACGGTTCTCTTCGACACCAACGTGCTCATTGATGCCGCCGTCGCGTCCCGTTCGCATCATGGCGCGGCCGTCCGCCTGATCGCGGCGGCCGAGCGCGATATACTCGACGGCCTCGTCGCCCCCGCGTCAATCGCGACCTGCTGGTACGTAGCGTACGAACGGGAAGACACCGATCCGCGTCCACTCTTCAACCTGCTGGCGGACGTGATGCGCATTGCCCTCGTGGGCCGCTCGGCGCTCCGGACGGCACTCCAGAATCCCGGCACCGACGACTTTGAAGACGGCTATCTTGCCGCTGCCGGGGCCGCGGCGGGAGCGTCCGTCGTAGCCACAAGGAACGAAGCCGACTTCGAAAACACGTCGCTGACGCCGTATCACCCACTCGATCTGGTACAGATGATAGAGCAATAGCACCCCAGACACGAGGTGTCCGCCCCGTCGCAGCGGCTTTGTATCTTTGCGCGTCCCGGCGCAGCCCCTCGGTACGACGCTCTGAAGAGAAAATCAGTTTTGGGCCAAGCTCCATCCGGACTACCCCGAGAAGAAAGACTGGCATCCCCTTCTCGCCCACTCGGCCGACGTGGCGGCCGTGACGGAAGCCCTCTTGCAGCGGACGATTCTCAGGGACCGTCTCGCGTCACTCGCCGACTGGAACGACCTGTCGGACGTGCACGTCGCTCGCCTCTCGGCGCTGGCGGCCATCCACGACGCTGGGAAGGTGAATCATGGATTCCAGAATCAAGCGTTCTCTGGAAGCGGACGCAGCCCAGGACACGTCAAACCGATTGTTGACGTTCTCAGCGCCCCGTCTCTGCAAGAACAGCTTCTTTTGCCGCTTGGACTGGAGGTAATGATGGAGTGGTTCGAAGGCCGAAAGGACCCCGATCATTTTCTCCGCGCAACCTGGGCCCATCACGGAGAACCCGTAGATAGCACTCACGATCAGGACACGTCTCTCTGGGAGACGAATTCCCGTGATCCAGTGCAAGCACTCGAACGTCTCGCCAATCACGTACAGGACTGGTTTCCGAAGGCCTTTCGTGACGGGGCTCCCTTTCCCGCAGGCCGGTCTGAGTTCCAGCATGCATTCAACGGCGTACTCACCCTTGCAGACTGGATCGGGTCGGGCTTCCCATATGCTGAGAATCAGGAGCAGAATTTTTTGAAACGGGCTCACAAGATCACCGAGAAGCGACTGACAAAGCAAGCGATGCTGGCCGAGTCGTACCAGGAATCGCTGGAGACACCCGTCGGCTTTTCGGGTATTCTTAAGAAAGAAGCCTGGACTCCCCATCCGGTTCAGGAGGTCGGCCTCTCGCATCCCGTCTACGAGAATGGCGGCCTGACGGTGCTAGAGTCCGACACGGGATCCGGAAAGACCGAAGCGGCGATTGCCCGATTTTTCCGCCTGTACCAGCAGAAAATGGTCGATGGGATGTACTTTGCTGTTCCCACCCGCACGGCGGCCAAGCAACTCTACACGCGGGTGTATGACACCGTCCAGCGAGTCTACGAGCAACACGAGGCCGGGCCCCCGCCCGTCGTGCAGGCCGTGCCGGGCTACTACAAAATCGACGGGGTGGAGGGTACCCCCGTCGAGCCCTTCACTGTGCAGTGGCACGACGAGATGGAAGAGAATGAGGCACGTGAGCGACGGTGGGCCGCCGAGGGGCCGAAGCGGTATCTGGCTGGGGCAATTGTCGTCGGGACCATCGATCAGGTGTTGCTGTCAGCCCTGCAGGTACGTCACGCACACATGCGAGGCGCTGCACTCCTGCGCCATTTCCTGGTCGTCGATGAAGTTCATGCCTCCGACGTTTACATGACACGCCTCCTCTCAGCGGTACTCGATCATCACCTTGCGGCGGGCGGGCACGCGATGCTGATGTCGGCGACGCTCGGGACGGAATCGCGGCTTCGATTAACGAAAACCCCGTTCCGAGACGACGATTTGCCTCAGCCGGAAGACGCTCAAAAGATCGGATACCCGCTCGTCACCCACGTCAGTGCCGACCGCGACGACCCGACGCCGGAGGTGACGAAACCGTCCGGTTACTGCAAAGAGGTGTCGATGACGGCCAAACGCATGGCGGATGATCCCAATGCGATTGCCCGCCGCGCCATCGAAGCGGCACGAGCGGGAGCACGCGTGCTGGTCATTCGCAACTTGGTAGAGGATTGTCGGCGCGTTCAGGAGGCGATTGAGAGGCGATTGGGCGACGAGGCGTCGGAGTTCCTCTTAACCGTAGGGAATACGCCGGTCCCCCATCACTCCCGCTACGCCGACGACGACCGAAAACGGCTCGACGCCGCCATCGAGCATGCCTTTGGAGAAGAGGACGAAGACGGCAACGAGATTCCCATTCGCGGCGTCATCGCCGTGACCACGCAGACGGTGCAGATGTCCCTCGACATTTCGGCCTCCCTGATGATGACGGATCTCTGCCCCGTGGATGTTTTGCTGCAACGGATCGGGCGCCTGCACCGGCATGATCGAGCACATCCGGCTGGATTTGAGGATCCGGAATGCATGGTTCTGACGCCGGGAGAGCGCGATCTGAGTTCAGCCATCGTTCGGGGCGGCGAGAAAGACGGCCAGGGCTTGAAAGGCGACCATGGGCTCGGGACGGTGTACTCGGATCTCCGCGTTATTGACGCGACGTGGCATCTGCTGGAGGACGAGGATCTGGCAACGTGGACCATCCCGGGCGACAACCGGCAGCTGGTGGAGCGGGGAACCCATCCCCATGTGCTTCGCGATCTCGTGGCGGAGAAAATGGAAAGCGTGCCGAACGAGGTCGCTGAGGCGTGGGACCGGCATCAGAACTGGGTGGTGGGCGAACGAACCGCCGACGCCGTGACTGCCAAGCACGTCCTGCTCCAGCGCCATGAAGCGTTCGGCTATCAGCAATTCCGGGAAGACCTGGAAAAAGTGAAGACGCGGCTCGGTCAGGACGACGTGCGCGTGGAATTTTCGGATCCTATGCCGAGCCCCCTCGCCCCCACCAACGAGACACCGTCAATTTCTGCGCTCTCGATTCCCGAACACCTTATTCGGGACGTAGGAGAAGAAGCTGTTTCTCTCGAAGATCTTGAGGCCAGCGACGTGCAGGAGACTGATGAAGGGTTTTTCTTCACCGCCAATGAGAAACGCTTTCGCTACGGCAGGTTGGGGTTGACCCGCGATGATACCGAATAGACTGTTTTTTTGAGGAAGACCGCCTGTCCGCAAATGGCAGCGGTACGATGGCCACATGGGGCAAATGCTCGCTGCTATTGCCTTTTGGACATGTACTCGACCGTATTGGAACAAAGCGTCTCCGGCTTCATTGGGGCAAGCGTGATGCCGATAAATTCGGCAATAGCCCGACAGTTGAGATCATGCTGTCAGAAAAACCAGAGGTATCCCTGCAAACGCAGGGAAATGCAGAAGCCCCGTCGACGAGAATCGACGGGGCTCCTCGGTTCTGATGAGTTGCAACTCACCAGGACTTGTGCCGAGACGTTTTCACCTTGCCCGATTACTTACGCCCAGCGCTTTACCATAGTTATGTCAATCCTCAGAAGCAACCACAACGCCGGTTCATTCCTTATCGAAGCCATTGACACCGGAGCAATTCAAAAGTTTCTCGTCCGAGAGAGGAAGATCGGCCACTTTGAGGTCGATCATGGGAAGCAACTCTTCCTGATAGCTGCTCGATCGAGCAGATCAGGATGGTGTGCAACTCTCGGTCGGCCTCTACTCCAAAAGTTGGCCGAGCTTAATAGAAAGGACGATGCCCAGAGAGATCTTTTCAGGCGCATCTACTTCTGGATTGCGTGCGGCTCTGAATGCTGCGAGTTGCGGTCTCAAGAATGGAAGCAGATCATTGAGTTGGACGACAACTCAACGGAGCAGGCAATTCACCTAGAACTCCCGCCGAATTGCTCGTTTCGCGTGCGCGGTTCTGCTGGCAAACTTTCGCACACCGTTCCCCGGAGGCGATTTCCTTCTCTCGCTGTGCCAGCATAGCTCAACAAGAAAAATCCGATCCTATGAAAAATTCCCTTCTGGAAGACCGACTTTTTCAGGTTCAGACCCGACAAGGATCGTCCTCGATGGCACTTCCGGAAGTACTGAGTGCACTGTACGAGGACGAGATAATCAGTTTTGATGCATTGCAGGCCCATCAGGAGCAGGCCTGGTACTCGTTTCTGGTGCAGCTGGCAGCGATGGCTGTGGTCCGTGCGAACGACGGGACCATTCCAGACACCGCCGAAGAGTGGCGCGGCGCTCTGCTCACCCTGGCCGACGGCAACGAGAATGCGTGGCGTCTCGTCGTTCCGGACCTAGAAGAACCTGCGTTCCTCCAGCCCCCAGTGCCCGAAGGATCACTTGACGACGCCAACTTCAAAAGCGACATCCCGTCGCCGTCCAATCTCGACGTGCTGGTGACCTCAAAGAACCACGACGTAAAACAGCAGCGCATTTCACATCCGGATCCGGAGCACTGGATCTATGCCCTTGTCACGCTGCAGACGATGGAGGGCTACATGGGACGTGGGAATTATGGAATTGTGAGAATCAATTCCGGCTACGGTTCGAGACCATTTCTAGGCTTATCTCCAGAACTCTCGTTTGGGGCTCGCTTTCTCCGCGACCTGAACGTTCTCGTTGACCAGCACGATGACCTCACTACGCTTTACGACATCGAGGACGGGCACACGCTGATCTGGACGGTGCCGTGGAATGGTGAAAAGTCGAGCGCACTCCCGCTCCGCAAGTGCGACCCGTATTTCGTTGAGGTCTGTCGTCGAATCCGATTCACAGAAGAAGGGGGAGACATCGTCTGCTGGCGCGCCACCTCGAAAGGCCAGCGCATTGATGCCCCCTCCTCGCTCAACGGGCGCACGGAAGATCCCTGGACCCCGGTCGACTCCGAGGAGGAAAAGTCGCTGACCCTTAGCGGGGAGGGGTTTACCTACGAAAAGCTACAGGAAATTGTATTTGGCGAATACGTCCGCCCGGCTTCCCTGCAGAGACACAACGGGGATGATGGTGCGATGTATCTGACTGCCCGGGCAATGGTGCGCGGTCAGGGAAAAACAGAAGGGCTTCACCATCGCATCATCCCCATTCCAGAAGAGGTGTATGGCTTGTTTCCGGACAAAGAGACGATGGATGAGCTTGCTGACCGCGCGAAGCAGCGCGTGAAACTGGTCTCGAAGGTCGAGTCCAATGTGCTTCGCCCCGCCGTAGCCGCTCTTCTCAGCGCTGGAGAAGACGAGGACGTGGACTGGGAGCAGGTCCAGCCCTGGATTGACGCGTTCGACGACACGGTGGACGATCACTTCTTTGACTACCTGTGGGCGTCGGTTGAGGCCGAGGACGAAGCGGAGGCCGAACATGAATGGGAAGCGTTCCTCCGAAACGAGGCGGAACAGCAGTTCGACGAGGCCCAGGACAGCGTTCCTCTCCCCAACATCCGCCGCTGGGAAGCACTGAGCGCCGCCCGGTCCGTCTTCCACTCCCGCATCGACGATGTTTTGGACGGAGCCTCCTCCACTGCTCCATCCACTGCTCCAATTGCTTGAATCAACTCAGAGGTGTGCACTCATGAATGACCAACTCGAATTCGATCTGTCTGAATCGGGTCCCGACGATTCGGACGAACCTTCCGAGTCGCCTTCCCCCGAACGGATCGCACTCACTGAGGACGTGGCGGACGACGATCGTCCGAAGCAATTTGCCAGTTCCATCGGCAAGATCGCGAAGATGATGGCGACGGAGGGGGCCCTCGGCACGGGCACGCTCGCCGAGCTCCGGCGCATTTCCCCCGAAAAGCCGTTCACCCCCGCCCTCTGGAATTTGCTGCTAGACCTCGACGAGGCAGAGCCGTGGGGCGGGCTGGATCACGACGTGTATGAGCGGCGCATGGCCACGCTGGCAATGGGAATGGCCATTTGTGCCGGTCTCCACAACTATCGGGAGCCGCTCGGACGGGCTCTTGCCGAAGCGGGCTGGTCGAAGCTCCGGTTCGTGCGCCTCATGGAAGCCCGCGGCGAAACGCTTGAGAAGCACGTCCGCCGCATGGCGCAGTATCTTGCCAGTAAATCGCAGGCGGCCAACTGGGTAGACGTGGGCTGGCTCCTCATCGGCCAGGATTGGACCACCGCCGAAGAAACCCGCCTGCGCATTTCTCGCAGCTACTACGGCACCCTCCACGCGCAGGAGCAGGAGTAGCCGCCCTCGGACACACGTATGCTTGACTTCTCAACCATTCACTTTCCAGCCGATCATGTTTCTACAGTTTCACACCCTCACCTCCTACCCCGGAACGCTCTTGAACCGCGACGATGCCGGGTTCGCAAAGAGATTGCCCTTCGGCGGGGCTACCCGGACACGCGTCTCGTCGCAGTGCCTCAAGTACCACTGGCGCAACTTCGACGGGGAGCACGCACTCTACGGAATCGACGACGTGGAGGAATCGCTCCGCTCGCGGGAAACCTTCCGCCGCAGGGTTGCCCAACCACTGGTGAACGACGGACCCCCGGCGCCTCTCGTCCGCGCCGCAACGACCTCTTTAAAAGAACTCATCGTCTCTGGCAGCACCGCGAACAAGTCGACCGTCAAAGACGCCATCACGGCGGAATCGGACGACGAAATCAGTGATGCGCTAGATACCAATCAGGTCACCATCTTCGGTGCCCCGGAGATGCGATATCTGCGATCGCTCGCCAAGGAGGTCATCGAGAGCGTCAGGGATGACTTTCCGGTCTTCTGGGAGAGCGATGGCGTGCCTGACAGTGATGCCGTCGGCGACGTGGCCGACGCGATTCGAAAGTCCGACCTGATCAAGAGTCGCAAGGTCAAGAAGAACCTGAAGGGGCTGAATCTGGCGTCCGGCCTCGATGCCGCTCTCTTCGGCCGCATGGCCACGAGCGACGTGCTGGCCCGAGGGGACGCTGCTATTCACGTGGCTCACGCGTTTACGACGCATAAAGAGGAAAGCGAAAGCGACTATTTCTCCGCCGTCGACGAGTTGCGCCGCGATCAGCCTGAGGAAAGCGGCGAAATGGGGGCCGGGCACATCAACAGCCAGGAACTCACGAGTGGTCTCTTCTACAGCTACGTCGTCATCGACGTGCCTCTCCTCGTCTCTAACCTCGAAGGATGCGAGCGTGACGACTGGTCCGACGCCGACCGGACGCTGGCCTCGGAAGTCGTGCACCGCTTCGTCCACCTTATGACGCGCGTTTCCCCGGGGGCGAAGCTGGGATCGACGGCGCCGTACGCCTACGCCCAGTGCCTGATCGCAGAAGCGGGCACGGCCCAGCCCCGCACCATGGCCAATGCCTTCCAGGAGCCCGTGTCGAAGGAGGGGAACGTGCTCGAAAACAGCTATGACGCCCTTGCGTCGTACGTCGACGACCTCAACGGCATGTACGGACGCACCGCAGAGGCGAAGCTCTCCGCAACGAACGATTCGAGTGCCCTGCAAGACGCACTTGGCCTCGACGATACGACGCCGGTGCCCGAGATTGCCAAGTGGGCCGCCGATACGGTCACCGAGGCTGGATGACCCCGATTCTTTGATCGCACGTGTCCCATAACGAATGAGAAGTCCGAAATGGACATTCTTCTTTTGCGCTTCGACGCGCCGCTCATGAGCTTCGGCGCCCCCATTGTTGACAATCAGGGCGAAATTCAGCCCTACCCGGCGCTATCGATGATGACGGGGCTGCTGGGCAACGCGCTTGGATTCGACCACAGCGAGTTCGGCCGCCTCGAACGCCTGCAGGAGCGGCTCCGCTACGCCTCGCGCCAGGACCGGCGGGGCCGCCTGATTGAGGACTATCAGACCGTGGACCTGTCTAAACCGTACATGGACGACGATCGGGCCTGGACCACCTACGGCCATACAGAGAGCCGAGCGGGCGGCTCCGCCAGCGGCGGCACGCACATTCGGCATCGCGACTACTGGGCGGACGCCGTCCACACTGTGGCCGTCACGCTGAACGCGCCGGACGAGTCCCCAACGCTCGACGACCTCGAAACGGCCCTTACACATCCGGCGCGCCCTCTCTTCCTCGGGCGCAAGCCGTGCCTCCCCGCAGGATCGCTGTTCACCGGTCGGATGCAGGTCAACACACTGCCGGATGCTCTCGTCCAGGCCCCGCTCCACGACCGTGCCGATGGCAATCCCTCGTACGCAGCCTGGTGGCCTACCCGCCCGGACGCCGACAATCCCTCCGACGAGGCGCTGGACGTGGATTTGCGGGAGCCCGTCACCGACCGGCGCGACTGGCACAATCAGATCCACGTCGGCGAGCGGTGGATCGTAAACGGCACCGTTCGGCCCCAAACGTAACCTTTCTCACTGCTGCCTGTCTCTTCATGTCCGACTCGGACTTCCACATGGTGCAGCTCGGCCTCGACGCCAAGGGCCTGACCACGCTCGGGAAGATGCTGCACCTCCCCCTCGACCGCACGGACACCGGCTACCTCGTGCACTGCGCACTCGGCGAGCTTTTCGGCGACGACGCCCCGCAGCCGTTCGCCATTGAAACCGACGCCCAGAACGGACGGCGAGCGCGCGTGCTCGGCTACACAGCAGCGGATGCCGACACGCTCCAGGCAAACGCGCAGCTCGACGCCAGCCCCACGGTCTACGAAATCTGCGACTGGGACGGCCTTGCCGCCAAGCCGATGCCGGACACCTTCCCCGACGGCATAACCCTCCAGTTCGAGCTCCGCGCCTGCCCCGTCGTCCGCAAGGCCTCCGCGGGGGAGGGTGTGAACCAAAACGGGGACACCCGCACCTGGGACGAGGGCGACGAGCTGGACGTCTTCCTCGCCGAGGCCTGGACGCGGCCCGAAGACGACGTGAGCCGCGAACAGGTGTACCGCGACTGGCTCCGGCGACAGTTTGACCTCCGCGGCGGCGCCGAGCCCCACTCCATCGGCATGGACCGCTTCTCCATCGAGCGCATGACGCGCCGCGTGCCGAAAACCGACAACGGCGAACGAAAAGCCGACACGATCAAGCGGCCCGACGTCACCCTGACCGGCACCCTGACAGTCACCGACAGTAGTGCCTTTGTCGACCTCCTCCGCTCCGGCCTCGGGCGCCACAAGAGCTTCGGGTACGGCATGCTCAAGGTGCGCCGCGCGTAACAGTCTCTTTTCTGTACCATGCCCCACCCAGAAAACGTGTTCTTCTCCGATCACGGAGAGCACCGACGGCGCCAACTCGGCGTTCGAGAACCGGAGATCGAGGAGGCTCTTCGAGAGGGCACGATGATCGAGCCCTACCCGGACACGGGCCGCGGTCCCAGCTATTTGCTCCTCCACGGGACCGGCGAGGCCCCCTTCACGTTGTAGCAGCAGACAAGGAGGGATGTACTCTGATCATAACGGTCTACGACCCGCGCACCGAGCCGGATGAATGGACAAGTGATTACAGCCAGCGATTATGAATGACAGCGAGCCTACCCCCGAAGGAACGCAGTGCATGTACTGTCCAACCGGAACCTATCGGGAAGACACGACCACGATGACTCTTGAGCGGGACGAGACCACGCTCGTAGTGAAGCACGTTCCGGCGTACGTCTGCCTGCACTGTAGGGATGCGATTCTCGGGGGAAGAGATCTCAAAGGGGCTTGACGACGCCATGGAGGTGGCAGAAGCGGCCGGGGGCACCATCGTGCAAGAGTACAGTTCCAAGAAAGCAGCAACGTGAGCACACGTTGGTAGGCAAGAACCTCGCAAACCCGTTTGTCATTATGGCTTGGCGCAATCGCATCGAGACCGATTCGGACGTACTCACCGGAAAGAGCCGGTCGTGGCCGGGACCCGAATCGCCGTTGAACGGGTCGTTGAACTGCTGGCCGAGGACTGGTCGACCGAGGACATCCTCGATCAGTATTCCGCCCTCTCTCGGGAGGACATCCAGGCCTGCTCTGCGCTACGCGCACGGGCGACTCCAGTCTGGGCGCGTCTATCCGCGAACCACGGAATCGACGTCGTAATGCGGCTGCTCGTGGACCAGAATGTGCAAAAGCACCGACGTGGAAATATTCCGTCTTCCAGATCGCTTCCAGAGAAGCGCGACGGGCCCCTGCTCTATACTTGATGATTTTCTCCTTCCAATGTGTCCACCTCCTGGGTCATCTCACATCTAAACTCAATTCTCTAGCAGTCGCGATTCGGCTGTGGCATGGACGGGGGCCGATTCAATATCGAGCACCGGTGCCTCCACGCATCCAGGCCTCCGCTCATTTTCTGCAGGAAGATCGACCAACAGCAAAAGAGGCGTCCAACCCCAAGGGCACACTCGGCGTCCGACCGTCCGTCATTCGCAACTCGCCCTTCGAAATTCGACACTGAACCGATGCCGCTCAAAGGACGCCTCGGCCTCGAAAGCGCCCGCGTGCCGCACGCCGACCGCCACGGGCTCATGTGGTTAGAGCGTGGCCGCCTCGCCGTCGAGGACGGCAACCTCGTCTTCACCACCGCCGGCTTTGACGACCTGGAGCCTGGGGCCTACGACATCCCCTACCAGCAGGTCTCCACCCTCCTGCTCGGCCCCGGCGGCGTGGTGAGCCACGACGCCCTCCGCATCCTGGCCCGCCGCGACACGGGATTGCTGGCCGTCGGCTCTAAGGGCGTGCGCCTCTACGCCGTGAGCATGCCCTTCGGCCCCGACAGTGCCGACCGGGCGCGCCGCCACGCCACGCTGTGGGCCGACGAGGACGCCCGCGTCGATGTAGCCCGCGACATGTATCGGCGACGCCTCGGGGGCGAGCTGCCCGCCCACCAGCGCGACCTCGACTCCCTCCGCGGCATCGAGGGGCGGCGCGTCAAAAAGGTCTATCAGAACCTGGCCGATCAGTACGGGGTCGAGTGGAACGGACGCCGCTACGACCGCAATAACCCCGACTCGAACGACACCGTCAATCACGGGATCAACCACGCCGTGACGGCGCTGTACGGGGCCGCGCGCATTGCCGTGGCCGTCACCGGCGCCGTGCCCGAGCTCGGCTTTATCCACGAGTCCTCCGGCCACGCCTTCGCCCTGGACATCGCCGACCTCTTCCGCAGCTCCGTCGCCCTGCCCGTCGCCTTCCGCGCCGCCAAGAAGGTCCAGCAGCAGCCCGGCCGCGACATCGAGCCCACCGCCCGCAAGATGGCCGGCAGCACCCTCAAGGACGACAGAGTGATCCCCGACATGATCGACGCCGTCAAGGAACTGATTGATCGTGACGCGTGAATGCGTCATCCGTGATCGTCGTCCCGTCTCACCTTCCACCATTCGCCTCACGCCTCACGCGCCCTGAGCGACTGATTTGAGGGAGCGAGGAAGTGCCCTTGGGGTGCATCACGCAATACGCAACACGCCATGATCATTGCCGTCACCCGCAACACGCCGAACCGCTTCAACGGCTTCCTGTGCTCGTGCATGCAGGAAATTGCCCCGGGCGTCTACGTGGCCCCGGTCATGAACGCTGCCGTCCGCGAGCGGGTGTGGCGCGTGATGATGGACTGGGCCGAACTGCTGGACGACGACGGCGGCGTGGTGCTCTTCTGGAAGGACGACGACGCCCCCTCCGGCCTCCGCATCCGCATGGTGGGCTGGCCCAAGAAGGAGTTCGTCGAGCACGAAGGATTGTGGCTCACGCTGCGCGACCTCACCGACGCCCACGACGTGGAAGAACTGCTGGAGCAGGTCGAGGTGGAAGAGCCGCCGATTGACGACGAAGACCCCACGCTTCTCGATCTGGAGGACGAAGCGTCTTGAGGAACAGGTGCTCAGTCGGCTGCTCCCTCGTCTTCGGGCGCCGGAAGATCCCCAAGAACCGCGTTCACCGGAATCTCGCTCACGGAGGCGGGCTGTTCCGGCGTCACCGTGTCGTCGAGACCCACCAGGTGGCGCGTACGGTACACGTCGCCGTCGGGATCACGGTGTACCTCGATCTGCTGCGCCTCCAGATTCACGATCCACACCTCCGGAATGCCGGCGCGAGCGTACAAGGGACGCTTCACGTCGCGGTCGTAGGCCAGCGTGCTGTCGGCAACCTCGACAAGCAACAGCACGTCGTCGGGGCGCGGGGCGCCGCGGAGATTCGTCGAGAGCACCGCATCCGGCTCCGGCTCGTTGTGCTCGTCGATGCGCACCGGATTCTGGACGCTCACCGCAATTTCCGGATCCGTGCGCTCAACGAAGAGACGGTTGAGACGATTGATGCAGACGATGTGCGGATCGTTAGTCGGGGACATGACGACGAGTTGGCCGTCGATGAGTTCGAGGGGATCGTCCTCGTGCAGGATGCCGGCCTCCAGCATGGCCTGCACCTCGTCGGCCGTAAACCGGCGGGGCTGCACCTCGGGCGTCAGGGCGGGGGCGAGCTCGGTCATGAAGGCGATACATTCTGTGAGGAGAATACAAGCCACAACAGTCCAACGAGCAGAACGGAGGGTCCGTTCGACGGCCCTACCGACACTGGGCAGCGGGGATTGCATTTGCACCACTTGGGCCGCATATTAGAGAACTGCGACGTACTCCTGCGACAAAATGTCGGCCTTTTCGGTGCATTTGGAGTCAGTCTGCCATTTTGGAGCAGTGGTGACCCCGTACACACGGGGATAGACCCCTGTGCGGAAGCGCGGACTACAACATTCGTATGGTGACCCCGTACACACGGGGATAGACCTCAGGCACCGATACGGTAGAAATACCACTTGGAGGTGACCCCGTACACACGGGGATAGACCCGGCCCCTTCCTCCCCTCGATGAGCAGGAGAAAGGTGACCCCGTACACACGGGGATAGACCGTCTTACTACCCCCGCTACCATGTACTGGCAATGGTGACCCCGTACACACGGGGATAGACCTTGGCCCGATTCCTCGATGTAGGGCGTTCAACCGGTGACCCCGTACACACGGGGATAGACCTGCTCTCATTCGCGTCCTGCCCCTCCTGGTCGCGGTGACCCCGTACACACGGGGATAGACCTGGCAAATTGTATCCGCGGTGGCGTTTGGTGCCGGTGACCCCGTACACACGGGGATAGACCGCGCCGGCACATCGTCTACGTCAGCCAGTTCTTGGTGACCCCGTACACACGGGGATAGACCGTGCCGCAGGACCCGGAAGGTGGAGGTTCGGGTGGTGACCCCGTACACACGGGGATAGACCTCCGAACCGGTAGAGTGGCCCGACGAGGTGACCGGTGACCCCGTACACACGGGGATAGACCGTGGACCAGTTGAGTGTCTAAAGTAAAGTATCCGGTGACCCCGTACACACGGGGATAGACCTGTGTATAAATCTCTGTCTTTGACTGCGGGTCCGGTGACCCCGTACACACGGGGATAGACCCTCGGTTGCAGAGAGGCGCGCCCTTGCGGATCCGGTGACCCCGTACACACGGGGATAGACCTATGGAGTCGATGCTCGTCGACAAGCCTGGGACGGTGACCCCGTACACACGGGGATAGACCGTCGAAGCAGTATTACTACGACGCAGGCGCCGTGGTGACCCCGTACACACGGGGATAGACCCCGGTACTGCGCATTTTCCGACGTGGGGCCGGGGGTGACCCCGTACACACGGGGATAGACCGTCGGTCCACCCGGTCGGGAGCCTCATCAGCCAGGTGACCCCGTACACACGGGGATAGACCTATCGCCCTCCCACTTGCTTGCAGAATGATCTTGGTGACCCCGTACACACGGGGATAGACCCGTCACCAGCCCAGGCTTCGCCGGATCGGGCACGGTGACCCCGTACACACGGGGATAGACCGCCGATCGGGTCGGCGGCGTGAAGCGTGTACTCGGTGACCCCGTACACACGGGGATAGACCGACAAAGCACAGGCGTGGGGTCGCTTACCTCGTGGTGACCCCGTACACACGGGGATAGACCCTCACCCTCTACGCCAAGCGCGACGCCGCAGAGGGTGACCCCGTACACACGGGGATAGACCTGAAGCTGAAGCTCTTGACCAGGTCGGTCACCGGGTGACCCCGTACACACGGGGATAGACCTTCTGCTCAACCTCTACGACCGTCTGTCCAGAGGGTGACCCCGTACACACGGGGATAGACCTCACCGTCACGTTGTATTCGCCATTTCTAGCGTGGTGACCCCGTACACACGGGGATAGACCCAGAAGCATCGATGATTTTTGACACCCCGGCCTGGTGACCCCGTACACACGGGGATAGACCGGCGGCGGTGGCCGACGCGCTGGGCTGCAGCCGGGTGACCCCGTACACACGGGGATAGACCCGGTTCGCGCCCCGCTCTGCTCCTTCCGCGACGGGTGACCCCGTACACACGGGGATAGACCTTGCGCTTGACGGGGCGATAGAGACAAGAGTCGGGTGACCCCGTACACACGGGGATAGACCTGTGTTTTCGAGTTAAGTTCAGCAAGCTCGGTAGGTGACCCCGTACACACGGGGATAGACCGCAGTATCGTCGTCCCCGAAGCGGGCAGGGTCCGGTGACCCCGTACACACGGGGATAGACCTCCCACGCGACTGCGTAAAGCGAGCTGGACGTGGGTGACCCCGTACACACGGGGATAGACCGTCGAGGAACTAGGGATGGTGGAGTCGGAAATAGGTGACCCCGTACACACGGGGATAGACCTTAGACCCAAACGCGCTTCGGATGTCCTCAATAGGTGACCCCGTACACACGGGGATAGACCCCAGCATCTGCACCTCGTCCATGCACCCATCGCGGTGACCCCGTACACACGGGGATAGACCCTGCATGTGTGTCGTCGAGGGCGACTGGCACACGGTGACCCCGTACACACGGGGATAGACCTCTTCTGGAGAAGCGACTCCGGGGCGGCCATGTGGTGACCCCGTACACACGGGGATAGACCCATCTACCAGCAGATCAACCAAAAGCTGAAGCCGGTGACCCCGTACACACGGGGATAGACCATAGATTTGGCCCCTTCCATGACCTCATGTTGAGGTGACCCCGTACACACGGGGATAGACCCGATCATCGACGCGGTTGAGGAAGACCTACTCGGGTGACCCCGTACACACGGGGATAGACCCCAATGCGTTAGGCGAACCCTATCGCCGCCGGCGGTGACCCCGTACACACGAGGATAGACCCGATGGATGCCGTAACGGGCCGAAAGCCCCGGGGGGTCGATGAGCGCGCCCACTACAAATACGGCAAATACAAACAGAGATGACTTTTGCTTACTCGCTGGATGGCATTTTGTACAATCTGCCGGCTCTTCTCGTGTTGGCCTACCTCCTCTGGCGCCGACCTGTGCTGGGTGCTGTGTTGGTGGGAGCGGTCTGGGCCCGGGTGATTGAGCAGGCCATTCCCTTTTCGATGCATGCCGTGGTGGCAGGGGTGGCGATGACGGCGTTGAATGGCTGGCGAATGGCCATTGGCGGGGTCCTGGTGCTCTATACAGCGTGGTGGTACCTGCTTCAATGGCATGCCCCGCATTCCTTCTGGATGGGGTTGGGCGTGGGGGTGGCGGTTGGGATTATTGCCCGAATTATTGATTGGGTTGGTGAAGAAGGAGAATCTTGGTGACCCCGTACACACGGGGATGGATCCACCGTCTCGTCCAACACGGCAGATATGTCGGTGGCAATCCCGCGGCGCCGAGCACGTGCGGCATCCGGAAGGCATCTTCCGTGCTCCTCCCCTGTTTTCGTCCTGAAATGTTCGCTCCATCTCCGCGGGGAGGGGAGAGGCGCGAAGCGGGTCTTGCCTTCAGATGGACGTGTAAACGCCCCGGCAATCGCATCCTCCTCTTCGCAATCCGCAAGAGGATCGTTGGAGCACGGCGGTACTGCCTTCATGCATCCACACTTCCGTTCATTCGAGGCAGATGGAGCGCTCAACGGCAACGTCGTGTACTACGCCTCCGGAAGGCCGTTAGCATGAAGCGCCCTGCGCATAAGCGTCTTGCCACTTGAGCCCGTCTTGTCCATCCGATATCTTCACTGACCATTCAGTCCCCCTCCCCCGTGCGCTCCTTTCTAAACTCAGCGCGCCGCTATGCCGAACTCGTCCGATTCTTCCTCCTTCGACTTCCCCCAACTCATCATGTGGGAGACGCTTCTGGTCGGCCTCGCCGGCGCAGGGTCTGAACTCACGAAAGGCTCCATCGAACTCACGCTGGCCTTCGTCATGGCCAGCCTCGTGGGCTGAACCGCCCTCCGCATCCTTCTCCAGATTCGCGAGGCGCGAAAAGAATAGCCCTTCGGCGAGTGCCGGGGAACGCTCGTCCTCCGCCCCGGCGAATCGCCCCCCTCGTGCATCGTTGGTCCCCAGCGCAGCGTCCCCGAAGGCAGGCCGCCCCGAGCCGCCATCTCCCCTCGCTCTCATTCTTCCCCGCTCCCGTTCTCCCACACTCCTCTGCCCCCACGCTCCCAATCCCACACGCTCCCGCTCCCCGTATGCCCGAACTGCCCGACGCCGTCACCTACCGGCGCCGCCTCGCCGACACCGCCCTCGACCGCCCCATCCGCGGCACCACCGTCGTCGACCCGCGCATCCTGGAGGGCCTGGAGCCGCCTCGCCTCGACGAGGTCCTGAGCGGGCGGACGCTGACGGAAACCGCCCGCCACGGCAAGCACGTCTTCGCGCGCTACGGGGACGGCACCGGCTGGCTCGCCCTCCACTTCGGCATGACCGGCAGCATCAAGGACGTGCCGGACGGCGACCCGTCCGAGTACGCCTACGTGCAGTTCCACTTCGCCGACGGCGGCCTCCTGGCGTTCTGCTGCCCCCGGAAGTTTGCCCGCGTCCGCCTCATCGACACCCCTGAGGCATTTGTCGCCGAAAAAGACCTCGGCCCCGACGCCCGCAGCACCGACGTGGAGACGTTCCTCCAGCAGTTCGACGGCCGCCGCGGCAGCATCAAGGGCCGCCTATTGGATCAGAAGGTGATCGCCGGGCTCGGGAATATCTACGCCGACGAGGCGCTCTACCAGGAAGGCATCCACCCGGCTACAACGGTCCCCGAACTCTCCGGGGACACCCTCCGCGACCTCTACGACACCATCCAGGTCGTCCTCGACGCCGCCATCGCGGTCGACTCCGACCCCGAGGCCCTGGACCCGGACCGCTTCATGCTGCCCCACCGCTACGGCGACGAAGCGTGCCCGGCCACCGGCGTCCCGCTCCAAACCGAACAGGTCTCCGGCCGCACCGCCTACCTCTCCCCGGCCCGCCAGTCGCGGTGATCGAGTGCGGAACGTGGAGTGGGGAGTCAGGAGTGCGGAATGCATGGCAGAACCCGATGTGGTCGATCCCACGCCCCGAACACGTTCCAACGTCCAACGCGCAAACGCATAACGCTCAACCCGCAACTCCATGCCCACCCTCCACGTCGGAACATCGGGCTGGCAACACGACACGTTTGCCAACAGCTTCTACCCCCCGGATCTCGCGCAGGACGATCGGCTGTCCGTCTACGCCGAGACGTTCGACACCGTCGAGGTCAACAACACCTTCTACCAGAGCCCCGACGCCGACACCCTCCGCGCCTGGCGCGCCCAGACGCCGGACGGCTTTACGTTCACCATCAAGGCCAACCAGTACATCACCCACTTCAAGAAACTCAAGGACCCGGCCGAGCCGGTGGCCAATCTCTACCGCAACGTGGAGCCGCTCGGCGACGCCCTCGGGCCGATCCTCTTCCAGTGCCCGCCCAACTGGCATCAAAATCTGGACCGCCTGAGGAATTTTTTGGAGACGCTGTCCGACGACCACGACCACGTCTTCGAGTTTCGGGACCCGACGTGGCTCAACGACGCCACCGCCGACGCGCTCGCCGCCCACGACGCCGCCTTCTGCATCTACGACTACGGGGACCGCTCTACCCTCCGCACCGTGACCACCGACTGGGTGTACGTGCGGCTGCACGGGGCGGGCGAGGCCTACCGGGGGCGCTACACCGACGCCGCCCTCGACGACTGGGCCGCGGCGATCCGCGACTGGCAGGCCGACGGCCGCGACGTGTACGTCTACTTCAACAACACCGCCGGCGAGGGCCACGCGCCCCACGACGCCCAGCGCCTCAAGCACCGACTGGCCGATTAAACGCCCAGCCCCTTCTCCTCAGAAGATTGGGGCCCCTATATTCAGAGCACCCCGCCGGGCCATCCACGCGTCCACGCTTCCATGCCTCCCTGAAAGCGGATCGACAAACGCCCAACCGACACCGAATCAACGCAAAACCCCCAACGCACAACCCTCAACGCCGTCTTTCCTCCTCGTCGTGCGGCGCGCCCGGACGCCGCTGTCGTAGGTCAATGCAAGCCGCACCAGTCCGGCCTCCGGCCCGGCGTAGAAGCCACTCGGGCCGTCCCCGAATCGGTACTCGGCGTGGAATTCGGCCCCGCGCGTCTGAGCCGTGAAGCGATCATTGCCGTGAAGGGCGGCCGGGATCTCAAGGCCGAAGGCCTCAACCTCATATTTCTAGTGGCCCACCTGAAGCCCGATGTGGCCGCCCGCGCCCCCGAGAGCGTAAGCCAGGGGTTCAACCTCAAGATCGATGTGCCGGGACGTTTGCGGCTGCGCAGCCAAGGGGGCAGCCACTGTGATGAGAAGAACGACGGGAGTAACGAAAGAAGCGAGCGCACGCATGACAACCAAAGAAGGACTGTTAGGAGAGAAATGAACGGTATTGCCCAAGTCGGTGATTTATCAATTGAGTACTTGAATTTATAGAGCCAAGTGATATTGAATTCACCTACAAAGTCCAGGAGTGAAGAGGAGGCGTATGATTCCAAGCCCTGTGCATCACGCACATACCCCCACACTCGTATCTTTCCCGATGCCGTTGAGACATTGACTACTGAGGCGGTAGCTCGATACACACTGGGTCCAGGCTACGCCAGCCTGAGGCCGCATGGGAGCCGGAGCGCCGTCTCGACGTACTGCTGATGAGCCCGAACCGTTGCTTGAACCGAAGCATCGTGCGTTTGCGCGCTTGCTTCGAGTTCGCATCTTGCAAGACCGGGCACTGGAGGGGCCCCTCCTTTTTTCGATGGTCTGGGCCACAGCATTTTTTGCCGAAGCACTGTTCACAATTTTACTCATCAGGTTCGCGTTCTGCAATGAGCTGTGTTGGGATTGACGTGTCGAAGGAGCACCTGGATGTCGCCATTCGACTGGGGCCGGATGAGGTCGAAACCAGACGGTTCGACAACGCGCCCGGCGGCATCGATCGGCTCGAAGAAAAGCTCCGTGAGCGCGATCCGGAAAAGATCGTTCTGGAATCGACCGGCGGGTATGAACGTCCGGTCGCCGCGGCCCTCGGGGCGGCGGACCTGCCGGTTGCGGTCGTCAACCCGCGCCAGACACGGGACTTTGCCAGAGCCACCGGCCGTCTCGCTAAGACCGATGAGATTGACGCAGGCGTGTTGGCCCTCTTCGCAGAGCGCATTCAACCGGGGGTTCGCCCGTTGGCCTCGGCCGATCAGGAGGCGTTTGCCGCACTTGTGGCCCGCAGGCGACAGATCCAGGGAATGAAAACCGCCGAGGAGAACCGGTTGCAGACGGCCCCGTCCGATTCGGTACGTCGCGATATCGAAGAACACCTCTCGTTCTTGGAGCGCCGGCTCGCCGAAACTGAGGATCAAATCGACAAATTGAAGGGGCCGTCGAAGAGAGCCCGATGTGGCGCGAGGAGGAAGAGTTGCTCTGCTCGGTCCCGGGAGTTGGGCAAACAACCGCGCAAGTGCTCCTGGCTGAGCTGCCGGAACTGGGCGATGCCAACCGGCAAGAGATTGCAAAGCTTGTGGGTGTGGCCCACTAGTGCCTAGCCCCCCTCAATGCCGACAGCGGCCAGCGCCGCGGGCAGCGCACAACTTTGGCAGGTGGGCCTGCCTTGGGCGGGCGCGCATCAGTCCGAAGCGCCCTGTACATGGCAACGCTCGCGGCCACTCGCCACAACCGACGAATACAAGACTTCTACCAGCGGTTGATCGGTCGAGGCGAGGCCAAGAAAAAGGCACTGGTTGCGGCACTGGTTGTCTGCATGCGCAAACTGCTTGTGATCTTGAATACGATGGTCAAAAACGGAACGCCCTGGAATCCGGATCTGCACACCGCATCCGTTTGATAATCAAGACCGTTGCCCCCATACCCACGTGCTTTTCGGCACAATTGGATGATATGGACAGCAGAGTTCCCCTCGCCTGCCCCGAGTTTTTAACATGCAATCGCCCTGGCCCGGCCTGCCCCGCTGGCATTTGTCGCCCGCGGAAAGCATTTTGGAACCGGTTCGTCTCTACTTTTTCCACCGCCCCTCCGTACGAAAATGCCCTCGATTCCCACCCACACCCTCCCGAGCGGCGACGCCCTGCCCGCCGTCGGCTTCGGCACCTGGGACATGAGCGACGACGACGTGCACCACGCCGTGCCTACGGCTCTCGACGCCGGCTACACGCACGTCGACTGTGCCGAGGGCTATCAGAACCAGGCGGCCGTGGGCGAGGTGCTGGCCAACCACGACCGCGACGACCTCTTCATCACCTCCAAGGTGCTGCCGCCCCACCTGCACTACGAGTCGGTCTTCGAAGCGCTGGACCGTGCCCTGACCCGACTCGGCATTGAGGCCCTGGACCTCTACCTTATCCACTGGCCCAACCCGGCGATTTCGCTGCGCGAAACCCTCTCGGCCCTCGAAAAGGCCCACGCGGACGGGCTCATCAAAAACGTCGGGGTCAGCAACTTCAGCGTCCATTACCTCCGCTTCGCCCAGTACATGGCCGACGTGCCCATCGCGGTCAACCAGATCGAGTTCAACCCCTGGTACGCGCGGCACGAACTGGTGGACTACTGCCAGGAGCACGATATTGTCGTCCAGGCCGCCGCGCCGCTGGGCCGGGCCGTGGTGCTAAACGACCCGGTCGTGCAGGACCTCGCCGGCAAATACGACGTAATGCCCGCGCAGGTCTGCCTGCGGTGGGAGCTGCAGAAGAACATCGTGGTCCTCCCGCAGTCCACGAACCCCGACCACATCCACGCCAACCTCGACATCTTCGGGTGGGAGATGGATGAGGCAGACGTGCGCCGCATGGATGAGTTGGACCGGGGCCAGAACGCCTATCAGCTTGACCTCGACGATCCCATCTACGGCATCACCCCGTAGCCGCTCCGGCGTATTTTCCTTCTCACGCAGACAACTTTGCCGATACGTGAATAATGCGAATCAGGGGTTGAGTTGAGTCGGGGTTTGCAGACGCTGAGGACATTTTGAAATCGACCGCGCGAAAAGCGCCCCCGCCCATTTCTACTCGAATACGACAACGTCAATGTCGTCCCCCGGATACTGGATGAGATCCGCGTTGGTCGTGTAGAGGTAATCGCACCGGCCCTGCAGACAAGAGGCGAGAATCAGAGCATCGGCCATCGGGACGTTGTTTCCGTGAGACAGGCCGGCGGCCCGCTCCAGAACAGACACTCGGTCCAGCCACATGACCTCAAAGGCCCGTGGAATCCGATCGAGAAGAAAATCCGCCTGTCGATGCTCAACAACCCCGCGATGGCGAAGCTTCTTGAGTTCGTAGAGACAAATGCAGGATACATATCCGAGATAGTCCTCCTCCGTGAGCCGCCGAAACAGCGAAACGGCTCGGTCCTGCCCACGGAGCACCCGCTCGAAGATTCCGGTGTCTGACCCAACCGCACTATCCTCGATCACTGTGCCGACGCATTTGCCTGAGTGTATCGTTGAAGTCTGTCCCCCCTCCGCCGGTACCTGCCGCCTCTAAAATGTCTTCCCGGGCCTGCCGCCGACGAATCCGAGCCAACTTTTCTTCAAGAGCGTCGGCGACGAATGCCGACACATTATCCGTCTCTGCCTTCACGGCCTCGCCGACTTCATCCGGGATCGTTGCTGAAATGCGCATTGTGACTGGACGATTATTCAAAGTATGTATGTCTTACATATTTTCGGCAAAGCTTCCCATTCCTCCTCCAGCCCGCGCGCCCTTCAACTTTTTCACTTTCAATCTTCCCATCTTCAACCTGCCAGTCTGCCAATCGTCCAACAGTCAATGTGCTTTTGTCGTGAGAGGCACACGCCCCCCTTGCCACTGCCCGCCGCCCTCCTCATGTTGTATCGGATCGTACCAGTCACTCTGTAGGAGCAGCACGCGTCATGTCGGAGTCCACCCCGTGGGTCGTCTGTAAGTTTGGCGGATCGAGCGTCTCCAGCCGATCGCGCTGGGACACCATTGCTGAGGTCATTCGGAATCATCGGAACGAGGGCCGTCTGCCGTTCCTTGTCTGCTCGGCCCTGCAGGGCATCTCGGACCAGTTGGAGGTCTTATTGCAGAACGCCGAGCACGGCGACCCGAGCGGCACGCTCGAAACCATCTTCGACCGCCACCGCGCTCTGGCCCAGGACCTCGGGGTGGATGCCGACACCGTGCTGGCCGACGGCTTCGAGCGACTGGAGAGCCTCGCGACCGAATTGACGGGGCAAACGCCGTCCCCCCAGCAACGGGCTGCCGTCATGGTCTCCGGCGAGCTGCTGTCCACGCGCCTCGGGGTCGCCTATCTCTCCAGCCAGGGCCTGCCCGTGGAGTGGCTCGACGCCCGTGAATTTCTGCGGGCCAAGGACGCCCCGCACGTGCCCCCGGAGCGCCAGTACCTGTCGGCCGAATGCGTCTCCCACACCGACCCGGTGCTGCAGTCGCTCCTCACCGACCGACCGGATACGATCTACCTCACACAGGGCTTTATCGCGAGCAACGCGCTCGGCGACACGGTGCTGCTGGGCCGCGGCGGCTCGGATACCTCCGCCGCCCACTTTGCGGCCAAGCTCGGCGCCGCGCGGCTGGAGGTCTGGACCGACGTGCCCGGCATGTTCACCGCCAATCCCGCCGAAGTGCCGAGCGCCCGCCTCCTGCGCCACCTCGACTACGATGAGGCCCAGGAGTTGGCCACGATGGGCGCCAGGGTGCTGCATCCCCGCTCCCTCGGTCCCGCCAAGCGCCATCAGATCCCCCTCCACGTTCGCAGTACCGACGATCCCACCCTCGACGGCACCGTGGTCGACCACGACGGTCCGAACGCAGGACCTCAGGTGAAGGCGATCTCCGCCAAGACCGACATCACGGCCATAAGCATGGACACGCTCGGCATGTGGCAGGAGGTCGGCTTCCTGGCCGATGTCTTCCAGATCTTCAAGCACCACGGCCTGTCGATCGACCTCGTCGCCACCTCCGAGGCCAACGTCACCGTCACGCTCGACCCGCAGGCTAATCCGCTCGACGGCGACGTGCTCGACCGCCTGCTTCACGACCTCAACCGGTACTGCGACGCCGAGGTCATCCGCTCGTGCGCGGTGGTAAGCCTTGTGGGCCGCAACATTCGATCCCTCCTCAGCGACCTCGGCCCCGCCTTCGAGGTGTTCGACGAGAAAAAGGTCCACCTCGTCACCCAGGCCGCCAGCGACCTCAACATGAGCTTTGTGGCCGACGAGGAGCAAGCCCCCCGCCTCGTGCGCGAACTCCACGCCCAGTTCTTTGGGGCCAAGGCACCGGATGCCCTCTTCGGCCCCCGCTGGCAAGAACTGACCGACGCAGCGACCTCGGACGGCCGCCCCCACGCCTGGTGGCACGACCGCCGCGAGGATCTGCTGGCCCTGGCCGAGGCGCAGTCGCCCCGCTACGTGTACGACAAAGCGACCATCCGAACCAAGAGCCAGGAGGTCCAGTCGCTCGACACGCTGGACCGGGCCTTCTACGCCGTCAAGGCCAATCCGCACCCCGAGGTGCTACGCCTATTGAACGACGAGGGTCTGGGCTTCGAGTGCGTCTCGCCGGGCGAACTGGACCGCGTCTTCGACGCTCTGCCCGACCTCGATCCGTCGCACGTCCTCTTCCAGCCCAACTTCGCGGCGCCCGCGGAGTACGCCGACGCCTTCGACCGTGGCGTGCACGTGACGCTCGACAACGTGCAGCCCCTCGCCGAGCGCCCCGAGGTGTTTTCTGGGGAGGAGATTTTCGTCCGCATGGACCCGGGGCAGGGCCACGGCCATCACCGCCACGTCCGCACCGCGGGGGCCCAGTCCAAGTTCGGCATCGTACCCAGCGAGCTGGAGCGCCTCCGGACCGCCGCCGACCGGGCCGATACCACCGTCGTGGGCCTGCACGTACACGTCGGCAGCGGCATCAGCGACGAGGAGACCTGGGCCGAGCTGGTACACTTCCTGGCCTCGCTCGCGGACGAGTTCCCGAACGTGCAGACACTCAACGTCGGCGGTGGGCTCGGCGTCCCGGATCGTTCCGGCACCCCGCCGGTCGACGTCGATGAACTCAACGACGTGCTCTCCGAGGCTGCACAGCAGCACCCGCAGTACACCCTTTGGATGGAGCCGGGCCGCTATCTGGTGGCACAGGCCGGCGTCTTGCTGGCCCGCGTCACGCAGACGAAAGAGAAGGGCGAGGTCCGCTACGTAGGCCTCGACACCGGCATGAACAGCCTCATCCGGCCGGCGCTCTACGGGGCCTATCACGACATCGCCAATCTGAGTCGCCTCGATGAGTCGCCGTCGACCATCGCCGACGTGGTGGGTCCTATCTGCGAGACCGGCGACGTGTTGGGGCATAACCGGCACCTCCCCCCTACCGAGCCCGGCGACGTTCTGCTCGTGAGCACGACTGGCGCGTACGGGGCCAGTATGGCCAACGAATACAACCTCCGCCCCCCCGCCGAGGAAATCCTCCTCTCTTCCTCTTCCGCCTGAGCCCCTTCGACCCCTCCCGATTCCCTCATGCCCCCATCCCTCACGACTCATCCCTCGTGACTCCCCTCACGACTCTCGATGGAATTTACGCGTTGCGGGGCTGCCGACATACGTCGTCGTACATAGCATCTCCTCGGAACCTCCGACGGCCCACTCTCTTACCACTTCTTCAAGAGAGTGCAGCTCCCCGTCGTTGACATTGATCCGGCGTGGGCGTATTCTTATGAACGTCTAGACCACGTTGCTAGACACACATTCATCCAGAAGGGTGGAGGGAGCAGGCCCTCTGAAGCCCTGGCAACCGCCTCAGCAACACGTTGGGGAAGTGGTGCCCCTTCCTGCCCCGATGCACATACGCTGCGTCGGGGGAAGATGAGTGGGACTTCGACCGATTGGTTGTTGTGCCCCATCCGCCTCTTCCCCCTCTGCGGCTGGGGCGTTTCTTTTTGAGCCCGCCGACGGCCCTTCTGGATGGCGATTTGTCCTCCGACCCATCCAGACTGTTCTTATGAGCACCGACAACGGCACCCCCGACGACGCGCACAAGCCCCGCTACGAAACCCTTCAGCTGCACGCGGGGCAGGAGCCGGACCCAGCCACTAGCGCGCGGGCCGTGCCCATCTACGCCACCGCGTCCTACACCTTCGACGATGCGGAGCACGGGGCCGACCTCTTTGCCCTCAAGGAGTTCGGCCACATCTACACCCGCATCATGAATCCGACGAACGACGTGTTCGAGAAGCGGGTGGCGGCCCTCGAAGGCGGCGTCATGGCCGTCGCGACGGCCAGCGGGCAGTCGGCCCAGTTCCTCGCCCTCAACACGCTCTGCGAGCACGGCGACAACATCGTCTCTACGAGCTACCTCTACGGCGGCACCTACAACCAGTTTAAAAACTCCTTCCCCCGCCGCGGGCTCAACGTGCACATCGCCGACGGCGACGACCCGGACTCCATCGAGAGCCTGATCGACGAGGACACGAAGGCGGTCTACCTCGAAACGATCGGCAACCCCCGCTTCAACATCCCCGACTTCGAGCGGATTGCCGACATCGCGCACGACCACGGCGTGCCGCTCGTCGTCGACAACACGTTCGGCGCCTGCGGCTTCCTCTGCAGCCCCATCGAGTACGGGGCCGACATCGTCACCGCCAGCGCCACGAGGTGGATCGGCGGCCATGGCACCACCATCGGCGGCGTCATCGTCGACGCCGGCGCCTTCCCCTGGGACAACGGCCGCCTCCCCGAGTTCACCGAGCCGAACCCCAACTACCACGGCCTCCAGTTCTGGGAAACCTTTGGCCCCGACGGCGTGCTCGACACCAACGTCGCCTTCGCCATGCGCGCTCGCGTCGAGGGCCTGCGCGACTTCGGCCCTGCCCAGACCGTTCGGCTCCTTCCTGCTGCTGTAGGGCCTCGAAACGCTCTCTCTGCGCGTGCAGCGGAGTGTCGACGACGCGCTCGAACTCGCGAAGTGGCTCCGCGAGCAGGACGAGGTCTCTTGGGTCAGCTATCCCGGCCTGGAGGACCACCCGTACCACGAACGCGCCAACAAGTACCTCGACCACGGCTACGGCGCGGTGCTCGCCCTCGGCGTCGAGGGCGGCAAGGACGGCGGTCAGGCCTTCGTCGAGAACGTGAATCTGGCCGGTCACCTCGCCAATGTCGGCGACGCGAAGACGCTCGTCATCCACCCCGCCTCCACCACCCACCAGCAGCTCACCGAGGAGGAGCAGAAGGCCTCCGGCGTCGACCCCGACATGGTGCGCGTCTCGGTAGGCATCGAGCACATCGAGGACATCAAGGCCGACTTTAAGCAGGCGTTCTCGTCGCTGCCGTCGCCCGCCGCGGCGTAGTTTGGGTTGCGTATTGCGTGTTGCATCAAACCGGGGCCTCTCCCTCAACGAAATACGAAATACGCACAGGAACCGACGAACCCGCATCGGCACCCTCCTCCCTTTCCGAACTCGCTTCCTTCGCGCCCATGCCGCAAACCCTCACGCTTCCGCAATTTACGTTTGAGGACGGAACGACGCTTCGGGACGTCCCGGTGGCCTACCAGACGTGGGGCACCCTTAACGCCGCGGGCGACAATGTCGTCCTGGCCTGCCACGCCCTCACCGGCGACCCCGACGTCGCCGATTGGTGGGAGGGCATGCTGGGTGCCGACCGCGCCCTTGACCCCACGCGCGACTTCGTGGTGTGCCTCAACGTGCCGGGCTCCCCGTACGGAACCGTATCGCCCCTCACGGAGAATCCGGACACGGGCACCCGGTACGGAACGGAGTTTCCGGCGGTCACAACCCGCGACACGGTGCGCCTCCACCACCGAGCCCTAAAGAAGATGGGCGTGCGACAGGTGGCCTGTGTCATCGGCGGCTCGATGGGCGGCATGCACGTGCTGGAGTGGGCCTTCGAAACCACCGAGGACGGCGCTCCTTTCGTGCAGTCCCTGATCCCCGTCGCCGTGGGGGGGCGCCACACGGCCTGGCAGATCGGATGGAGCGAGGCGCAGCGGCAGGCCATCTACAACGACCCGCAGTGGCAGGGCGGCAACTACTCGCTCGATGATCCGCCCACCGACGGTCTCGCCACGGCCCGCATGATGGCGATGATGTCCTACCGCTCCGAGCGCTCATTCGAGGGGCGCTTCGGACGGGAAGAAATGAACGACCGGGACGATACGCCGTTCGCCGTGGAGAGCTACCTGCGCTACCAGGGCAACAAGCTCGTGGACCGATTCGATGCCCAGTGCTACGTCCACCTCACGAAGCAGATGAACACGCACGACGTGGCCCGGGAGCGCGGCGAGTACGAATCCGTGCTGGCCTCCATCGAGCAGCCCACTCTCGTCGTCGGCATCGACTCCGACGTGCTCTATCCGATTCGTGAGCAACGCGAACTGGCCGAGCACCTCCCCAGCGCGACGCTGGAGGTGCTCTCCGCTCCGCACGGCCACGACTCGTTTCTCATTGAGTTCGACGAACTTAGTGAGATGGTGACAGGGTGGCGTGCGAAGCAGGACGTGACCCGCTCGTCGGTGACGGCCTAAGCGTGCGCCCTGTGGATGCAGACTCACAGACGAACTCGAACGTCGTCGTTCCTCCTCACGCCTTTCTCCGGCGTCTCCGTTCGCTTTCGCCGTCCCATCCGCTCCCCCCTCTTCATGCACGATTGGTTTGCTTCGTCGGCCGACGATAACCCCCCGGTGCGCGTCTTCAAGTTCGGCGGCACCTCCGTGGGCGAGGCCGAGCCCCTCCAAAACGCCGCCGGCATCCTGCAGGACGCCGTGGTAGACTGTCAACCCGTGGTCGTCGTCTCGGCAGCCGCCGGCGTGACGGACGATCTCGTGCGCGCCGCCGCCGACTCGCGCGGCGACCGGGCCACCGCCAACGCCTGGGTACGCGATATCGGGCGGCACTACCGCACGCTTGCCCAGGACGTCCTTGGCGACGCACCGGCGTGTACACAGTACGAGACCGTTCTGAAGGCCGAGTTGTCGGAGCTGCGACGCGCCCTGCAAACGGCCCGGTCGATCGACGGGGCGGCCCGCGACGCTGTGCTGGCCTCGGGCGAACGCCTGATGGCCCCCCTCTTTGCCGCGGTGCTCAATACGGAGGGCTGTCCCGCCCAGCCCGTAGACGCCACTGCGCTCCTCCGCACCGACGACACGCACGGAGACGCAACTGTGCAGTGGACCGAGACGAAGACCCGCATCCAGGAGTGGTTCGCGGAGTTTTCGACCGATCCCTCAAGCCTCGTCGTCCCCGTCATCACGGGCTTCATCGGCAGCACGACCGACGGCACCACGACCACCATCGGGCGCGGCGGCAGCGACCTCTCGGCAGCCGTCATCGCCCGGGCGATGGACGCGGAACGACTGGAACGCTGGACGGATGTCGAAGGCCTCTACACGCGCGATCCAGCCACCCATCCGGATGCGCAACAACTCGATGAGCTCGATTTTGAACAGGCCCGCACCTGGACGAAAGCAGGCCGCCTGGGGATGCATCCAAGCACTCTCGACCCCCTGGCCTCTGCCGACATCCCCGTTCACGTGCGCTGTACGTACCACCCCGACGCCCCCGGGACCCGCATCATCCCCGCCGTGCCCGCCCGATAGCCCGACGCCGACGGACGGATCAGCCTCAACGTTCACTGTCCGCCCCAAAACGTTCAACGTAAAACGTTCAACGTAAAACGCTCAACGTAAAACGACACAGAACCCTTCGTGTCGACCCACAGCCGATTCGTTGAACCATCGTGCCGGTCTCATTCCGATTGCACCTGCTCGGCGGCCCCGTCCTCCAGCACCCGTGCAAGCTCATCCTTCCGGACCGGCTTGCTAAGGAAGCCGTCCATGCCCGCCTCCCGGCAGCGGCGCCGGTCCTTCTCCATCACCGACGCGGTCAGGGCAATGATGTGGGGCCGCTCATCCGGCTCCCCGTCCCGAAGCCGGCGCGTCGCCTCCAGTCCGTCCATCTCCGGCATCTGCACGTCCATAAGCACCACGTCGAAGGCCGCGTCTTGAATGGCGTCCAGCGCCTCGCGCCCGTTCACGGCAATGTGCGTTTCGTGGCCCATCTTCTCCAGCAGGCGCGTCGTCATCTGCCGATTGACGGCATCATCCTCCACCAGCAGCACTCGATACCGGTCCGGATCGCCGTCCAAAGTTCCCTTGTCCCGCTCGCCTTCCGGCAGTCGCCGTCCCCGAAGCAGCCGGAGCAGCACGTCGTAGAGGCTCGCTCGCTTGATCGGCTTGTGGAGCCAGGACGACGGCGCCGGCAGGTCCGGCGACTCGTGCCGGTGCGTTAGGCTGAAGAGAACAGCCGGCAGATCGGACATCCGCACCTGCTCCCGCAAAGCCTCGGCCAGCGCCTGCCCGTCGGCATCCGGCAGCCGACGATCCACGAGGAGAGCGTCGTACCCGGCCGTCGGATCGATGCGCGCGAGGGCCGCGTCCTTCGAGCCGACGACAGTCGCCGTCATGCCCCAGTCTTCGGCCTGCTGACGAAGCAAGGTGCGCGTCGTCTCATTCTCTACCACGATGAACACCTGCCGACCCACGAGCGGCGGCTGGGCCCCTTCGAGACGGAGTTCATCCGGCTCGTCGTCCGGCTTTCGCACCCGAAACGAGAAGTGAAACGTCGACCCTTCCCCCACCTCGCTCTCTACCCACATCTCGCCTCCCATCGCCTCCACAATCTGTTTGGAGATGGAGAGCCCCAGCCCCGTGCCGCCATACTGCCGCTGCCGCGACGAATCGACTTGGTTGAACGACGTGAAAAGCTGCTCCTGCTCGTCCTGCGGAATGCCGATGCCGGTATCTCGCACGCTGAAGTGCAACTCGCAGGACTGGAGCAGGCCCATGCTGTGCTCGCCGCCGTCCCCGATCGTCCCGTTCGCCCCGACCTCTCCCCCTCCGGACGCCAACCGTATGCACAGCGTCACCGTCCCGTCGTCGGTAAACTTCACCGCGTTCGAGAGCAGGTTGAGCAGTACTTGATGGAGCCGCGTCTCGTCCGCTACGATCATCGGAGGCACCTCCGGCTCAATCAGATATGTCATCTCAACCCCCTTCTCGCCCGCTTCCGTGGCAAGCGGCGCCAGTGCATTTTCGACGATCTCCTGCACCATCACCGGCTCTTCCTTGAACTCCGTCTTCCCCGCCTCCAGCTTCGAGAAGTTGAGGATGTCGTCGATGATGGAAAGCAGCGTCTCGCCGCTGTTCTGGATGGACTGTACGAACTGCTCCTGCTCGGGCGTGAGGTCTGTGTCGGACAGCAGATCGGCGAACCCGATGATGCCGTTCATCGGAGTCCGGATTTCGTGACTCATGTTCGCAAGGAACTCGCTCTTGGTCTTGGCGGCTGCCAGGGCCTCTTCCCGCGCCTCCTCCAGCTCTTCGGTGCGCTGGGCCACCTCCTCCTCCAGCTGCTGCCGCTGCTGAAGGCTCCAGGTCCACCACCGAATGCCCCCGACGACGAGACCAAGAAGGACCAGCACGCAGAGTACGTAGAACCAGACCGTTCCCCCGAACGGAAGAAGTCCCGCCTCTCCGTGCGCCGCGACAATCCCCTGCGCTGCCATCGACCGCTCCGGTCCCACTACCGCCGCAACCGCGGCGACGAGACCGGCCCCCCACAAATGGAAATGTGTCTGAAACGACATAGTAACTCTTCTCAATGGGCAGTACAGCCCTCTTGAACCCTGCGTTTGTCCGCTCCGGATGCCCCCGGCAGCGCTGGTGGTGACTCTTCCTCTCCAATCTCCGACACCGGCACACAGGGGCGAGCCTTCCCTCCGCCGCCCCACTCAGAACGCGTACAACTACGCATTTATGCATTCAAACTACAAACATGGTGCCCGCTCCGCCCTTTTGCATGGATTCGTAGAATCTCTCTACGGAACCGGGAAAAACCCGATGTTCACGCTCTACTCGTCCAACGATCCCTCACTTTGGGAACCGCGTCCGCCTTGAATATTGCACAATGGGTGGTTATTACCCACAAACGAGTGTAGTCCTCGCCGAAACACCGAAATCTCCCCCCCGTAGGCAAGGCAGAGTTGTACTTACTGCTTGCCAGGGGCGTCCCGACTGCGGCACCGCTGCCCTCGGGGCTGAGACTGCACCCTTTGAACCTGACCCGGTTCACACCGGCGTAGGAACGAACGCACAACCGGCGATCCGCACCGGATCGTCCCCGACCCCCAGGGCCTACACCGCTTCCCGTCTACCTGGACGGATGCGGCGTTTTTTTGTTGTGCCATCGGCGCGTCCCGGCACTCTGCATCCCAACCGGCGCTCCGATGATCTCCCCTTCTTTTCGCTGTGCCCTCGGCCTCGCTCTCCTCTTCCTCTGCTCCCCGTCCGGCGGACTCCATGCGCAGTCGTCGACCGCGACTGTCGAAGGCCGGGTTGTGGAACCGCCCGCCTCGCCCCTGCCCGGCGCCAACGTCCTCCTCCGCGACTCCGGGACCGATGAGCGTCGATACGGCACCTCGACGGACTCGACCGGTCGATTCGTCCTGCGCGATGTAGAACCGGGTCGCTACCGCCTCACGGCGAGCTTTGTGGGCTACACGTCCCACACCGACACCCTGACGCTCCGGGCGGGCGACACTGTTCGCGATACGATTGCGCTACGCCCCCGCTCCCTGGCCCAGAATGAGGTGGTCGTCACCACCCGACGGGCCGAACAACGCGTAGACCCCGTGACGGCAACCAACCTGACGACCGAAGAGATCGATCGGCGTCTCGGCGTGAAGGACGTGCCGTCCCTCCTGGAGGGAACGCCGTCGACGACGTTCCACTCCCAAAACGGCAACGGCATCGGCTACTCGACCCTCCGCATTCGGGGCTTCGACCAGCGGCGCCTGGCCGTCTCCATTAACGGCGTGCCCCAGAACGACCCCGAGGACTTCAACGTCTTCTGGGTCAACCTCTACGGAATGCAGTCGTCGATTGAGGACATCCAGGTTCAGCGTGGGGCCGGCTCCTCGCAGTACGGCTCCGTCGGCATTGGCGGCGCCATCAACATCGTCACCGATCCGTTCGAGCCCAAGCCCTACCTGCGGGTGCGCACCGGCGCCGGCACCTTCGACACGCAGCGCTACTCGCTCACCGCCAACAGCGGCCTGCTCGGCGACCGCTACGTCCTCAACGCCCGGGTCAGTCGTGTCACCTCGGACGGCTACCGCCGCAACGCGTGGACCGAGTTCAACCGCTTCTTCGGCGGCATTGCCCGCTACGGCGACCACTCGACCCTCAAGCTCCAGGCCTTCGGCGGCATCCAGCAGGACGGCCTCGCGTTTAGGGGCATTTCCAAAAGCGATAACGACGGCGAAGATGCCCGCCGCCGGAACCCGAGCGCGGATTCCGACGACCAGGAATGGTTCAACCCGCCGCAGGTCCATCTGACCCATAAGTGGGAGATGTCACCAACCTGGACCCTCGACCAGACGGCCTTCTGGATCAAGGGCAAGGGCTACTTCGACACCGGCGCGACCTTCCGGTCGGCTGATTTCCTCCGCCTGGAGGGGGACAATATGCTCACAATCGGCGGCACCGCCATCACGACCGACAGTCTGCGACAGGAATCGATCTCCCGTCTCGGAGCCGATTCCGACGATGTCATTCAGCGCGGCTGGCTCGACCAGGATCAATTCGGCTGGATCCCGACGGCGGTGTACGAGGACGGCGCTACGGAAACCACCTTCGGGGTCGAGGCACGGCTCCACCGCTCCCGGCGGTGGGGGTACGTGGAGGAGGTTGGAGCGGCGATCGATAATGCAGAAGTTGGGAAAGATCGACGGCTCTGGGACGCCCGTGCGGAGAAAATCATTACCTCGGCGTTTGCTTCTCACCAGTTTCGGCCGATGGAGCAGCTGTCCGTCCAGGCCGATCTGCAACTCACTTGGCGTCGCTATCGGCTCTACGACGAGGAGACGTTCGGTCGCTCGGGGATGCAGGCCCACAGCTTCGACGTGCCGTATTTCTTTGCCAACCCCCGCCTCGGGGCGACCCTCTATCCCGACCAGCCGTTCAGTGCGTATGCAAGCGTAGCCTTTGCGAACCGAGAGCCGCGTCGCACCCAGCTGTATGATATCAGCAACGGCCCGGCGGGCGCTACGCCCCAGTTTGAGCTCCGGGACGGCTCTGTGATCGAGGACGAGCCGCTCATCGAGCCGGAGCATCTGGTCGACGTCGAGCTGGGCAGTTCATGGGAGCAGTCCGGCTACCGCCTCTCGGCCAACCTCTTCTGGATGGAGTTCTGGGACGAGATCGTCCCCAGCGGCGCGGTCAACGAGATCGGCCAGCCGCGGACTGGCAACGCCGACCGCACCCGCCACGTGGGCCTGGAACTGGAGGGCACCGCGCGCCTGACGGACCGCTGGACCGTCTCCGGGAACGCGACGCTGGCCCGCACCCGATTTGTCGACTTCACCGAGTTCAAGGAGTTCGAATTCGAAGGGGGCAAAGAAGTGCGCGCGCTGGAGCGCGACGGAAATCCCATCGCCGCCTCCCCCGAGCAACTGGCCACCCTTCGCACGGCCTACGAGTGGCGCGGCCTTACGACATCGTTGAACATCAAGGCCGTGGGCCGTCAGTACATCGACAACTCGGAGGGCACTCGGGCCTCGGTCCAAGACGGGACGCTCGTTTTTGAGGATACCGACGCCCTTGAGGTCGACCCGTACACGCTCCTCGGGGCCTCCCTGAACTACGACGCCCCCTCCAACGGATTCCAGTTTCAGCTGACTGTCGACAACCTACTCGACCAGACGGTCCTGCAGCACGGCTTCCAGGGCGCCGGGGGACCGCGGTTCTACCCGGCCGCCACGCGCTCCGTCTTCGTCGAACTGCGCTACACCCTTTAGCTCGGTGCGTGGGTGTGTGGGGATGGGCGTGTGGGGATGGTGACGCCGTGCCTTCTCCCACCCGTGACGACATTCTCCATTCGCAGTCCAACATCGTGAGCGCACAGATTAGCTTGTGTCGAACACACCCGGCTGCGGGATCCGCGAATATCGATGCGGGTCGTCTCACGCAATATACCTTTTGCACACCGGCAAGACCACTCCGAAAGGGGCTTGACGTTCGCTATTCGAAATGACCATTGACCCGGGAGTCGTCCACACTCCCACACCCTCATACCCCCATACTCAACCATGATCGTCGCCCTCCTCCTTTGTGCCGGACTGTTCGCCGTGGGCGGTCTTGCCTACGCCCTGTGGACCCGCGGGGATCAGACGGTGGAGGATTACGTGGCGGCGCGGGGACGATTCGGGACGGGCGCCACCACGGCGACGCTCTTTGCCTCCGCCATGGGGTCGTGGATCCTGTTCGGACCTCCGGAGGCCGCGACCTGGGGCGGGCTGCCCGCCGTGGCCGGGTACACACTCGGCGCGGCCCTGCCGTCGCTGCTCTACATCCCACTGGGCCGTCGCCTGCGGCGTCTCATGCCCGACGGCCACGCCCTCACCGAGTTCGTGCGGCACCGCTACGGGCGGGCAATGCACGTCTATGTGCTCACCATCATGATCTTCTACCTCTTCACTGCGCTGTGCGCGCAGGTGACGGGGATGGCATTCCTCATGCGGCTGGTGGCGGACGTGCCGATGGCGCTCACGGCGGGCGCGGTGCTGGTCGCCACGGTCGCGTACACGGCGCTCGGCGGCCTGCGCACGTCGGTCGTGACCGACGGGGTGCAGTCGCTCTTGCTCCTGCCGCTGCTGGCGGCGGGGGCCCTGCTGGCGGTGCTGAGCCTGGGAAATGTGGAGGCGCTGGCGACAGGCGTGGCCGACCGGGCGCCCGCCCTTCTGCGGTGGACCCACGGCCCCGGTGTGCAGGGCGGCCTCGCGCTGTTCATCGGCATCGGGGCGGCGAGCCTCTTCAACCAGGGCACGTGGCAGCGGGTCTACGCGGCGAAAAACACAGCGGCCCTCCGCACCGGCTTCGTGACGGTGTCCGCGGCAATGGCCGTGACCGTGGCGGGTACCGGCCTCCTCGGACTGGCGGCCGTGGGGGCCGGAGCGGCCTCCCCGCCGTCGACGGCCCTCTTCACCTTCCTGCTCGACCGCGTCCCCACCGGCGTCGGCCTTGGGCTCGTGCTGCTGGGCCTGACGCTCGTGATGAGCAGTGCCGACACCGTCCTCAACGCCCTGGCGAGCCTCGTCGCCGTCGACCTCCGAGAGCTCCGTCCCTCCCTGCCCTCCTCGACTCTCCTCCGCGTCGCCCGCTGGACGACTGCCGCCCTCGCCGTGCCCGTCTTCGCCATCGCGTCGCAGGGCCTCAGCGTGCTCTACCTCTTCCTGGTGGCCGACCTTGTGTGCGCCGCCGCCGTCGTGCCCGTCTTCGGCGGTCTTCTGTCCGACCGGCTGACGAACCCCGCGGCGCTGTGCGGCCTTACCGCCGGCCTCGTCGCCGGGATCTGGCTCTTCCCCGCCCCCGACGCCGCCACCCCGGCCCTGCTGCCTGCCTTCGCCGCCGCTCTGCTCGTCCCCGCTATCGTCGCTGTCCCCATCACACTCCTCGGGGCCAACGCCGACTTTGACCCGAAAACGCTCCGCACCACGGTGACAACCCTCGACGACTGACTCTGAAGCGTGACGCGTGAGCTGTGATGCGTGACACGTGATGCGTGAGACGTGACTTCTCCATTCTCATCTTCAATCCCACAATCGTCCAATGTTTGACGACACCGACTCCCTGCCGCCTTTTCCCCGACGCTGCCGCGAGCAGGCTGCCGACGCCTGGGCGGCCTCCGACACCCACCCGTTCGTGCAGGCCCTGGTCGACGGCACCCTCGATCCGGAGCGCTTCAAATTCTACCAGATGCAGGACGCCCGCTACCTGGAGGCCATCGCCGACGCGTTCGTACTGATCGGCACCCGCTGCCCGGACCCGGACGATAAGCTCTGGTTTGCACAGGCCGCCGAGCGCGCCCTGCAGACGGAACGCTCCCTCCACCTCCACTACGGCGACCAACTCGGCTACGGCCCGGAGGACCTGCGCGAACTGACGCTCACGCCCAATAATCGCGCCTACCAGAACCATATGCTGGAACGCGCGGAGCGGGGCACGCGCCTGGCCGCTCTCGCCGCCGTCGCCCCCTGCCCGTGGCTCTACCGCACCCTCGGCCACCGCATCTGGGACGAACTGGGCGAATCGGTGGACGACGACCACCCCTACGCCGACTGGATTCGCCGCTACGCCGATCCGGACCTGGAGGAGCGAATGGACATCGGCGCCCTCGTGGCCCGGCTCGACCGCTGGGCCCAGGAGGTCGGCGAGGATGCGCGCGACCGTGCCGCCGAAGCCTTCGTGACCAGCACCCGCTACGAGTGGATGTTCTGGGAGCAGGCGTGGACCGGGCAGGACTGGGCGGTCTGATCAATCACTGTCTTCCGACCTCCCCAACGCCGACCGACGAATGCGGATTTGTACGGTCGATGCTTCTCCGCATAATGACGTCACGTTCAACGTTCTACGTTGAAACGTTCTGCGGACACTATGCCCGAAAGTGCCTTCTTCAGTATCCCGACCTCATCGGATCGCGCCCGTTTCAATCTGCTCGTTCGTGATGTGCGAGCAGGTACACAGCGCGTCAACGACGCGACTCAACGACCGGGCGGGCACAGCCTCCTCCGAGGTGATGCGGGACGTGGAGGACCGCCTGCGCGTGCTGATGGCGCTGTAGACACTCGAACGGGTACGAACAATGCCGGCGCCGCGGTAGAGGCGACGTGAGATCGAGTCGCAAAACGCCAGAATAGACAAAAAAGAAGCGCTCGCCTCGGCCACGTTTGGCCGGCGGGCCCTTTTCCATGCACCGTACCACTACGAGTATAATAAATTCGCCCCCAGGTAGTAGTAAACTTAGAAGCTGTTTGGTGGATGGATTCGGAACCGAGACGCAGTGGGCGAAGTGCCAGAAAGGCGCTCAAGTGAGTCCCTGCACACGAAGGCCTTCGGTGCCGGGCGAGGAGATCTCTGTAGGGGTATGGGATTATCCGCAGGACGGAACCGTCCCCGAAGTAGCGTCGGGCCGCCGGACCGACGCGAAGAGTCGGACCGACACAAAGAGTCGCAC
>PXUA01000013.1 GCA_003022435.1 Bacteroidetes bacterium SW_9_63_38 | reverse complement strand
GCTTCAAACGATCTTTTGGGGAAAGCAGTTTGCTATTGCTCCAAGCTCCAGCTTGAGGTATCTCGATTGCACAACGGACCAGTTGAAGCTGCACTAGGGTCCAATTGATCGGGATTGTGCCGTAGACGCTTCGTTTCATCCGTGTCCAAATCTCGTCCCAGCCCCTCTTCCCTCACTCATTCACCTCCCTCGTCTGCCCCGTCGTCGAGGGAATCGGGCCGCTCTTCGAGCCGGGCGAGCCGGTCGTTGAGTTCGTCGACGGGTAGAGATTCCTCCGACGCGTCGGGCGTTTCCTCACCGCTTCCATCTTTCAGAAAGTCGGCCGACTTCCACCAATCGATGCCCATCTCGTCGGCCTTATCGACCGAGCAGATCAGCAGCCGGATCTGGATGGTGAGCAGTTCGACGTCGTTGAGGTTTACGCGAATGTCCCCGGCCACGACAATGCCGGTCTCCAGCACCCGCTCCAGAATGTCGGCGAGGGTATCGGACTGGGGGAGTCGGGGCGAGGTGCGCTTGGAGGAAGAGGCCATACCGATACGTGAACAAGTTTTTTGAAGTCCGTTTTCGCCTTTGGCTGCACTCGGGCCCCATCAATCCGGAACGTGTGTGTACGTACGTTCTCACGGATCGGTAAGAACGAGCCGAAATGGAAAAACAGTGACGACACGGGGGGCCGGGTTTTTACCCAGGGTCCTCGTCCAGGTCCCGGAGGCCGCGAACGGTCCCAAGATCGAGACGCAGGTCGTCGGGGTCGAGGTTGAGCACCTCGCACAGGTGCTCAATGTCTTCGGCCTGCCGCTTGAGCGTCTGCCCCACTTGCTCGGGCGCAACTTCTTCACCCAACTGGCCCCGTGCAGCAGCAACCGTCTCTTCCACGGTCGCTTTAGGAAAGGGATTCGGAAAGGGACCCTCGACGAGCGGTTTACGCACACCTTTTTACTTACAGGATGAGTCCGACACTGGTGCAGGTGCGTATGTACCGGGACCAGGAACACCAAAACTGGGTTATGATCCGGAAGCGATGATCGAGTGCTTCCGCCTCCCGTCCGCCTGCGCCTTTGATCCCGCCCTCCCTCCGCTATGCCCAACCGCTCTACAGACGGGTCTTCCACCGGACCGGCTCCTCCCCGCACGGTTACAGACGTGCTGTGCCGAGAGGTAGGGGCCCAGCACCCGGACGGGGCCCTCAAACAGATCCGCACCATGAAGCGACTGCTTCGGTCGCATTACCGCGTGAAGCAGCGCCTGGAGGACTACGGCGTGGAAAGCCTGGAGGAGGCCGTTTTATCGCCACCCTCACGCAGCGGCTGGAGCGCACCCAGCGCCGCCAGCGTGAGCGCACCCGGCGTCGGCTGACTGCTATCGAGGCGCTGCTGGACGAGATAGACCTGGTGCGCACAAAGGCCGTCGGCTCGCCGGCCTCCCCCGATGCATCGCCAACCGAGCCCGACGAAGACGAGACCCCGCAGCCCCTCCAGGAGGCATTCGACCTCATCGCAGCGCTCTCGACAGAGTTCAACGAGCTGCGACTGGAACTGTGGCGTCACCAGTCTGAAGACGCGAGCGAGGCCTCGTCCCCGCCTGCCGCCGCCGACCTACTGGACCGATTGGGGGACGCCCTCACCGAAACGAAGCAAATGGTCGGTCGGCTCCGACGAGACCGGAGGAGTCTGCGTAACCAAAACGCGCAACTCGAACGCGAGGTGGAGCGCCTCTAGGAAACGGTCGATCGGCAGCAGGCCCAGTTCGACGCTCTGGATGCCTCTCGCTCCCCGTCTGCCACCACGGACACGTAGTTCCGTCGCCCGTTTCCGGAGGGCAATCGCATCAGTTACCGCACTGCTCTACACCATCGCGACGAACGGAGTGTCCTCTCGTCTGGAAAGCCGAGTTCGTGCAGCGCTTTCCAGAAAAACTGTGGATGCGATTGTCGTCTACGTTCCGCAGTGGGGACGACAACCGTACCCGTCTTCCGATCTTTGCCGTCACGTCGGGCTTCCGGCACGCTACCGTTGTTGAGCACTCCCCGGGGTGGCGTCCCCTTCTCCGTAAGCACTACGTCCCCTCCGCTCCCGAACGGTCCCGGAACCGTTTTCGGCCGGAGAGCTATGATCCTGCGCGCTGGAGTGAGAGGGCGAACAGCCCCCCCCGACTCCAGCGTTCTACGTTTTCTGATCGTTCGATCCCCGTTCCTCCTCTGTATGCCGTACGTCGTTACCGAACCCTGCATCAACTGCAAGTACACCGACTGCGTCGAGGTCTGCCCCGTCGACTGCTTCTATGAGGGCCCCAATTTTCTGGCCATTCAGCCCGACGAGTGCATCGACTGTAACGCCTGCGTGCCCGTCTGTCCCGTCGAGGCCATCTACGCGGAGGACGACCTCCCCAAAAAGTACGAGCACTACCTCCAGTGGAACGAGTACCTGGCCAACCAGTGGCGCGAGCTCGGCTACAACATCACCGAAACGTCCGAGGGCCTCGAAAACGCCGAGGAGTGGGAGGACGCCGACAAGTCCGAGCAGGACATTCTGACGTGGGATGTGTAGTACCAACCCCGAACTTCATAAGCGGATTGGGCATAATCCGGCTCCGTCAGCCGGGCTCGGAATCACAGCCGCGTATCCGAGGTGTCGGGCTCTCGCACCGTGCCCCCTACGACCAGAGCCGCGCCGATGAGGACGGCGTTCTTGACGATGTACTGCCCCTCCAGCGTCAGTCCCCACGGGATGTGGGTGAAACAGACCTCTGGCAGCAGCACCAGCGGGAGGAGCGTGCCGGGCATCTGAAGGAAGAGGAGGAAAATGGCCGTCCGGTTTAGGGGCCGGTACAGGAGCCCCACCCCGATCGCCACCTCCCACCAGCCCAGGATGGGAATAAACAGATCCGGGGGCACGAAGTAGACGGTCCGACGCACCAGTTCAGCCGCTGGACTCAGGCCGAAGGGCTTGAGGATGCCGTACCAGATGAAGACGACGGCCAACCCGGCCCGGAGCACAAAGTGCCCGTTGCGCCGCATCCACCCCGAAATCCGGCGGTCCAGCGGGCCAAGGCCAAGACGGTCGAGGAGCTTCTCTTCGAAGGTCGGCACGGGGGCGTGTCAATCCGTTTGTGATCGGAAACGTATGGGCCTCGTCCCCCAGCATTGCTCTTGAGGGTCCCCCCATAGAGTGTTGCGACCCCGGTGAGGGCCTACTGTATCCTGTGTGTCTACGCACGGCCGTGCAGACGGGTACGCCTGTCTACTCTACCGTCACGCTCTTCGCGAGGTTGCGCGGCTGGTCGACGTGGCACCCGCGCATGACGGCAATGTGGTAGGACAGCAGCTGCAGCGGGATGACCGTCAACAGTGGCGAGAGAAATTCCTCCGTCTGCGGAATTTCGATCACGAACTCGCAAAGTTCGTCCAGTTCGCCGTTGCCCTCATCCGTGATCGCGATGACCGATCCGTCCCGGGCCGCCACTTCCTCAATGTTGGAAAGCACCTTGTCGTACGTGCTGTCCTTCATGGCGATGAACACCACCGGCATGAAGCGATCGATCAGCGCAATCGGCCCGTGCTTCATCTCCGCCGCCGGGTAGCCCTCGGCGTGGATGTAAGAGATCTCCTTCAGCTTGAGGGCTCCCTCCAGCGCCACCGGGAAGTTGTAGCCGCGCCCGAGGTAGAGGAAATTCGACGCGTAGCGGTACACCTCCGCCATCTCTTCGAGGCGCTCGTTGGTCTCTTCCACCACGTCGCGCACCTGCCCAGGGACGTCCGCCAGCGCCTGGATGTTGCGGGCCAGCTCCGCCTCCGACAACGTGCGCCCTTTGGCCAGCTTGAGCGCCATCATGGAGAGGACCGTCACCTGTGCAGTAAACGCCTTCGTAGAGGCCACCCCGATCTCCGGCCCCGCGTGCAGGTACACTCCGGCATCCGTCTCCCGCGCAATCGTCGATCCCACCACGTTGCAGATGCCGAAGCACGGCACGTCCCGGCTCTGAGCTTCGCGCACGGCGGCAAGCGTGTCGGCGGTCTCTCCACTTTGGGAGATGACCAGCACCACGTCGCCGTCGCGCAGGATCGGGTCGCGGTACCGGAACTCACTGGCGTACTCCACCTCCACAGGAACCTGCGCAAACGTTTCGATCAGATACTCGCCCACAAGGGCCGCGTGCCAGGAGGTCCCGCAGGCCGCGATGACGACCCGGTCGGCCTCATGCAGCCGGTCCCACACGTCGTGGAGGCCCCCCAGCACAATGTCATTCTCGTCCGGCAGGACGCGCCCCCGCATAGCATCGGCCATCGCGTCGGGCTGCTCCATGATTTCCTTGAGCATAAAGTGGTCGTAGCCGCCCTTCTCGATCTCGCCGAGGCTCCACTCCAGCTCGTGCACCTCCTTGTCGAGGGGCTCATTCTCGATCGTCGTCACCTCGTACCCGGAGCGGCGCATCGTCACCATCTCGCCGTCGTTAAGATACACCACCTGCCGCGTGTGCTCCACGAGCGGCGCCGCGTCGGACCCGATGAAATACTCGCCGTCCCCGACGCCTAGGATGAGAGGACTTCCCTTCCGGGCCGCCAGCAACAGGTCCGGATCCTCGCGCGACACGACGGCAATGCCGTACGCGCCCACTACCTGGGTGAGCGCCTGCCGCACTGCTTCCGGCAGCGAGAGCTCTGTCTCCCGCTTCACCTCCTCGATCAACCGTACCAGCACCTCGGTGTCGGTCTCACTCTTGAAGGCGTAGCCCTTCTCCTGAAGCTGTGTCTTGAGGGTGCTGTGATTCTCGATAATCCCGTTGTGTACCAGCGCAAATGACCCATCCGTGCTCACGTGGGGATGCGCATTTTCGTCGGTCGGCGCTCCGTGGGTCGCCCAGCGCGTGTGGCCAATGCCGAGCGTTCCCTTCATCGGGTGCCCGTCCAGTGCCCCGCGCAGGTCGTCTACCTTCCCCTCTTGCTTCTCAACGTGAAGGTCGTTGTCTCCGACGATGGCCAATCCGGCCGAGTCGTAGCCCCGATACTCCAGTCGTTTGAGACCAGTGAGCAGCGTCTCTTCCGCCTCTTCAGAGCCGATGTAGCCAACGATTCCACACATATGTGGAGTAGGGAGAATGAGTTGGTGATGCGCAAACTGCGAGTGGATGCGGCCTCGTCCGATTGGCGATGCTCAGAGGTTTCAACTACTCGTACCGCTCCAGTGAGAACTTCTCTCCGAGATATCGCTTGCGAACCTCGGGGTCGGCGGCCAACTCTTCGGCAGTTCCCTGCTTCAGGATTTGTCCTTCGTACAAGAGGTATGCCCGATCTGTGATGGCGAGCGTCTCGTGGACGTTATGGTCGGTGATGAGCACACCGATGCCTCGCTCTTGCAAGTCCGCAACGATCTTCTGAATGTCTTCGACCGCAATGGGATCCACCCCAGCGAAGGGCTCGTCGAGCAGAAAGAAGCGAGGCTGGGTGGAGAGCGCCCGGGCAATTTCCGTTCGTCGCCGTTCGCCGCCGGACAGGGAATACCCTTTCGAGTTGCGCACTCGGTCGAGTCCAAACTCTTCGATCAGCGATTCGACGCGGGCGGTGCGCTCTTCTCGACTCAGGGGTTGAAATTCGAGTACGGCGTGTAAATTTTCCTCAACGGTCAACTCCCGAAAGACCGAGGTCTCCTGCGCAAGGTACCCCACCCCGCGGCGGGCCCGCTTGTACATCGGGAGCCGCGTGATGTCGTGATCCCCCAGGAGGATCTGCCCGTCATTGGGGCGGGTCATGCCCACGATCATGTGGAACGTGGTGGTTTTGCCAGCCCCATTCGGGCCGAGGAGGCCCACGATCTCGCCCTGTTCGACGGTGAGACTCACGTCGTCGACCACGGCACGCTTGTCATAGCGCTTGGTGAGGTGCCGCGCGGCGAGGGTGGTGGGCGCGTCGGCAGAGGTCGAACCGGCAGGCGGAGCCGTCATGGGCGGGACGAAGGGGTGGTGCTGGTGTCCGGTGTTGATCGGATCGACGGGGCCGCCCGTTCCCGAAGCGAGTCGGCCGTGACCGGAGGTATTTGCCCTGCCAACGGACGGGGGGCGGGCGGCGCGGCCAATCGTTCTTGGATGCGAGCGGGACGCAACAACTGCTCTTTCGTCGGGCGCCGGTCCGGCGTCCACTGAAATCCGTCCAGGTGCAACGGATCCGGGATGGCCCCCGGCGTCCGGTAGTAGGTGCTCTCCACCCCGCCGAGGACGCTCGTGCGGCGCACCGTGCCGTCCCGAAACCGAAGCACGATGCGATCGCCCGACACCCGTGCCGCGCCCTTCAGGGTGCCCTTTCCCGTTTTCAAGAATCGGGCCGCCAGCGCGTTCGGGCTGGCGTCCAGGCGGTGCAGGGCGTTGTCCACGAAGTGGGCCGTCAGGTGTTTTCCCTTCAGCTGCTGAATGCGGTCGAGCACGGAGTCGCGCTGGGCCGCAAAGGCGCGCCGCCGTACGAACACGGTGTCGATGCGGCGATCGGCCGCGCGCACCCGGATGGAGTCGCCCCACACCTGCGAGCGCTTGAACCAGGTGACGGGCGCCCGAAACAGCCGCGTCTCTTCGAGCGGAAGCGCACTGTCGGCGCGGGCCGTGGGGGGCTGCCCCGTTCTCTGTGTGGACGTGGCTCCTCTCTGGGTAGTGTCAACCTCTGCCGTCGAGTCGGCGGCGGCCTGCGCGCCCGAGGGGGAGTGGGCACTCGTGTCGGGCCGGGGTGCATTCGGGGCCGTGCGTCCGGGGGGGGAGGACGCGTCGCGGACCCTGTCCGGAGGGGCCGATCGGCGCGTCGTGTCCGTTGTGGTCCGGGATGGCGATCCGGCGCTGGAAGGCACCGACGGGGCCGACGGACCGGGAATGGGCCGCGGCGTCCCGAGCGTGTCGAGCGGTCCGGTCGCCAGGACGCGGTCGTACACCGCGGAGTCGGCCACGGCGGCAAGGTCCCGCTCCCAGATGCGCACTGAGTCTACAGCGATCAGGCGCCGGTGCGTGTCGGCCCGGTACGCTTCCAGGCGTCGCCCCCGCACCAGGAGGGTATCCCGGGGCGTGCCCGTAGAGTCGATCCGCACGCGGACCAACAGTGCTCGCCTCCGCACCAGGCTGTATCGGGCTTGCTCCTGGTTATCGACCCACCGGCCGAAGAGATACGTACGCGCCGTGGTGTCCTGCGGGGTGTCGGCATCCGTCCCCACCCGTCGAATGAACACCTCCCCCGCGGCAATCGACCGCTCCTGGTCGCGGTAGTAGGTGAGCGAGTCGGCATCAAGATGCGTCTCCGGGTCGTCGAGCGTCACGTGTCCCTGAAACTCGGCCCGCCGTGCCTCCGACCAGTAGGTGCCCGACTGGGCCCGCAGAACACGCGTGCTGTCGATGAGCGTCACGCTGTCGGGAAAGGCAGACCGCTTCTCTTCGGTGTAGTACGTGGCCCGCGGGGCTTGCACAACCACCGTCCCGTCCGTCAGGCGGACGTTGCTCCATGCTCGCCCCACCTTTATGCGTTTGTTGTACCGCACCGTATCGGCCCGCAGGGTATCGCCGCGCTCGTAGATGACCACGTCGCCGGTAAAGAGAAACTCGTCCCGGTTGAGGTAGCGGAGCGCGTAGTTGGACTCGAGGCGGGTGGTGTCCTGCCGCACCCGCACGTTGCCAAACAGCTCCTGCACCCGCTCGCCGTTCCGTTCATGCGCGCTCAGGGAGTCAGCGTTGACGAGAGCGCGATCGTTGCCCTCCGCGGAATCCACGGCGGCATCGGGCCGCTCCTGCGCGAGGGCCGGCATTCCGCCCACCGCCACCAGAAGCACCCCGACTCCGACCCCCCACCAAAACGTGCGGCCAACGGGAATGCGCATGAAACCGTGTGTGCTGGATGCCCGCACGCGGCGCCGGATGCCCCGTGCGTCGAAATTCCGATGAACAAGTATTCTTGATCCTGAATCCGCCGGCAACCTTCAGAATTCCAGATATGCTCTGTCGCCGAGCTTCCCTGCGGAGTTCGCATGACGGCCCCATTTCGGCCGTCCCCCTCGCGGTGATCGCGTCTCAATCTGGGGCGATTCCTGCGAACTTCGACAGCTCAGAACCGCCCTCTTCCCCGCTCCCTCTTACTCGTGCACTTCCGTCAATCTCGTCGATTGCCGAGAAACGAGTCCCTCTGTCGAGAAGCCCCCCGTCGAGGTGCGAGGGCCCTGCCTCCTCAGCGAGTGGTGTCATCGTCCACCTCCACCTGCGCCGTAAACTGACCAATCTGGTACGTCTCCAGGTCTTCGTCGGCCACCAGGCCGTTGCCGCGCACGATCTCGGTCGGCGTTGTAATCTCCACAAACCGGCGGGTCCGAATCGTCCGATCGAACTGATCCCAGGTGAGGTGTTCGCTTTCGAGCCGGCGGCCGCTTTGGGTCTGTACGGTGACGTTGCCGTACGCCTCATAGCGCCCGTTCGCGTTGTAGTACCGGACGCTGTCGGCGATGACGGTGGCAGAGGAGTCGCCCTCTTCAAAGACATAGGTGTGTACGCGGCCGGTGTCCGACAGAGTCTGCCAGACCGAATAGCTGCTGTCGGGGGTCCGGTACTGTTCCATCTTGTCGGCGCGGATGACGGCCCGGCGACGCCCCTCTTCGGTAACGGCAAACTGCGCGTCCCAGGTGACCTGAGACGGTCCCGTGTGCCGGAGGCTGTCGAGGGGGCGGACATCGTCGGTGCGGGACCGGTACTCACACCCGACCAGTGCCCCCAGCAGTAGGAGTGCTGCGAGTCCCCGCCGGACGGACGGGCCGACCGACACGTGCTCCCATTTTGGAACTCCGGGTTCGGTCATCACTGAACGCAGTTTTGGAGCTGACGGCCCTTCTCTCAGGCTGCCCCCCTGCGTGAGGAGCCTTCCCGCGAATCGACTGGGCCGTCGGTATGGGACTGCGAGAGAACATGGCCAAATGGCAAAACACGGTTTTGTAACGAGCCCGTCGAGCGGACGGTGCCCTCGAACGACGGGAATTCCAATGAATCCAGGGACGCTGGCACACAAAATTGGTCGCCCAATCGGTCCCCACGTCGCCCTCCGCACGATCAGCGACGACCGTTTGCATCAGCAACGCCCGAAGCGGTATCATTGTAGCGAGCGATTGCTCGATCCGAACCGCACCGCCGCTTCACAGTGTCCGATTCGATTGTTATGTTAGAATGTTAACAACACTCATCTTAACTGCCCGTCAATAAGCCGATCCGGCCCGCCGGCGTTCAGGCCAAACGGTCGTCCTCCTGTGGCGTTGACGGTTCTTTCCGACTCTTCTCGACAGCAACTGCCGGTCGCTATGAGTTTCGACGTGGACTCTCTCTCCCCCGATACGGTTGTCGTGCACATGGGGGAAGCCCTCGACTTCCGCAATGCCGACGACTTTAAGGATACCTTTCAGACACACGTGGAGGACGGGACGCGCAACTTCATTCTCAACTTCTCGGAGACAGAGGTCCTCGACTCGACCGGGCTGGGCTCCATCTTCTCGCTCTACCGAGAAATCTCGCCGGACGACGGCAAAGTTGCCTTCGCCGACGTGTCGCGGCCGGTGCAGGTAGTGGTCCAACTCACCCGCACGTACAAGGTCTTTCGACAGTTTCCCTCGGTGCAGGCCGCGGAAGAGGCCCTCTCGTAGCCTCAGAGCCGTTCTCTCCCTGCTCTCGTCGTCGGATCTCTCCGCTGTATGAGTGTTCTCGCCAAAAAGTATTCCGACCTGGACCACGCTCTCGACGAAGTGCGGTCGGTCCTTCACGACTGGTCGAGGAACCTGAACGACGCGTCGGTGCCGCGTGGGGAAACAATCCACTACACACAACTCGTCCTGCACGAGTGGATTGCCAACCTGCTCCAGCACGCCGACTTTGCGGACCGCCCTCCTTCAATCGAGATCCGCCTGACGACCCAAAACCGGCACATTACTTGTTCTGTTATCGACAATTCAGAAGGATTCGATCTGAAGAAGCGTCTTCCGGAACGAGAGGAGATGGAGGAGCTCCCCGAACGCGGAATGGGGCTCCGCATCATCGATGCATGTACCGGCGAGTTGTCCTACACCTCCACAGGGGCCGGCACGTACTGCTTCAAGTTCTTCATTCCAGCCGACCACGATCCATGGCTGAGCATGCTATTTTAATTGTTGAGGACGACAGTACGGTCCGGGAACTCCTGAAGTACCGTCTGGGCAAGCACTACGACGTTTTTACGGCGACGAACGGGCAGGCGGCGCTCGACAAAATTGAGGACCGCATTCCGGACCTCATCATCTCGGACATCATGATGCCGAAGATGGATGGGTTTGCGCTACAGTCGGCCCTCCAGGCCAACAAGAACACGCGCGTGATTCCATTCATCTTTCTGACGGCTCGGGCCGACGAGCCTGCCCGTCAGGAAGGGGCTCGCACCGGAGTGGACGACTACATTACCAAGCCGTTCGACATGGAGCAGCTACTTTCCCGCGTGGAGCGGTTGCTCGAACGGGTGGAGATGTTTCAGTCGCAGCTCGACGCGAAGATCGGACGAGACTTTTCGAACCGCCTCCTCCCCGATGAGGGCCCGTCGGTCGAGGGGTACTCGTTTTATTTCCAGTCGGAGGCCCACGAGCAGGGGGGCGGCGATCTCTTCGACTGGACGGACACGGACGGGGGCAGCTACTTCCTCACAATCGGGGATGTGATGGGGAAGGGCCTCCGTGCCAAGTTTTACGCCTACAGCTTTCTCAGCTACGTCCGGGGTACGCTCTACACGCTCCTGGAGGAGTCCTCCTCCCCGGCCTCGGTGATGCGCAACATCAACGACATGCTGCTCGACGACGAGGTGCTGGAGGACACGTTCGCTTCTTTTCTGCTCATGCACTGGTCGCCGTCGGCCCACACGCTCACCTACGCAAACGCCGGCCACTGCCGCCCCATTCTGATCACGCCGGACGGCCCGGAGATCGTGGAGCACAGCGACCTCATTCTCGGCCTCGAAGCCGACACCTCGTTTACGGACGTGGACCTGGACCTGACGCCCGGCACCACCCTGGTGGCCTACACCGACGGCCTCATGGAACTGCCAACCCCCGACGGCAGCATGCTGGGAGAAGAGGGAGTCAAGGAGGTCGCGTACGAAGCGTACGGGGCCGACGCCCCCATCGACGCCTTCCGTGAGGCTGCCCTCGACCGCAGCGGGTACGACTCGTTTCAGGACGACACGCTGGCCGTCTGGCTGCAGCGCAACGCCGAGGACGCATAGTTCTTACCCCGCTGAGGCCACCGCGGACGCCCCCGACGCCTCCTCCTGCGCCCAATACTCGTCGTCGAGAAGGGCGTAGTGGATCTTGTCCCAGTACTGGCCGTCGCGGTACAGGTACTCCCGCGCGACGCCCTCCCGGACAAAGCCCCTCCCCTCCACCAGATCGCGCCAGGCCGTGTTGTACTCAAACGTCTCCGCACTGACCCGGTGCAGATCCAACGACTCGAAGCAGTAGCGGAGCAGTAGCCGCAGCGAGTCGCGGCCGTACCCCTCCCCCCAGTATTCTTTCTCCCCGATCGTGAGTCCCACGAGGGCGTGCTCGTGGTGAGTACTCATACGGGCCACGTACGCCACCCCGATCAGTGTATCGTCGTCAATGTCGTGAATCTCAAAGTGGTGCTGCGTGAGCGTGGGCTTGACGCAGAGCTGCTCGAATCGGGTCTTGAAGGCCCCGAATGATTCTTCCTCGTACGGCTCCTCGCTGTCGAGCCGGTTCAGCTCCGGATCGTTGTTCCAGCGGAAGTGGGTATGGATGTTCTCCATCTGAAGCGGCGTAAACCGGACGCATCCCTCCGCAATGGGAGTTTGCTCTCGGATCGGAACGGGGTCATTCATGGTCTTGTAATCGCTTCCAGAAAGAGAGAGCGGGAGGAGGCCGTCGCAGTGTCCCGTCGAACAACATCCGTGGGAACCGAGACGCACACCGTTGTTCCTGCTATTCCTGCAACTTGCGTGCCTGCTCGCGGAGACGTTCCCGGTCGATTTTCAGGTCGTCCCTGCGGTCGGCGGCCGCGAGCGAATGAAACGCATCCGGGATTTTGAACCCGGGCAACAGGTCTGTGAGGGCGGCCCGGAGGGTATCCGGAGAGTGCTCGGCGTCGGCCTGTACGAACGCCACGGGCCGGTCGCCGAACTCCGGATCCGGCACGGAGACGACGACGGCCCGCGCAACGCCTTCGATCTGCTCCAGGGCAGTCTCAATCTCCGCAGGCTGGACGTTTTCGCCGCCGGACACGAACATCCGGTCCATCCGCCCTTCCACGTGCAGGCGGCCTTGGGCGTCGAGGCGACCGCGGTCGCCGGTGGGATACCAGTCGTTCCGTCGCGGATCGCGCAGCCCCTCCTCCGTCACGTATCCCTTGAATAGAGGACGACCGGCCACGAAAATTTCGCCGTCGTCCCCGATCCGGACGCGGCGGTGCGGCAGGCGGCGGCCGGCGGTGCGGAGCGTGTCGAAGGCCGCGCCGGGCGGCGTGGTGGTCACCTGCGAAGCCATCTCGGTACAGCCGTAGCTGGTGTGTAGGGGCCACCCCTTCTCCCGCCCTTCTCGGAGGAGCGCCCGGGGAATGGGCCCGCCTCCCAGCAGGACGGCGCGCAGCGCGGGCGACGGCGCGCCGTCAGTGGCCTCAAGCACTCGACGAAACTGCGTGGGCACCATCGACGCGTGCGTGGCGGCCTCCGCTTGGAGGATCGTCTCGGCCCCCTCCGGCCCGGCCAGTTGAACGGCCGCCCCGGCCAGCGCACAGCGCACCAGAATGGCGAGCCCGCCAACGTGGTAGAGGGGCAGCGTCAGAAGCCACCGATCGCCCGCCCGAAGCGGAATATTGGCGTTGCTCCCCTTCGCGCTGTACAGGTGATTGGCCCACGTGTGGAGAGCCGCCTTCGGAGCGCCGGTGCTACCGGAGGTGTAGAGGATGGTCGCGGGGCGCTCCAGGGCGTGCTCAGCGAGCGCCGATCGGGAAGGATCTCCCTTTCTTAGGGCCGTCGGGCGCAGCGTTGGAAGTCGATCCGGAGCCCAGTTGGTCACCCCTGCATCGGTCGTCAAACACACCGCAGCGCCGACCTGCAGCGCCTGCGTGACGACGGTCTCCGGCGGCTCGCGGGTGCTAAGCGGCACGGCCACCGCCCCCATTCGCCACAGTGCCCACAGCAGTCCCACCAGTGTCGACGACCGCTCCAGGTGCAGGGCGACACGCGTGCCCGCCCGGATGCCCTCGGTGCGGAGCACTCCCTGCCACTCGCCCACCCTGCGGTGCAGGTCGGCATAGGTCCAGCGTCGGTCGGGCCCCAGGAGGACCGGGGCCTCCGGGCGGGCCTGGGCATGTCGGGCAATGGGGTCCATCGTCACGAATCAATTCGTCGAGGGCGTGACGGGCGTCAGCTGGGCCTCCTCCACGACGCGGTCGTACGCTTCCGTGAGACTCACAGTCGGCCCCATCCGCAGCCGGGGCGTGAGCACGTCGTCCGCCAGTCGGTCGTAGGTCAGGAGGCCCGCCGGGGCATCGGTCAGGGCCGCCGCGAGGGCCGCCAGCATCCGAATCCCGACGCCCGACTCGTACGCGCCCGTCAGCACAGGCGTAGCGTCCAGGGCCCGGGCCGCCTTCGCCCAGCGGCGGACGGTGGAGATTCCTCCGAGCAGCGTCGGCTTGAGGACGACCCCCGCGACCGGGGCAAACGCCTCCAGATCGTCCGGCGTCCGCTCGCGCGTCGTCTCGTCGAGGGCTACAGGGAGCCCGGTCCGCACCGCGAACGGTGGGAGGGCCGACGGGTCGGCCAGCGGCTCTTCCACGTATTCCAGCGGCACCGGCCCGAGCGCGTCCGCAAACTGCTCGGCCTCCGCGACCGACCAGGCGCGGTTGGCGTCCAATCGAATGCGTCCGTTCGCCCCCACGACCTCCGCGAGGGCGTGCACCCGCCGCACGTCCGCCGCCACACTCCGCCGCCCCACCTTCAGCTTGAGCGTCCGGTAGCCGTCCGCCCAACACCGCTTCGCGGCCACCGCGACCGCCTCGGTGTCGGCGGGAAGAAGCGTATTCAACGACACCGTGTCGCGCGTCGCCCCGAGTTCCGCGGACACGGAACGGTCCTGCACGGCGGCGCGGAGGGCCAAACGGGCACTCTCAACTGCGAACTGCACCGACCGAGGGGGGGGTGCTTTGGTGCCCGCCGGCAATCCCTCGTCGCTGCTCCACTCAGCGGCCGTCCGGGGTTCTATCTGCGCCGCAATTCGCGAGAGCGCTGTCGCGGCCTCCGCCGTGGTTTCCCGACTGAAGCCCGGTAGCGGTGCCGCCTCTCCCCAGGCCGTCGCACCCGAGTCGGCCGTCAGCCGCAGGAGCACCCCGCGCCGCTCTGTACGCGGGCCGTCCTCTCCCGGCAGCGGCGGATCGAGCGGAAGCCGATACTGAAAGCAGCGAGCACGGGTGATCGTCATTCCGAAGGCCTCCGTACGCCTCATGGCACAGTCACAATTCCACATTCCCTAGAGCGTCCATCCCACCGAAAACAACAAGGCCCAGAGGGCGAGAAGGCGCCCGGTCGTGGCCAAAAGAGGATTCAATTGTCTCGGCTCCGTCGTGGAAACGAGCCGATGAACGGCCCGCGCGGCCAACGGCAGTAGCAGGAGCGTTCCCAACGTCCAGAAATGATGACCGGTCCACACCACGAGCACGGCCGGGAGCAGGACGGCCGCAAATACGCAGACGCCGTACAGCGCGACGCCTGCCCGGCGGCCCAGCCGCACCACGAGGGTTCGCTTACCGGCGGCCTGGTCGTCGTGCGCATCGCGGACGTTGTTGACCAGGAGAATACCCACCGAAAACAACCCCGGCCCTACGCCCGCCACCAGCACCTCCGGCGGACACGCCAGCGCCTGTACGTAGTAGGTGCCTCCGACGGCTACCGGGCCGAAAAACAAAAAGACCGCGAGATCGGCCAGCCCCAGTGACGCCAGCGAGTATCTACCTGCGGTGTACCACACGGCACACAGGAGAGAAGCCGCCCCAATGACAATGACCGGCCACCCGCCCCGTACCATCAGGTACACGCCCGCCAGAACCGCCCCCCCGAAGACCGCGACGGTCGCCCGTCGCATGGTCTCCGGCTCCACCAGTCCGGCCTGGGTGACGCGCAAGGGCCCGACCCGCTCCTCCGTATCCGCGCCCTTCAGGTAGTCCGTGTAGTCGTTGTGGTAGTTGACCCCTACCTGAATGAGTATCGCGCTTAACAGCGCAAGCCCCGCCGCTGGCCAGTGCACGCCCCCCGCTTCCCACGCCATCGCCGTCCCTACGAGCACCGGCGCGAGCGACGCCGCGAGTGTCTTGGGCCGAGCGGCCCAGCCCCACACGCGAAGCGACTTCAACACGGAGGCCATACTGCTACGTGAATGGATCCTTAGAGGCGATACCGACCGGTAGCAGACCACGGTCCAGGGGGACCGGGATCCCTGGGATCTTGCTGCACGAGTCCGGCTGATCTCCTTCCTCACACGGACCCGTGCACGGATCAGTACGTCCAATCCGTCAATAAATCCGGACAGAGCCGATGGATGTAGAGGACTGAGCGACTCCCGTTCCGAGAACCGCGGAGTGTGGATGCTCGCTACGTGTCGTCGAGAAAGCGGCAGAGCTCTGCCAGGTAGGCCTGCGGGCGCTCGGCATGGACGTTGTGACCGGCCCTGGACACGAGAACCCGGCGTGCATTCGGCAGCCGCTGGGCCGTCCGGCGTGTGATGGCCTCGTACTTTTCGTCCATGGCCCCCGTCATGACCAGTGTGGGCTCCTGAACTGTTTCCAGTTCCGTCCATAGCGACGGCTGCTGCCCCGGCCCGAGTCCCTCCAGCGCCCGGGCCAGTTCCTCGGGATCGTTGTTCTGCCGTCGCTCGACCATCGATTCGACGAGATCATGGTGATCGAGCGATGCGAAGAGCGGCTTCCGGTACCAGTCGTGCAAAAAACAGGAAAGGTCGTCCTGAATGCGCTCGGCCCGCTCTGTGTCGAGGACTCGCCGCTCGGCCCGTGCCTCTTTCGTTTGCAGGCCCGGCGAGGCCGACTCCAGCACCAGCCGCTGCACCCGAGACGGATGGTAGACGGAAAAGTACAGTGCCACGCGACCGCCCATCGAGTATCCAATCAGCGTGCATCGTTCGATGCCGACCGCGTCGAGCACATCGGCTAGCGCCTGGGTGGTGCCCTCCATCGAGTACTCGTAAGACGGGCGGTTCAGGGAGCCGCCGTGCCCCGGGAGGTCCACCGTCAGGCAGAAGGCCTCCGTCTCAAGGGCCTCTACAATCGGGGACCAGTCCGTCGCGGAGCCCATGAACCCGTGAAGGAAGCAGAGAGCCCGCTTCTCGGGAGCACCGTGCGTTTGGTAGTGAAGCATGGCCGAACGCGTGCCTTGACGGAGGGCCGGAGACATCTGTACTCCCGGAGAGTTGTCTTTCTTTCCCTGAGACGTGGGGACCAATGCGTACGTCGGTCGGCACGTCCGCAGTTCGGCCCAAAATGTGATGTATCAATACTTTTTGTAGAAGCGGACGCCCAGGGACGACGAGAACCGACCCTCGCGAACATCCGCCTCTCAATGGCAATCGCATCCTGCTCCATGAGGCGCAGAGGAGGTTGGGCGGCGCACCGAATCCCCCCTCCCTGCATCCGCGTCTCCGTTCCTTCCAGCAAAAGTGGACAATCAGCGAAAAGGCGCCCCCGACGTCTCCCCGGCACGTTCCATTACACAATTACTCTGTTTTCACCTCCGCCTCTCTTTCCGCTTCCTGAAAAGACGCTTCCACGATTTTCGTTTGCAATAACGGAAACAGACGGGTGCGTGCCGGTTCTCGAACGCCCTTCTACCCCACGACGGCGTCGACGGCCGCCGCAATTTTCCGCTCAAGCTGCTCGTGGACCTCTCGGTTCTCGCTGCGGTCGGTGTGGACCTCGATGAGAGACGGTCCCGCGCGGTCGCAGGCCTCCCTGTAGGCCTCCTGGAATGCCTCGACCGTGTCGGGACGACGGTACGCCAGCCCGAACGTGTCGGCCGCGCCCTCGAATGTTCGCCCCTGGGGGGTCGTGAAGTGAGGCTCGAACACGTCCTCGTGCGCCTCGATCGGCAGGAAGTGAAAGATGCCGCCGCCGTCGTTGTTGATCACGACGACCACAATCGGCTGCTCCGAAAGGAGGGCCAGACTGTTGAGATCATGCCAAAGCGCGAGGTCGCCGATCAATAGCGTGGCCGGACGATCAAGCGCCCGCGCTACCCCAGCGGTCGTAGCCACCGTGCCGTCGATCCCGCTTGCCCCCCGATTGGCTACGACCGGCACCGGCGCGCCGTCCGCACACGCGTGGCGGTTGAGATCGCGGACCGGCATGCTGCTGGCGGCAACCAGGGCGTGGGAGGATGGAATGTGCTGCGTGAGATGAGTGGCGACCGCCGGTTCGGTGAGCCCCCCTTCTTCCGCGTGGCGATCGACCTCCGATCGAGCGGCCGCATCAGCGGCCCGCCACCCGGCCGTCCAGTCGGTCGCTTCGGCGGAGGGCCCCACGCGCTGATCGACGGCGTCCACGAAGGGGGCCACGTGCGCTTCAATGTGATGGGTGGTTCTGTGGTCGGGATCGATGCGCGACGGATCGGGCCGCACCACAGCCCACACGGACGGAGCGGCATCACGGAGAAACAGCCGGAGTCGCTTCGCGGTGAACCGCCCACCGAGTTGGAGCACGGCCTCGGGCTGTCCCACTTCTTGAAGAGCCTCTGATGTGAGGGCGAGGTCGGCGTACGGGATCCGCACGGCCTCGTCCCCTTCCCCCAGACGCAACCGCGACGTGAGGGCGGGCACAAGCGGCCAGCCAAGGTGTTGAGCGAGTCGGCAAACGGCGTCGGCGTCGTCCGGGCGGTCCAGGCGTCCCACCACGACTAGGCCCCGCTGGAGGTCCGCCACGGCATCGACCAGTCGGTCCAGAGCCGCGTCGGAGGGCGTTTCGACCGAGGGCGGGTATTTCGTGTACGGCGCCGTGTCCTCCGCCCAGTCCGACACGGCCCTCGGCACATCGATCGATGTCTGCTGCGGGACCGGCTCCAGCGGCTTGCGGAAGCCGCAGTTGAGGTGGACGGGACCGGGGGGCACCCGCTGGGCCCGGTGCACGGCCTGATCCGCAGTCGTGAGCACGTACGCGGGGTCCACGTCGTCGGACGGCGGCGGGACATCTACGAAGTACCGCACGTGGTCGCCGAAGACCTTCACCTGATCGACCGTCTGGTTGGCCCCGGTGTCGCGCAGTTCCGGGGGCCGGTCTGCCGTCAGGAGCATCATCGGCACCCCGTCCGTCGCGGCCTCGACGACGGCTGGGTGCCCGTTGGCGACCGCAGTGCCGGAGGTGGTGATCCAGGCAGCGGGAGCGTCGTGCACCCGTCCGTACCCCAGTGCAGCGAAGGCCGTCCCCCGCTCATCGACATGCAACACCACCTCGGCGTCCGGATGCCGGGCCGCCGCTACCGTGAGCGGCGTGGATCGGGAGCCCGGGGCGACGAAAAACGTCGTCACCCCCGACCGACCGAGCTCTTCGACGAGAAGACGGGCCCACAGGTACGTAGGGTTCGGGGCGTCGAGCGGCGAGTACGAGCGATCATGCACAACGGCAAACGCGTCGGCTGCAAAGCGGTGCGAATCGGAGAACTCTCTATACCAACCCCGCCTACGAGGCGCAGGATTACAGATGGGGTGGCGGAGGCGCCGGTATTTGGGTCTCACGAGCAGACGTACTCGTGCGTCGCCCGTGTGCTCCTGTATTCACCGAGACGAACGGGGTCCGGGCGCGCATGCGCCCCTAGCAGGCCACTGCGCATAGACTCTCCTTCACGACTCCTTCTAATTGATACGTGAATGGGGTCGTACCGATACATGAATAAGTTTTTGAAGTCCGTTGTCGCCTTCGGCTGCACTCGGTCCTCATCAATCCGGAGCGTGTGTTTACGTACATTCTCACGGATCGGTAATATCGTCAAGGGAATGGGCCTTCGATCTCCCAATCAGGGGAATATTCGACTGTCGGGGTGCGAATCGCCGTAGGAATTCGCCCGGCTGAACATTCAAATTCCAGTGTGCAGCAGGGTGCTAGCGGCGCTGAGTGCCCCTGCGGAGTGGACCTCACTAGGGCGTGCCGTTGGTCTGCCCGAGCAGCCCGAGGACGGCCGCGAAGTCGCCGAGCTTTTGCTCAATTTCGTCCCACTCGCGCTCGGGCTCGGACCCGTCCACGATGCCGGCGCCGGAGAAGAGGATAAGCCGCGTGGACTCGACGAGGCCGGAGCGGATGGCGACGGAGAACTCCGCCGCGTCCGGCCCGACCCATCCCATCGGCCCGGCGTACCACCCCCGGTCGAAGGGCTCTTGCTCGCGAATCGCCGTGAGGGCCGCGTCGCTCGGCACGCCGCCAACCGCCGGGGTTGGGTGCAAGGCCTCAAGCAGTTCGACCGCCGTCACGTCGGGCCGGAGCGTGCCCGTGAGCCGGGCGTGAAGGTGGCGCCCGCGGGCCAGCATCAATTCAGACGGCGTCTCCGGACTCTCCACGGACGTGCACAGGGTCGATAGGTCGTCTCGGATCGCCTGCTGAACGAACGCGTGCTCGCGACGCTCCTTGGCACTGGTCAGCAGCTCCTCACGGAGCGCGGCGTCGGCCTCCGGGGTGGCGCCTCGTCCCCGCGTCCCCGCCACGGCCTCACTCACAACCCGGTCGCCCGCCCATTGAAAGAGCCGCTCCGGAGAGGCCCCCAGGAAGGTCGGCCCCTCGGACGGGCGCAGGGCAAAATGAAAACACCCCGGCGTCGCCGCCTTCAGGTGATGCAGCACGCGCAGCGGATCTACGTCTCGCTCCAGTCCAAGCTCGACCTGCCGGGCGAGCACCACTTTTTCGAGGCGCTGATCGGAAATGGCGTTGAGGGCCCATTTCACGATTCGGGTCCACCCCTCCTTCTCGGGCCGATCGGTACGCCGCAACGGCTCGGGCAGGGTCGGCTGCGGCAGCGACGACGGCATGCGGACCGCCTCGACCGCTTCGACAACTGCGTTGGCGTGCTCTCGGTCACGCGGAAGCACGAGGTTGCAGGCCAGCACCTGCTCGTCGCCCTGTTGTATGAGCTCAATCCGGGGCAGCACGAAGCGGTAGGTGCCGAATGCCGTCCACAGCGACTCGTCGCGTCGGTCCGCCGGCGGCTGCGACACATCGAAGCGAAGGCCTCCGTAGTAGCGGAGCCCCGCGTCGGCGTGGGCAAAGCAGCCCTCCAGCTGTCGGCGGAGGGCTGCGTAGTCGATCGGCTGTTCGCGACGGACCACCTGATCGGCGTGTCCCACTCCCGCGACGGTGCGGGGCCCGTCGGCGTCCGCTCGGCAGGCCGTGCTCCGCAGCGAGCGTCCGTCGCCCCCAAGGGTTGAGGGCGACCGATCGGCCCAGAAGACGGCTTCCGTTTGGTTCTGTGCCCGAAGCCATTGAATCGGCTCCACCGGCTCATCGACCGGCACGCACACACGTGTCCTCCGCGTCGTCCCGTTGGCCGTCTCGCTCAGGACGGCCCGCACCCGCTCGGCCAGTGTCCGCCCGGCAGGATCAGCGTGGTCTGAAAAGTGCGAACACGAAGGGAGGGATGAGGGCATGAGGCCAACGGCCAGATCGAAGAATGCGTCTCAGCGATCCCTTCCGGCCCTCGCCGAAAGGGATACGGGGGGAGTTACGGTTGCGGTCAAGGTTGTCGTCGTTCTTCCCCAGAGTACTTTTTCCCCAGAGTACGTGGTCACGAGTTCTCGTTCCCAGCGCACCCCAAGAGTACTTGGTCACGAGTTCTCGTTCCCAGCGGATGGGGAGGCGGGCTCGGGTGGGGAAGCCGACTCGGTCCGCGCCCGCCAGTTCGCCAGTATGTCGCTCGCGATGGCGTCAACCTGCGGCACCGAGACCCGATGCTTGAGGGCCGCCCGGACGATGAGTCCACGCAACACCTGGTCCGTCACCGGCAGCGGATAGAGCCATCGCCGCAAAGGACGAAGCCCCTTCTCCATCCCCCACTCGATGACCCCCCACCGAAACAGAATGAACGCCCCCAGTCCCACGAACGTGGCCGGAAGCGCCCCCGTCACGGCGAGCCCACTCAGCGCGCCCCCGTACACGATTCCCTGAAGCACCGGACTGCGGAGCCCCGACACAGCCCGTGCGGCCGAGACGGTCGGCACCGACGGGCTGACGAGCGCCCATCCGACGTAGAGAGCAACGATCCCGCCCACGGCCCATCCGAGGGGCAGTCCCCAAAGCAAGATCGGGAATACCCACAGCGCCACCGTGCGCGGCGACTCCACCCAGGCGTCGGCCCAGCGGATCAACGCGTCGAACGACACGTGGTCAAGAACCGATCCCGCGTACCCCCGAAGGTCCGACTCGGACACGTGGTACCAGTGACCATTCTTCGTCACCAGCCCGTACGGCGTGCTCACGTACGTATCGGTTGCCTCCTCGGCAGTCATCAGCGGTGAATCAGTCAGATCGCATCACACGGGAACGAATTCCTGCTTCGTAGGCTGTATTTTAGACAGGTACTGCCCCTACACAGGCAGCAGGCAGCAGTTTCAATTCGTTCTGAAAGTTTCCCGCTCCGTTGCCTCCGGCGTGAGCGACAGGTGCTCTCCCACACGGATGCGAAAGCGGGGCTCGTCCAACCCGGCCGCCGTCAGCGGCGACGCGAGCATCTTTTTCAGCGCCCGGGCGGTGTTCACCCGAGGTTGCGCGGCCGAATCAAGGCGAGCCTGGGCCTGCTTTCGAAGGGCCTCTCGCACCTCGGAGATTGCACGACGGCGCACCGCCGCGGGCACCTCGGACGCAAACACGCGCATCCACCCCTCCGTCGACGACTGCACCCTCAACTTCGATAGCGACGGCTCGATGCTGTGAATATCGAGCGGCGGCACGTCGACCTCCACAACCCCGTCGTCCGCGACTTGGATCATCTCCGGCGTCAGCGCCCGCACGTCGAAGCCGTACGACACCCGTCCCGGGACGGCCACTTCCGTCCGGGCCCTCCCTTCCAGATAAGAAAGCACGCTGGGCTGTGCCTGCGAGAGCACAACCGTGAGCCAGTCCGGCGTCGCGTACGCCGACGAGTCGATCCGCACGGTGGCATGCAAATCCAGCGTTCCAGTGACCAGAAACGAGGCCGGCGCCTCCTCCTGTACGGTGGTCAGGACGGTGCGCCGCACGGTGGCCGTGGGCTGCTGTACCCACCAGAGGCCCACTGCCGCGGCCAGTACGACCCCGACGATTGCGCCGATTCCAAACACAGTCCGCGTGCGAAGAGCCATTCGTCGAGGAATCTGTCCAAGAAAGCCAAGGATCGTTCAGAGTCGAAGCAGCACGAGGGCCGCCACCGCGAGCGCCATTCCCACCCGGTTGATCCAGGACAGGCGCTCGCTCCACACGTACACCCCAATGAGGGCACTTGCCACCATAATGGCGATGTTGTTGGCCGGAAACACGAAGGGACCGGGCAGCTCCGCTATGGCACGAAGAATAAATTCGAGCGATCCGTAGTTCACGATCCCGAGCAAGAGTCCCCACCCCACCGCCCGCCCGGAGCCCCACCGGTGTCCTCGGAGCCCCCGCACGGCGATAACGACGACCCCGACGAGAAACGCTCCCCCGAATGCCAGCAGCAGAAACAGCACCCGGCTGTGTTCGGCCCCGTACACCTCCTCGAAGGTTTTCATCGACAAGTCCACCGCCCCGCCGCTGCAAAAGGTGAGCGCCAGAACGCCGAACGCGTACCAGTCGATGCCCGAACGTCCGTCCGCCCCCACGACGAGCCCGCCGCTCTCGCTGTCGGGAGGGCGATGCTTTTGCGCAATCAAAAAGAAAGAAACGGCCGCGAGCACCATCCCGCCACCCTGGGCCACAGACGGCACCTCATTCCATACCCCCCACGACGCCAAAAACGGAACCACGACCGAGACGCGCGTGACTCCTACCGCCAGGGACATCCCCGCCACGTCCGTAGCGTACGAGAGCAGATAAAACCCGGCAATCAGAAGCGCCCCCACGCCGCCCCCCAGCAGAAGAAGGTCCCCCGACAGCTCGAGTCCCGCGTTCACATCGCGCCCGCCAAGGCCAATCAGAAGCACCGCCACCCCGACGGCCGCCGCATAGTTCACCGTGAGCATCACCGTCCGGTCGATATTCCGTGGGCCGGTATGCTTGAAAATCATACCGATCGCCACACTGCAGGCCACGGCTAGAGCAAGCTCAATCATGTACACACGGATCGTCTGAGAGTCGAACGGGCCTCGGAATCAGAACCCCGTCAGTTGGCCGACAGGAACGTGTAGTACTGCAGGCGGGGCGGGATCGGCTCCGGATCCCGAATCACCAGGTCTGCCGGGACGTGAATGCGGGGCGTCACGTACCCGGTCGTATCGGATCGAATCTGGCTGTACGACACCGTTGCGAAGAACTCCGAGGACCGACGGGAGTCGAACAGCTGTTCGAACAGGACGCGGTATCGAACGCGAATCGTCGACGGCTGCAGGTCCACCAGATCCTGGCCGGCAGGCACGCCGGTCACCTCCACTGTCACCTCGCGCGTCTCTTCGGCAAACTTGCCGGCCGGCACCGTCACCGTCACCGCGTCGGTACTCCGCTCTACAAGACCCGTAAGGGTATCCTGCAGGGGCACCGATGTCTGAACCGTGTCCTGCACGTTGCTCAGCGTGAGTGAGTCGGTGGACCAGCCTGCGAGCTCCGACACGACCGACGCCGCTCCCGACACGGAGATGGACCCTGGAACGACCCGCGGGGGCCGAATGCGCTCGTAAGCCGACGCCATTCGTATGTTCAGCTGGGGACGGACGGGGATGTCTCGCTCCATCCGGGGCTCCAGCGTCACGTCGATGGACTGAGGCGTCACGCTCTGTACGCGGGCGTCGTTGGCCCGCGGAATGCTGAGCGCCTCCGCCACGTTAATGGACTCTTTCTCGGCCGAGGCCCCAACCGTCGGCGGGTTGAACACCAGGCGAAGCAGGTCCATCCCCGTTCCCTGAAGCTGTACATCCACCGACGAGGGCGGCCGCTCGGTCAGGGCCTTTTCGGCCGGGATCCCGTCCACCTCGACCGGGAACGACACCGTCACCATGCGCTGCTCCTGCAGGGTGAGCGACGCCCAAAGCACAAAGGAGAGCACCACGCAGACGGCAATCGCCATCCCTCGATGCGGATCTTCGTCGCGAGGCTCCATGTCCTCCGAGGCACGAAACAGCGACCGCAGCCGCTCCAAAAAAATGGGCACCTGAGAATCGGAGTCGGAAGCCACGGCGAGACCGGCGACGAATGAAGAACAGAGCGAATCGCTGCTTTCACGAAAGGGCCCGTCAGTCGTTTCCACGCCCCTGCCGTTCCGACGCGTCATTCGAGCCGCAGCAACAGGCGGGCGGTGTGCACGTAGGCGCGCCGCTGCCGAAATCCCTCGCCCTCTTCGACTCCGTGCAGCGAGTAGTCCAGATGGAGGGCGCCAAGTTCGAGGCCGGCGCCGCCGGACGGATACCCGGCGCTCAGCCCTCCGCGAAGCACAAGCGGACCGACCACCTGCGCCTCCACGCCGGCGTGGGTACGGGCCAACAGCGCCTGCGTCGTCCCGCGATAGCCCTGATAATCAGCCGCCAGTGCCACGTCCTCTAGGAAAAGCCACTCCGACACGGTGTAGGCCGCCCCGATCCGGTAGGACGGCCGCAGTGCAAATTGATCACGCGCTCGCTGCACCTCAGTCCTCGGCGGCCCGCTGCCGCTGTTCGGAACATCGATGACATCGTTCAGAAAGGGCAACCGCGCGGCCCCACCTGTGCGGTAGTCGTACCCGGTCTGCAACACGTCGTAAACGGCGCCCCCCAGCCGCAACTGCCCCGGCATCGAGACGAGCCGATCGATCCGGTAGGTCACCCCACCGTCGAGCTGAAAAACACCCCCCTGCAGCCCCACCGAGGGCTCTTGCTGCTCAAGCTGGGCCAGCGCCGTACCCTTGAACGCCAAGTAGCGACGCGTCTGCGTGCCGGTGCCCCCCACGGAGAGCCCCGGCATCCCGATGATCCGCAAATTGAGGCCGACGCTCATAAGTGCCATGAGATCGGTGCGGTTCAGCACCCATACCGACGATGCCCCCGGCCCCGCGGCCTCCATCCGATAGTTCGCAGCGGTCTTGGCAAACAGTCCTCCGCCCAGGGCAAGAGCGCCCGGTGCGTATACAAAATTGGGAAGTTGAATCACGCCCACGCCCCGTCCGGGACGCGACTGGAGCTGGGCCGCGTCTGCTTGCAGGGCCTCCAGCGCCGGCTTTCGGCCGGCCGCCGGCCCGACCTGCTGATTCAGAAACCGGATGTGCTCCCGCAGCCCCGTGCTCCCTCCACCCTGCAGACCGAAAATCGTGAAGTGCGACCCCACGTGCGGCAGATGCGCCGGATTGTAAAAAAATTCCCGTTCGGGCCCCGGCAGCGCCACGCCCGCATCTCCCATTCCCAGCACGACCGGCGACGACAGAAACGAGCGCTCCGTGAACTGATTGTTCTGCGCACGGGCAGCTTCTCCACCGACCGCGATTACGAAAAGCAGAGCCGCCGTAATCTGCCGCAGCACAGCCGGAGGTCGCATACACCAGGTGGATTCTCAAAAAGGAACGCGCGCTGTCGCTGCAGAAAGGATGTTGTCTTCCTTGAGTCTGACAGAGGCGACTTGTGGGGCCGTTGGCTCCACGGATCCGTCAAGCGTCCCCAGGGCGCTGAGGCCCTTCCCAATCGAGGCAGATTCACACATGTCGGTGTTCCCGAAGCGCAGAACGGCGCCTGCGTCTCAGGGTAGTGCCCACAGCGACCGAGATCGGCTCACTACAGACAGGAGGCGGCGGCGCGACTCAGTCGTCCTCCGCCCTACTTCCTCTGCGGACGCATCGGGACATCGCTCGCCTTCCTCTCCGTGCGCGTTGTCGAACCGGTCGCATTCGCCCCCCTGCCGATCACGATTGCTCGGTGGGATCGCTCCGGGAGGACACTTCCTGTACAATCCGCGCCTCTTCCAGACTGGGGTCCAGTTCGCGCTCGAATGCGCGCTTCGACTCGCGGGCAATCGCGGCACCCCGGTCGGTGGTAGCGTCGACCAGAGTCCCCGTGAGCCACGCCAACGCGGCCCCGGCGAAGACAGATTTTCCCAGCCAGGTCAGATTTTCGAACTGAACGCGGCGACCGGAGGCGTTGTTGGACATATACACTGAGGCAGTGGGTGAAGCGAAAACGTTGAGACGCCAGGACGGATTACTCGTGTTTGGCGCCCCCCGCCGTTCTGGGGCGAGCGGCGCTGCGAGGTCTCCGGTACGGCTGGACCGGGGGGCCGTGCGACCGCGCCTCCGACAGGCCTCGTCGTACTGGGAGTCGCGTCTCGGCATAGTTGAACCGTCGTGCTTCAGGGGCCGTAGGGATGAGCGTGTGGGTGGGTTTATCCCCTAAGATTCGACGCACCGTCCACAACGATGGTTTCCCTCTCGCAATGACAGCAGACGCATGAATGCCCCGTCGAGTGCACAGGACGCGGACCCCACCCTGGAGGGGGTCGTCACCCGATCGACGGGCAGCTGGTACCACGTGCAGGTCGGGGATCGAATCGTCCGCTCCCGAATCCGCGGCAAGTTTCGCCTTACGCGTCAGGATGTTACCAATCCCGTCGCGGTGGGCGACCGCGTGTCCCTCCGCGTGAACGACGAGGACGGCACCGGCCTTATCCTCGACATCCACGACCGCACCACCAAGCTCAGCCGCCGGGCCTCCGGGCACCGTACCGACGAGGAGCACGTGATGGTGGCCAACGTGGACCGGGCCTGGATCATGCAGTCGGTTCGCCTGCCCGCCCTCAACGCCGCGTTCGTGGACCGACTCCTCGTGGCGGCCGCCGTGAACGAAATTCCAGCGGGCGTCATCATCAACAAGATGGATTTGCTGACCGACGAGCAGCGGACGGCCGTGATGGACTTCCACCTCCGTTACGCCGACCTCGGGTATCCGGTGCTCCCGATGAGTGCCCTCCATGGGAAGGGCATTGAGCCCCTCAAGGCTGAGCTTCAGGATCAGATGAGCGTCGTCACCGGGCCATCCGGCACCGGCAAATCGAGCCTCCTAAACGCTATCGAACCCGGCCTCGACGTAGAAACCGGCGAGGTGAGCGAAAGCACGAGCAAGGGCACTCATACCACCACGCATGCCGAGCTCCATTCTCTCTCGTTCGGCGGGTACCTCGTGGACACGCCCGGGATCCGCGAGTTCGGCGTGCGCCAGGTCCATCCGAAGGACCTCGCCCATTTTTTCCCGGAGATGATTTCCTACGTCAACGAGTGCAAATTCCCCGATTGCACCCACGACCACGAACCGGGCTGCGCCATTCAGGCCGCCGTGGACCGGGGCGAGGTGCATCCGGCCCGCTACGACAGCTACCTCCGGATCCTGGAGTCGCTGCAGGAAGAGGAAGAAAAACGCTTCTGAACCTCGATGGTCGTCCCGCCTGGACAGCTGCTTCCAGTATTGCGTATTTTCTAACCACCGGGGGAAAGAACAACACGAAATACGCAATACGAAATAGCCGCTCGACAGGACCTGTGACGTAGCGAACAGTTATCCTCGCGCCTTCTCCGTCGCCTTGTCCCCCTTGTCGAACAGCAGGTCCAGGGCCTCTTCCATTGTCAAGGCGTCAATGGACTGATCGTCCTTGAGCGAGGCGTTCGTGCCGTCGTGCTTCACGTACGGCCCGTAGCGCCCATTCCAGACCTCGATGGGCTCCCCGCTTTCCGGATGCGATCCGAGGACGCGCTCCGGCTTGTTGCGGTCCTCCTTCTCGCGGATAAGCTCCAGCGCCCGCTCCAGGCCCACGGTAAGCACGTCATCCTCGTCCTTCAGCGACGCGAAGGTGCCCTTGTGCTTCACGTAGGGCCCATACCGGCCGATATTCGCCGTGATGGTCTGGCCCGTCTCCGGATGCTCACCCAACTCGCGCGGCAGGTCAATGATTTGGACCCCGAGGTCAAAGTCGACGTCGTCCGGTTCCACCCCCGGCGGCAACGACACGCGCTTCGGCTTGCCCTCCTGCTCGTCGTCTCCGAGCTGGATGTATGGGCCGTACGGCCCGGACTTGAGCAGCACCGGCTGGTCGGCCTCCGGATGGATGCCGAGCACACGATCATCCTGGTTGGCCTCCTCCAGAATCTCTTTCAGCGTCTCTTTGGTGGTATCGCCCGGAAAGAGATCGTCGGGCAGCGACGCCGTCACGGTCGTGTCGTTCATCGGTCCCTCCACGTACGGCCCGTACTTGCCCACGCGCACCACGTAGTCGCCCCACTGATCCGGAAACGAAATCTCGCTGATCTCGCGCCCGTCGATCTCGCTGAGGCCCTCCTCAACGCGCGGCTCGATGCCGCCGTCGCCGAAGTAAAAGTCCTGAAGGTACGGGTCCGGGTCCTTTCGGCCCCGCGCAATCCTGTCGAGAACCCCCTCCATCTCCGCCGTAAAGTGGGTATCCACAAGCGGCTCGAACTGGGCCTCCAGCAGGTTGTTGGTGGCGAAAGCGGTAAAGGTAGGCACCAGCGCGCTGCTCTTCTTCTTCACATACCCCCGCTTCTGAATCGTGCCGATGATCGAGGCGTAGGTGGACGGACGCCCGATGCCCTCCTCTTCCAGCGTCTTGACGAGCGAGGCCTCCGTGTAGCGGGACGGCGGCTGGGTCTCGTGGCCCAACGGCTCAATATCCCCCACCTGGAAGCCGCGCTGCCCGTTCGCACTCGGATCGGCCACCGACTCCTCGCCCACCTCCAACGACGGCAGCGGGCGCTCGCGGTCCTCCAGCTCCGCGTCCGGATCGTCGCTGCCCTCCACGTAGGCGCGGAAGAAGCCCGGGAAGTCGATGCGCTTGCCGGATGCCCGGAAGCGGGCCGCCTCCTCCCCAGCGTCGGCCTTAAAGTAGACGTTGATGTAGCGCACCTTCGCGTCGGCCATCTGGGTGGCCACCGTCCGCTTCCAGATAAGGTCATAGAGCGCCCCCTGCATGCCCCCCAGCTCCAGTTCCTCCTTGGTCTTCATGTCCGACCCGGCGGGACGGATGGCCTCGTGGGCCTCCTGCGCGCTGTCGGACGAGCTGTACTGCCGCACGCTGTCGCTTAGGAAGTCGTCCCCGTAGCGCTCCGCGACCGCCTGCCGCGCCCCGTTCACAGCCTCCTGCGAGAGATTGGTCGAGTCGGTCCGCATGTACGTGATCAGCCCATTCTCGTACAGGGTCTGCGCAATGCTCATCGTCCGACTCGACGACAGGTTGAGCTTGCGGTTCGCCTCCTGCTGTAAGGTCGACGTGATGAAGGGCGCCGACGGCGACTTCGTACGCGTCCGCTCCTTCCGATCTGCAACGGCCCAGGGCCGGTCCGGCAGCCCCTCGGCCAGCGCGGTGGCCTGCTCTTCGTCCAGCAGCCGTACGTCCTCCCCTTCGGTGACATCCTCCTTGAGGCGACCGGTGTCCTCATCGAAGTCCTTGCCGGCCGCGAGCCGCACGCCGCCCAGGTGCGTCATCTCGGCGTCGAAGCTCATGCCCTGCTTGCTGAGCTGCGCCTCCAGGTCCCAGTAGGTGGCCGGGACGAACGTGATGCGCTCCGACTCGCGGTTGACCAACAGGCGGACGGCCACACTCTGCACGCGCCCCGCCGACAGCTTCGGCTTGATCTTGCGCCACAAAAGCGGGGAGATGCTGTAACCCACCAGTCGGTCCAGGATGCGGCGGGTCTGCTGGGCCTCCACCAGGTTCTCATCAATGTCGCGCGTCTCGTCGAGCGCCCGCTGAATGGCCTCCTCCGTGATCTCGTGGAAGACCATCCGGCGCACCGGCACGTCCGGGTCCAACACGTTCATGAGGTGCCACCCGATAGACTCGCCCTCCCGGTCCTCATCCGTCGCGATGTACAGGGCGTCGGCGTTCCGAAGGGCCTGCCGCAGGTCCTTGACCACGTCTTTCTTACCCGACGGGATCACGTACAGCGGATCGAAGCCGTCATCGACCTTCACTCCGAGCCGAGCCCAGTCGTCGTCCTCGTGCTCTTCCGGAATCTCGTCGGCGGAGGCGGGAAGGTCCCGGATGTGCCCCATGCTGGCCTCGATCTGGAAGTCCCCCGACGGCAGAAAGGCCCGGATGGTGCGGGCCTTCGTGGGCGACTCGACGACGACTAAGTTTTTCATAAGAGGTGCCGAAAAAGAGTCAGTGTGAAAGGAGAGGCGCGAGCGCCCCCAGTGCAGCTTCAACTGGTCCGTTGTGCAATCGAGATACCTCAAGCTGGAGCTTGGTGCAATAGCAAACTGCTTTCCCCAAAAGATCGTTTGAAGCTGCACTAGAACGCTGTCGTACGATCTCAATCTCGGCCACTGCTCTCCTGACCGGCCTCTCTCACGGACGCCCCGTGGGTGACTTCGGGTCGTCAACGGAGGCTTGAATTTCGAATCTGTGATCGGTAGGCACGCTTGCCGCCGGAGAGTCGTTCCAGGCCCGCCTGTAACCAACAGAGCAAATCTCCTCCGGCTCCAGGACCCCGTCCCCGCTCCAGCCCCCCGTCCGAACGGCCGGTTGGCGATTGATTGCTACAGTTGTTCGCGTCGACGACGCATCTGTAAGAATGAGAAGAATGACGGCTCCCTCTGCCCTCATTTCGTTCTTTCAAGCTGAACGTGTTGCCGCGTCCCCGTGCCCCCGCAGATTGCGGCTCAAGGCTCCCGCTGCCGGTCCATTGCCGGACCGACCCGCCCCCCCTTTTTGCTTTTCACCGGCTGAGCCCATTCCCCGGATTTTCCTCCCACAGAAAAAGGCCCGCCTCCGGGAACCGGCAGCGGGCCTCGTTGTAGCCGTCGGAATGACCGGGGGCTTACGCTTCCAGCGTCCGGTCGGCGGTGAGCCCCAGCTCCAGCGAGTCCTCACCGAGCAGGTGGTCGAGGTGGTGAGCCCGATTCTCGACCTTGGTGAGCACCTTCTCAAGCGTGCGCTTCGTGCCGTGGTCTCCGTGCTGCAGGGCCACGTCGATGGTTTCTCGAACGACCTCCGCCAGAGTACGCTCTGCCACCAGGTCGTGCTCCAGCATGGCGCGGAGCCGGTAGGTGCCCTCCGGCTCGTGGTCGACGTGCGAGAGCTCCGCCTGCTTCGCAGGACTGCTCGTGGGAGTGCCGCCGAGGGCCGTGATGCGCTCGGCAACCCGGTCCAGGTACTTGTGCACCTCCTGATAGTGCTCCTCGAAAAAGGCGTGCAGGTCATGAAACTGCGGGCCTTCTACAAGCCAGTGGTGCTTCTGGTACTGGTGGTACAGCGTCCAGAGTGTGCACTGGATCTCGTCGAGCTTCGGAATGAGAGTCTCAGCGGCCTCTTGGCTGAGGCCAATGGGGTTTTCCTCGATCATCTGCTGGGGGCGCCAGGGCTCCCCATGACTGGTGTCTGTGGTTTGAGGGCGATCTGCGGTCTGGGTGGTCGGCATAAGCGGCAAGACTGATTGGATTTTGGAGAATATTCGGCGTGTCGTGGGATGCGTCGATCCGGTATCCGTCGTCGTCAACGTGACGGAGGAGCTGTGAACCTGTATGAATGTTCGGCTCAAAATCGCGTTTTATTTAACGAACAAACCCGGTGCCAGACTCTCCCGCTGGGCATATTCCCGCGATTGGTTTCCGCCTTGTAACAGCGCCGGCATCAGCGCAGTCCAGTGGCTGTAATTTCGGCAGAGTTGGCTGCACGCTCCCTGTACTCTGTCATTCCCGTCCTGAAGCCCTGTCCCTATTGGGGACGCGACGTGTGACCGAGAAGCAGGTACTGTCCACGCCCTGCGCGTTCTCTTCTTGCCTCTTATCCCCGGTGTGTCCAGACTTTCCTCCCTCGTACTCCTCGACAACCCTCGCCATCCGGAAGTGCTCACGAGAACGCATTTTCGCCCGTCACGTCCTGCCCGACGACCAGGGTGTGGATCTCGTGGGTGCCCTCATAGGTGATCACGCTCTCCAGGTTGTTCATGTGACGCATGACGGGGTACTGGCTCGTCACGCCGTTGCCGCCCAGCATCTGTCGGGCCGAGCGCACCACGTCGAGTGCCATTTGGCAGTTGTTGCGCTTGGCGAGGGACACCTGCTGCGGGCGCATCGTGCCCTCGTCCTTGAGGGTGCCGAGGCGCCAGTTCAGCAGTTGCGCCTTCGTGATGGCCTGCACCATCTCCACCAGCCGTTCCTGCATGAGCTGAAAGCCCCCGATGGGCTTCCCGAATTGCGTGCGGTTCTGCGCGTGTTGCCGGGCCGCGTCGTAGCAGGCCATCGCCGCCCCCACCGTCCCCCAACAGATGCCGTATCGCGCCTGCGTGAGGCACGACAGCGGCCCCTTCAGCCCCTCGACGCCCGGCAGCCGACAATCATCCGGCACCCGCACGTCGTCGAGAATCACCTCACTCGTCACCGCCGCCCGGAGGGACCACGTGTCCTCAATCGGCGGCGTCGATACCCCGTCCCGGCCCGTCTCCACCAGAAAGCCGCGTACCACGTCGTCCTCGTCCTTCGCCCAGATAAGGGCCACATCGGCAATGCTTGCGTTCGTCGACCAGCGCTTGTGGCCGTCCAGAATCCAGTCGTCCCCGTCCCGGCGGGCGCGCGTCTGCATCTCCGCGGGATTGGACCCGACCTCCGGCTCCGTGAGCCCGAAACAGCCGACGATCTCCCCCTGCGCCAGCGCCGGCAGCCATCGCTCCTTCTGGGCCTCAGTGCCGTACTGCCAGATCGGATACATCACGAGCGCCCCTGTCACGGAGCAAAAGGACCGGAGTCCGGAGTCGGCCCGCTCGATTTCCTGCATCATACAGCCGTAGACGATGTTGCTGTGGCCGCCCCCGCCGTACTCAGTCGGTAGCGTCGGTCCGAGCAGTCCCTGCTCCGCAAATTCGGAAATGAGGTGCCGGGGAAACTCGGCCCGCTGGGCATACTGTTCGATGTCCGGCTGTACGCGCTCGGTCACAAAGGCTCGGACCCGGTCCCGAATCGCCCGCGCCTCGTCGTCGAGCAGGTCGTCCACGTCGAAGTAGTCCGACGCCTCGAACCCCGACGCCGCTCCGGGATCCGCCCCTCCCGCATCCGATGGCCGGGCCGATGTGGAGGACGACTCTGAAGAAGGCATGTCGGAGTCGGATCGAGATGGGAGAGCATGGCTTCGGGACGCTCGAAAGACCTTCTGCGTCATCCCGACGCATCCGCTTCCGTCGTCTTCGTTCTTTCAACGGTCTTTGCGCCAGTTGACGATCTTCGAGCAGACGCCTACGTTCGGGGTGACGCGTACGACCGGGGTCCTCTGCCGGTCGTCTGTGCGTACGATGCTTCCGCAATTCTTGATTCCAGCCTCCCTGCCCCATGCGTACTCTGCCGGTCGTCGTGCTCGTGCTCGGCCTTCTACTCGGGTTTTCTGCTCCTACTCACGCTCAGCCGGAGCCTCGGTTCGGGGCGGGGGTGCAGCTAATGGGCACGACCGTCGACGACAACTTCGGGCCGGGCGTCCGCCTCCGCTCGTCGGTGCCGCTCACCCAAGACGTGTCGTTCGGCTTGGGAGCGGGATTCACCGGATACATCTTCGAGGGACGCGACGACGCCTCCTACGGCTTCGACCCGCAGGCATCGCTCATCGTGACGCTTCCCGGTCGCAATCGTCAACGCCTCTACGTGATGGGAGGAGCCGGGGCGTACGTGCCCTTCGGCAACACGGCCGCCGAAAGCGGCCCGACCATTCACCTGGGCCTCGGCAAAGTGTGGTTGCTCAACGAAAGCTCCTTCTTCTTTGAGTTCGACCCGGCGCTCTTTATCGGCAAGGAGCAGACGCAGGCCGTCATGCCCATCCGCCTGGGCGTGATCTTTTAGCGGCCCATCCCCTCAAGGCTCAGAGCACACGCCGAAGGATGGACTGCAGGCGCTCGTGGTCGTCGTCCAGGAGGCGGCTGAGGGCGCGCCCGGCGGCCACCAGGGCGTCGCGGCCGCCGTGCTCGCCGCCGTGGGCGTCGTAAATGCGACGTAGCACCGCCACCAGTAGGTCGTCGACGGGCACTCCGGGATCGGGATGCTCCACAAGTGTGCGGAGGAAGTCGAACGGCGCGTCGAGGGCTCGGATGTGCTCGTCGGGACAGGACCGAACGAAGTCGTGAATGTCCGGCGGATGCGGCGGGAGTGTCTGCCGCACACGACCGTCCCGATCCCGACACGCCAACACCTGAGCGCGGACGGTGGTGCGCAACAGCTCCTGCACCATCGGCATCTCTTCGGCCCGCTCCTCGGCGGAGAGGCCCAGCGCCACGGCCTGGCGATTGCCGTCGTAGCTGCCGGTCTCCACGTGGCTCACCAACCCGTATAGCGCCGTCTCTCCACCGCCCTCCACCCGCACCCAGTGTCCGAAGGCCGGCACGTCGACGTCCTCGTACACCTCCGCCACAAACTGCCGGGTGCTGGACTCAATGACCTCGCCGAGGGGATCGGAATCGGGCATGCAGGTTCAGGACTCTTGAGCAAAAGTGTGTCCGTGCAGGTATGCAGCGCCGGAAACTTCGTTCACGGGTCGGAAACAGCACCTCCGGCGATCGCATCTTGCTCTTCGTACCCCGCAAGAGGATGGGCACAACGGTATTGCTTCCATGCATCCACGCCTCCGCTCATTCTGTGTAGATAAGTCGCTCAACGGCCCCCCGTCGCCCCCCTCTCCGGATGCCTGCCGGCGTGCCATCGGCCTGGAAAAAGCAGAGATATGGAAGTCCCCTGGGGATATCCGCACTCTTACTACCGAACGCCCATACACACAGACGCCCATACGCACAGACGCAGTCAGACCCGCGGCCGCTGCTTCGACCGGCGCTTGCGCGAGTTCGTGGGCGAGAGGCCGGCCTGCTGCAGACGGCGCTCCATGAGCCGGAAAAAGGACTCCCGCTCCGGCGCCCGGATCACGGCCCGCTCATGCGCCTCCGACAGGGCCAATGGGTAGCCATCGCCCTTCTCACACTCCCGCAGCACGGTGGCGTGGATGCGGTCGAGGAGGGCGTCGTCAGCGGCCACCCACTGCGGGACCTCGACCCGCCCGATCTCGCCCGTCCCGACCGGCGCGGGCACCTTCAGGTAGAAGTAGCACACCTCCGTGCCGGACGGATACGAGTGCTGGATGTGAGAACTAGACCCGAAGACCGCCGACCGCTCGCCCGGCGCCAGCAGATCCGCAAACACGTGACGGTCAAGCAGTCCCTCCAGCTTTGGGGCGCTCGGCTCAACGGCCCCTCCCTCCGGAGGAGACACATCCAACTCCCCAACAATGAACCGGAGCAGATTGACCACCTCGGTAGTCGCCGGCATGCTGACGTACGAGGCCAGCGGGCGCTCCTCGTTCCGGAAGACCTGCAAACACTCGGTGTACTGCGCAATGAGACGCTCCTCAACGGCCTCGTTGTTCATCCCCCGAATCATCCAGCGAATGAGCGTGCCGTCGGCCAGCGCCACAAGCGGACGCCCCTCTACCGCCGCGTCCCGCGCAACCCGCAGGAGCTGTTCGAGCTCCATCTCGTCGCGAAGGGCCGATACAACCTCGGTCGTCATGCCCCCAATTAGATCGTCGATGTGAACGCTGAGGTCGTCCTCGAACCGAAGGCGCGGCTCGGTGTCGAGAGTCGGGTCCTCGCGAGTGCCGTACTGAAACGCCACTCGGCTCACGTTCAGCAAAAAGAACATGGGGTCGACGTGACGGTCGGGGTAGATCTGAGAGCCGTCCGTCGCCACAACCGTGATGGGCGTGGGCCGCTCCGGCGCCGCGACCGTGACGGTCGGCGGCTCGCGCAGATCCGCCACCAGCCGCCGCGGCTCCGCCTCCTGTACCGCCGTCCGCACGCCGCGCCAGTCCTCCGCACACGCCCGGAGCACCGCCTGGGCCCGCTCGCGCTGCTCCACCCGACGATCCCGCAGGTCGGCCTCGTAGTCCTGAAAGTCGTCCAGCTGTGCCCGCAACTGCGACAAATCAAGCATAATCACACCCACTCCGAAGAACCGTCACCGACCGACCTCCCAACCCCTGTACTCATTCACTCATCCCCCCATACCCTCATCAGCCCACAACTCATCAACTCATAACTCACCAACTCATAGCCCATCAACGCAAAACGAACGTCACCTGCACCGTCGCATTGACCTCAATCTCCCCGGCGGCGTACGCATCCGGCGCCGGCGCCGCGTCGGACGACGCCGCCTTCGCCCTCATCTCCACCCGCGGCGACGGCTGGTCGACTCCGAACGACTGCTCCTGAATCTGCTCGACTGGCCCCAATTCAGCCTCCAGCGTCGTCGCCAATAACTCAGCCTTGTCGCGGGCCCGCCGGGCCGCTTTTCGCAACGCCTCATCACGGACGCTCGACCGATCACTCAGCCCGTACGAGATGCCGTCCACCCGGCTGGCGCCCTGCTGCACCACAGTCGTCACGAGCCGCGGCAGCTGCTCCAGGTCCGACAGCTCCACCACCGCCTGCCGCGTGGCCTCGTAGCCCTTCTCCTCGTGCTCGCGCGTCTCCGGATTGTACTCCCGGCGCGGCTGCAGACGGAGCGACTCCATCCGCATCTTCTCGTCCGGTACGTCGAGGGCGCGCACCGCATTCATCGCGCTCTTGGCGGCCTCGGCGTTCTGGCGCCGCGCCTCTTCCGCCGTCTCCGCCCGCGACACAATGCCGAACCGGACAGTGGCTTGATCCGGCGCCACCGTTACGCTGTTCTCACCCGACACACGCACCGTTCGGGGCGGTTCGGCCACCTCCTGCGCCCGACCGTCTCCGACAAAAAAAGACCCCAAAACGAGAAATGCCCCAGTCCACCGTAGCACACGCATAGAGTCGCAGAATCGGCCAGAAAGAAGAGTGATCGAAGCCCCCAACGCCAGCTCTAGTGCAGCTTCAACTGGTCCGTTGTGCAATCGAGCTTTGGACGGACCTAATCGAGCTTTGGACGGACCTCGTCCGTCCATCCCTCAAGCTGGAGCGTGGAGCAATAGCAAACTGCTTTCCCCAAAAGATCGTTTGAAGCTGCACTAGGTCGTCAAACGCAAGAACCGCGGGGTTCGCTATTGCCCCTGAACTCCGAAAATCACCCCTGGACGCCGTTCCGGCCAGAAGGAGATTGAAACGCTGATACTCACAGCCCACAACCCGTAACCCACAACGACCCAGCCGCCTGCTTATTGCATACAGTCCCCTGTTTTCATCCCACGCTCTCTTCCCCCATGCTCCCACGCTCTCTTCTCACACGCTCCCATGCTCCCACACCCCCTCTCTCCCACGCTCTTCCCCCCACGCCCCCCGCTACGGATGCAGCCGCCCAATCGTCCGCGGAAACGGAATGGTCTCCCGCACGTGCTCCCGCCCCGTGATCCAGGCCACCGTGCGCTCCACCCCGAGCCCAAAGCCGCTGTGCGGCACCGAGCCAAACCGGCGGAGGTCCAGATACCAGTCGAAGACCTCCTCCGGCAGGTCGTGCTTTTCGATCTGCTCGTTCAGAAAGTCGAGGTCCGTCGCCCGCTCGCCGCCGCCGACGATCTCGCCGTATCCCTCCGGCGCCAGCACGTCCACGCCCATCGCCAGAGGCTTGTCCCGACCACCGTCGGGATCGCGCTTCATGTAAAACGCCTTGATGGCCGCCGGAAAGCGATGCACGAGGAGCGGACGGTCGAAGTGCCAGGTGAGCACCGTCTCGTCGCTGTTGCCGAAGTCGCTGCCCCACTCAAAGGTGTGGGCCGAATCCTTCCAGTCCGGCAGGTTGCGCAGCGCCTCTTCGATCTCGTTGACGCGTTTGTTGATCTCAATCTCGCGGGCGTCGACCTGCTTCTCGACATGTTTTTTCGCCTGCCCGCGCCGCTTTTGGTTTTCTTCCTTCTCCGCCTGCAGCTCGGCCTTCTCCTCCCGCAGCGCCGCCATGCGTTCGTCGATCCTCTCCGCCGTCTCGTCGCTCTTCAGAATCTCGACCGCCTCGTCGTAGGACATCCGCGGGAACGGCGTCTCCACCTGCTCCAGCACGCTCGTGTCGCGATCCAGCGCCTCCAGCTCCCGCTCGCAGTGGTCGAGCACCGACTGTACGATGTGCGTTACGAAATCCTCCGCGAGCTGCATGTCCATCTCCAGGTCGTAGAACGCCATCTCCGGCTCCACCATCCAGAACTCCGTGAGGTGCCGCCGCGTGTCGGACTTCTCGGCGCGAAACGTGGGGCCGAAGGTGTAGACCTTGCCGTAGGCCATGGTCATCGCCTCCCCGTGCAGCTGGCCGCTCTGGGTGAGGTAGGCGCTCTCGTCGTCGAAGTAGTCGAGCTCGAAGAGCGTCGAGGTGCCCTCGACCGCGTTCCCCGTCAGGATCGGCGCGTCGGTCTGCAAGAAGCCGCAGTCCTGGAGAAACTCGTGGATCGCGGTGACAATCCGGTTGCGGATCCGCATGACCGCCCACTGGCTCTCGCTGCGAAGCCAGAGGGGACGGTGGTTCATCAGAAAGTCGATGCCGTGCTCCTTCGGCGTCACCGGGTAGTCGCCGGACGTGCCGATCGTGGAAAGGGACTCGACCTGCAGCTCGTACCCACCGGGCGCCCGCTCATTCTGGGCAGGCGTGATCGATCATACCGATCCGTGAGAAAATACGTAAACCATTTTCCCCAAAAGATTGGAGATCAGCCGGACTCGTCCGGCAAGATCTTGGGAGTCCTAGATTGCTGGAGATCCAAATCTCCTGGACCGTGTGCAGCCGTAAGCAAGAAGCGGAGTTTACAAATCTATTCACGTATCGGTAGGCACACGCGCCTCCTCCCCGGAGCATTTCTAAGCTACAATTGTCCAGCCCTTCGCCCCTCGCTTTTCGCCTCTCGCCCCTCTCGTACCCACACACCCACATACCCACACACTCACAAACGCCTGCACTCTCCCAGCACAGACGGCCGAACGCGGCAGCAGCGCCGTCTTCCGTCGACCTCGGAGTTCAGCTTGCGAATGCCGCCACCAGCGCCGTCACGCCCGGCCACGCCACAATGGCGTCCAGAAGGAAGCGGTGCGCTGATCTCTGTGGATCGACTCCCCAGACAGCTCCCAGCATCAGAAGCGGCCCCACCGCATCGACGCCCCAAAGCAGCGGCCGCGTCCCCCACCAGCTCGCCCCGACGGCCCCGGTCATCGCCCCGACCAGCATCACGGTCGACGCCCAGCGGAGCCCGCGTTCCGTTCCCCACCTCGTCCAGGACGCCAGGCCCGCCGCGCGGTCGCCCGCCCGGTCCCCCCAGTCCGACAACAGCACATTCGGCAGCACGAAGAGGAACCGGTACCCGGCCACTCCCCAGACGGTCGCGTCCAGAGCCCCCCCAGCCTCGACGACAGGCAGAATCGCGGCCCCCAGCGCCCACGCCCCCGCAACAACGAGCGGTTTGCCGATCCCCATCCCCAACCCGCCGACGGGCCGCCCCGTCCCTCCCGAGGCGAGATGAAGCCCGCCGAGCCCGGCAAGCCCCACGCTCCACGCCACGGTGGCGGGTGCAAGGGCACTGAGCGCGAGCCCTCCAGCAATACTGAGGACGACCGCTTCTACGTACAGCCACGTCCGATGGGCTTTCATCCATCGGGCGCGACCCGGCCGGTTCCACGCATCTTCCGGCGCCGCCACAACGGCCCGATCCACTCCGTACACCACAGCAGCCCCGCAGAAGGCCGCGAGAAGGAGCGGCGACGACACTGGCACGTCGCCGAGCGCACCGGTCCCCAGCATCAGGGCGACGGCGATGCCCCCGACGGGCAGTGGGTCGTGGAGGACGCCATCTCTCCATCCTCGGGCGTTGATCGATGAACCGGAGGAGGAGTGTCCAGCCACGGGGGAACGGATGCCATCCACAAAGGGCGATCTCGGAAACGTCCTTCGTCCCGGCCGCCCAGAAGTTCCTGTACGCTACTTGAAGGCCGACTCCGGCGACGACGAGCACCAGTGCGGAGAGAACCCCTGCGTTCCGTAGGAGATCAATTGTCGTCGAGTCAGCGGTGGGGACAAAAAATGCCTCGCGAACGCTCGCTCGTCACGATTCTGTGCCGCAGCCTCGCGTTCGTTCGAGCAGTCGTACGAACAAGGACTCAATGACGGCCCTCCACTGCGGCATTCTACGTACCGCTTACAACCGATTACAGGATTGAACTCAAAAAAAGAGGCCCCTCGCGAGAGAGGCCTCTTCAGGAACGTTGCCAAATGTAAGACTCGTTACAGAAAACGTCGCGCTTCTCACCGACGGTTAGGACGCCACCGGCTGCCGGGATCGCTCCGTGCCCGCGCTCGGCGCTGCGTCCGGTCGGGACTGCTCCTCGGCCGTCACGAATTCCGGGTAGGCCTCGACATCGTGCTCCAGACGGTCAAGGCCGAGCGTTCGCCCCCCGCCGTCCTTCTGAAGAAGGCCAATCGCCTTGTCGAGCAGCGTAATCCGAAGCCCAATGGCCTGATCGATCAGGCTGAACACGAGGAAGCTCATCGGAAAGGCCCAGAGGAAGGCCGCGGCAATGCCGATGAACTGGATGCCCACCTGCTCCCAGCTGAAGGCGTTGATCCGGAAAAGGCCCGCCGCGAGTGTGCCCCACGCCCCGCAGACGCCGTGCACCGCAATGGCGCCCACCGGATCATCCACGACCCATTCCAGCCCGCGGGTGGCGTACACCATCAGCGGGCCGGCAATGGCCCCCGTCAGGATGGCGAAGGGCAGGCTCAGAACCGAGCATCCGGCCGTGATGGCCACCAGTCCGGCCAATACGCCGTTGAGCGTCATGGTGGGGTTGGGCCTTCCGCGGTCGAGCCAGGTCGTTGCCAGAGCTGCGATGGCCCCGGCCCCGGCCGCCGCAAACGTGTTCATCGCAATCTTCGCGATGGCCGTCGTCCCCGCCGTCGTCGACCCGGCGTTGAACCCAAACCATCCGAGCCAGAGGATAAAGACCCCGAGCGCCGCGAAGGGAAGGTTGTGGCTGGCCATCTCCGTCGGCGTACCGTCTTCCTTATACTTCCCCACGCGCGGCCCGACAACGATCGCTCCGGCCAGCGCGGCCCAGCCGCCCACGCTGTGGACGACCGTCGAACCGGCAAAGTCAATGAATCCGAGGCTCTCCAGCCAGCCGCCGCCGTTGAAGAGACCGCCCCAGGCCCAGGCCCCGAAGATCGGGTAAATCAGCGCGGTCATGACAATGGTGAACACCAGGTATCCGCTAAACTTGATGCGGTCCGTGACCGCGCCCGAAACGATCGTCGCCGAGGTCGCTGCAAACACTGCCTGGAAAAACCAGAACGCGTAGGCCCAAGACTGCGGCTGGTCCCCGAGGCCGATCAGCGCAAAGCCGTCGGTGCCGATCAGCCCCGCCCAGGACGTGCCGAACATGATCCCGAAGCCGATAATGAAAAACGACAGAATCCCGGCCGACGCGTCCATAAAGTTCTTCATGATGATGTTAACGGCGTTCCGGGCCCGCGAGAAGCCGGATTCGACGAGCGAAAACCCCGCCTGCATGAAGAAGACCAGGATCGCCGCGAAGACCGTCCAGACGTAGTCCAGGCGCGTCTGTGCGATTTCCACCTGCGAGGGGGTTCCGCCGAGTTCGCCGCCGAACGCCGGGGCCGCTATGCCTCCTCCAAACAGGACAAGCCAGAACACGCGAAGAGCCGTGGACATGAGAACATGGAATGGTTCGTGGGAAGAGTCGAGCGGCTTCTTTTCTTTTTGACTCACCAAAGTAACTAAGCCATCCGCCCTACATAGTCAAATTTTGTTTCCTTGTAAGTGATTACAGGTTAGGAACTTAGCTTTTTACCAATGAAGGCAAAACTATTTTACTGGAACAGCTTCCAGTAAATCGGTTACAGCAATTCTTTTTTCACCCGACTCTTCCAGCGTACAGAAAGACATCATTTCCCCCCACATTAAAAGAGGTATCACCGTGAAAAGAGCACGAAGTATCTAATTTCCCTGTGGGTTCAAGGGCATTCAATTCCCCCTTCCGCCTTCCTTTACATTCCGATCACCGATTTTCCCGATTTCCGTGGCTACCCTATCTGAACTGCAATCATACCTTGATCGGCTGGCCAAGCGGTATGAGACGCCCGCCTTCATTGACGAGGATCCCATCTCGATTCCCCATGCCTTCGACGATCCGGCCGACCAGGAAGTGATTGGGCTGTACGCGGCGCTGCTGGCGTGGGGCCGCCGGGACGTGATGCTGCGTAAGCTGAAGGAGCTGTGCGAGCGCATGGACTACGCACCGCACAAGTTCGTCCGTTCGTTCGCCCCCGATCGCGATGCGGAAGCCCTCAACGGGTTTGTCCACCGCACCTTTCAACCCATCGACGCCGTGTGGCTCACCCGCAACCTGAGCACGGCCCTCGACCGCCACGACTCCGTCGAGGCGCTGTTCGCGGCCCATCGTCCCTCAGACTCCGAGGACGCCTCCCCGGTCGCGGCGATGCTTCAGGGCGTGAGCACGACGCTCCTCACCCTCCACGACGACACGCCGCAACGACTGCGCAAGCACCTGGCCCGCCCGGAGGCCGGCAGCGCCTGCAAGCGGCTCAACATGTACCTGCGCTGGATGGTACGCGCCGGACCGGTGGACCTCGGGATCTGGGCCTGCCTCGATCCGGCGGAGCTGATGCTGCCGATAGATGTGCACGTGGGGCGTCAGGCGCGTGCCCTGGGCCTCCTTGACCGGAAAACCAACGACTGGAAAGCAGTGCGCCGCCTCACAACCGTCTGTCGTCACTTCTGTGCCGACGACCCCGCCCGTTACGACTTCGCCTTCTTCGGGGTGGGCGCTCAGGACGAATCGCTGGATACCCGGTTCACCGGCGACAACTCGGTCGACGGTAGTTCCTTGCCCACGCCCCGGTAGTTGCTCTTGTAGTACAGCACAGCGCCCTGATCGGGGGGCGTCTCGATGTCGACGACGAGCCCCACGTAGAGCGTATGGTCGCCCGCGGGAATCGAGCTGTGGGGCATGCATCGAAAGCGGGCCGTGACCCCTTCCAGCAAGGGGGTCCCGTGCTTGTCGTGCGTTGTAGGAACAGGCTGGAACTGCTCGTGCCCCGTCAGGCCGGGCTCCGCAAAACGCGTAGCGAGATGAGCCTGGTGCTCGGAAAGGACGTGAACCACGTACTGTGTACACTCTTCCATGACCTCGTACATGCGGGATTCACGGCCCACGTTGAAACTCACAAGAGGAGGATCCAGAGCAACACTCGTGAACGAACCGATGGTGATGCCCCGTGCGTCCTCGTCTCCCTGGGCTGTCGCCACAACAACGGGAGATGGGACGCGACGCATCGCAGTTCGAAACGCGGTACCCTCAACGGGCTCGGGCATGAACGACGGCGATCAGTGGAACAGAGCACGGCCCCGAAGAACGCGACCAGGCAACAGTCAGACAGTGCAGAATCAGCCGCGCTTCCACAGATCGATACGACGACTCGTCGGGCCCGTTCGGGGCACGACACAGACGTTACGAGAACGCGTCCGATACGCGACGGAAGAATGACTTTTCAGTCTCTGTGTCCCCTGGGTGCGGCTGGAAGGTGTCATGATTCCGGAGTTCCTCCAGAATCTGCATCTCTTCGTCGGTAAGGTCCTGCGGCGTCCAGACGTGGATGCGGATGAGTTGATCTCCCTTGCCGCTCCCCTCCAGGTCCGGAACGCCGCGGCTGCGCATCCGGAGAATCTTACCAGCCTGCACCCCGGCCTCCACCTCTAGTCGCGCGTGCCCTTCCAGCGTCGGCACGTCCACCTCCGTGCCGAGGGCCGCCTCCGGAAAAGAGAGGTATACGTCGTAGTAAATGTCGAGACCGTCCCGCACGAAGTGTTCGTGTTCTCGCTCCTCAATTTCGATCCGCAGATCGCCCGGGACACCGCCGCGGATCCCTGCGTTGCCGGCGTCGGAGATTGTGAGGTAGTTGCCATCCATCACGCCGGCCGGCACCGTCACTGAGACCGTATCCTCACCCTCAATGCGGCCCTCGCCCTCACAGTCCTCGCAGGGGTTCTCGATAATGCGTCCCTCTCCGTTGCAGCGCGGGCAAGCCTGCACGTTCACAAACTGTCCGAAGACGGAGCGCGACACCTGCCGCACCTCCCCAGTGCCGTCGCACTTGGGGCACATCACATAGTTCTCGCCCTCCATGCCCCCCTTCGCGCCGGTCCCGTCACAGGTCTCACAGGCCAGGAACTTGCGGACCTTGATGTTTTTCTCGGTGCCCTCGGCAATCTCTTCGAGCGAGAGCGGAAGCGTGACGCGCAGGTCGCTGCCGGGACGTCCTCGCTGCCGCCGCGACCGCTGCTGCTGCCCCCCGCCGAAGATGTCATCGAAGGCGCTGAAAATGTCCTCGATGTCCTGGAAGCCTTGGCCGCCCCGACGGCCGCCCCCGCTCTGGCCGAGCCCGTCCTGCCCGTACCGGTCGTACCGTTTCCGGGTCTCCGGATCCGAGAGCACATCGTACGCCTCGGATGCCTGTTTGAACTTTTGCTCGGCCTCCGGATCGTCCGGATTGCGGTCCGGATGGTACTCCATCGCTTTCTTCCGGTAGGCCTTCTTGATTTCGTCCTGCGAGGCGTCCGAATCGACCCCAAGAACGTCGTAGTAATCGCTCGGCATGTGTCGAGTCTCTTCAGTTCAGAAAAACGCGGTCGTCCCCAAAGGCCGTACAGGCGGCCCGTTACGCTTCGTCCTCGGCCGTCTCCTCCTCCGACGGCTCCGCCGCCACGACGACACGGCTGTGCCGAATGACGCGATCCCCCATCTGATATCCCTTTCGCACCTCCTGTAGGACCGTGCCCGGCTCCGCCTCGTCCGACGGCTGCCGCATCATGGCGTCGTGGAGCTCCTCATCAAAAGGATTCCCCTCCGCATCAATGGGCTCCACGCCGAGGGTTTCCAGGGTATCCCGGAATTTCCGAAAAACCATTTCCACCCCGCCCTTCAGGGACTCGTAGGCCGACTCCGGATCCTGCGTCTCCTGCAACTCCTCGGCCGCGTCGATCGAACGCTCAAAGTCGTCGAGCACCTCGAGGATCGGCTCCACGACTTCCAGCATCCCGGACTGGTGCCGACGTTTTTTCTCGCGATCCATCCGCCGACGATAGTTCTCGAACTCAGCCGCTTTCCGCAGCATCTGATCGTTGAGCTCGTCGCGCTCCTCTTCGAGTTCATCGACGCGCTCGCGGAGCTCTTCGATCTTTTGCTCCGGGCCGGCGGCCTCCGCAGCCTCATCGGCGGCCGAGGCCTCGGCCTCAGACTCGGGAACCGCCTCGGAGGTGGGAGAATCGGCGTCGGAACTCGCTTCGGAACTTTGACGACCGGTGGTCTGGTCTGTACTCACGATTTGGTTGGGATAGCTGCAACAAGTGCGGGGAGAAGGCAACCGTCCGCCGGGATGAGACGCCGGGGACAGTAATCAAGAAAGGCGCTGAGAATGGTCTCGAAAGGTGCAGGCGTGTGAGTTTTCACAAGCCCACAATCGCCCGTGGGCCATCATCGCCGTTTGTGGACGGTTGGAAAACTCCTCTCAGTCCCATTCGACTGCTTTTTGATTATCCTTTAGTCGGACGGCTCAGAGTCACCCGATCGGTTGATGACACCGGCGGCATTTTTCACGAGGGCCACGGCCCGCGGGTAGTCCATGCGGGTAGGCCCAATTACCCCGAGCGTTCCCACAGTGTCCCCGAGTCGGTATGGCGAGGTGACGATCGAGTAAGAGTCCATTTCCTCCTCGTCGGTTTCACTTCCGATCCGGATGATCGCCTGGCCGACGGCGTTGGGATCCGAGTCGAACAGATCCTCAAGAACCTGAACGACACGATCCTCATCCTCAATGATCTCGATAAGCCGACGCACGTCGTCCGGCTCCTGGAATTCGGGCTGGGTGAGAATGTTCTCCGTTCCCCCGAATTCGAGACGCCCCTCTTCCGGCTCGCTAAACAGCCCCGGAGATTCCTCAATGATCAGTTCGATGAGTCCCGTCTGATCGTCGAGGTCCTTGACGCGCTCCTCGTGGGTGTCCCGAATCTCTTCGAGCGTCAGCCCCGCGAGCCGTTCGTTCAAGATCGAGACGACCCGATCAATTTCGGACCGCGCCAGGTCCGACTCGAACTCGAGAACAAGCGTCTTGACGACCCCACCCTGGACACTCAGAACAAACATCAGGCGCGACCCCGAAAGCGGAACAATATCGAGCCGGTCAAGAACACCCGTCGAGAGGCGCGGGCTAAGGGCAATGCCGAGCAGATTGGAGAGACGACTCAACAGACGCGTGCTCTCGCGCAGCAACTCGTCGGTATCGCTCACGAGCCGGGCGAGACGCATCTTGAGCATCTCTTGCTCCACCTCCGTAAGCTCGGGCGTGTTCATGAGCTCGTCGACGAAGGTGCGGTACCCCAGTCGCGTCGGCACGCGCCCGGCAGAGGTGTAGGGATGTCCCAGGTACCCCATGTCCTCAAGGTCCGCCATGGTGTTGCGAATCGAGGCCGCGCTGAGGTCCAGTGAACTCTCTTTCGCCAGCGACCGGGACCCGACCGGACCGGCGGCGTCCACAAACTTTTCGACGACGAGGCGCAAAATGGTGCGCTCCCGCTCACTGAGAGCAGGCCGCTCCTCGTTGGAATCGTCCGCATGTTCAGCGCTCGGGGTCACGTCCAGGCGTACCGGCTACTTGTCGAAAATAGTGTCCACAACAGGACGACACTTCCATTCATCCGAGCGGGCCGACCCGGGAAGCGGGGAAGCATCGTGACTTTTTTCCTGTACATAACACCCATTTTCAAGTTTCCTCCCCCGCTCCAGCCCCCGGCAATTGCATGATGAGTATCGGAAAGCGGCAGGGCACAGCGTTCTTGCCTCCATGCCTCCACGCGTCCGTGCTGTCCCGGCAGCTCGGTCCGTGTCATCGGCAAACGCGCATCCAGCGTCTCCGCAAGCCTTTCCCTGATCCTGCCCGGCCTTTGTATGTCCCGCATTCGCAAAATCTCCGCAGAACCCGAATCGACCGAAACGGTCTCCCCTCCCCACGTATACGGATAGACGCGTTTAGTTTGACTCCGCACGCCCCGGCGCCCGAGATCTTTCACCGCCTGCCCTGTCCGTCGTTCGCTTATGCGCTTCCTCTCCACACTGACCGCTAGCGTCCTCGGCACCCTGATCGCGCTTGGCGTCGTCGTCTTCTTCCTGTTTTTCTTCCTCTTCGCCCTCACCCTGGCGGGGGACAGCACCCCCTCCGTCCAGCCCAGTTCGGTCCTGACCGTCCCCATCGACGGCCCCATTCCAGAGCAGACCTCGGCCGGCCCGTTCCAGAAAGCTTTCAGCAAGGGGCCGCAGTATGATCTCCGCGACCTCCAGCAGGCCCTCCGGAAAGCCCGCAACGACGCACGGGTCGAAGCGGTGTGGCTCCGCCTGAAAGGCACCTCCGCCTCCTGGGGCACGCTGGAGGAGGTGCGCACGGCCGTCGCACAAACCCGAGAGAGCGGCCTCCCGGTGATTGCCTCCAGCGAGGAGTTCGGGATGGGCGAAAAGGACTACTTCGTCGCCAGCGCGGCCGACAGCGTCTTCGTGGGCCCTCAGGCGTCGTTCGAATACAACGGGTTCGGGTCGACGCTCGCCTTCTTCAAGGGCACCTTCGAAAAGCTGGACGTGAAGCCAGAGGTCGTTCGAGCCGGGAAATTTAAGAGTGCGGTGGAGCCGTTCACCCGGTCGGACCTGTCGAAGGCCAACCGGCGTCAGCTTGAGGCGCTACTCTCGACGGTCGACACCCGCTTTACGACCGCAATTGCCGAGGCGCGCGGCCTCTCGGCCGAGGCGCTGCGACAACTCGCCGACGAAGACGCCCTGCTGCGCACTGAAAGGGCCGTCGAGGAGGACCTGATCGACGGTCTCAGGTACGAGGATGAGGTGCGCACTCTCCTTCAGTCACGACTCGACCTTCCGGACGCATCGTCCCTGTCGACGGTGTCGGTGTCAACGTATAGCCGAATTCCCGCCTCCGACGCCGGCGTGTCCACCACCGGAACCGGCACCGTGGCCATCGTCTACGGAACGGGCAACATCGTGTCGGGCGATCCCAATCAGACGCCGTTCGGGGCCAGCACGCAGGTAATGGGCTCCACGCCCACCGTCGAGGCGCTCAACGAGGCGCGGACCTCCCCGTCGACGAAGGCGGTGGTGTTCCGGATTGACTCGCCGGGCGGCAGTGCCGCAGCGTCGGAAGCCATCTGGCGGGCCGTAAAACGGACGGCGGCCGAGAAGCCGTTGTACGTATCGATGGGCGGCGTGGCGGCCTCCGGGGGCTACTACGTCGCCGCCCCGGCCGATACGATTATCGCAAACGCCACCACCACGACCGGCTCAATCGGCGTGTTCGGCCTCCTCTGGAACGCAGAAGGGCTGCTCGAGAACAAGCTCGGCGTCACGTTCGACGGCGTCAACACGAGCCCGTATGCCGACCTCTACGCCCCGACCAAACCCCTTGCCCCGGGCGAGCGCCGTCTGCTCACTGAGTCGATCGACGGCATTTACGACACCTTCCTCCAACGCGTGGCCAACGGTCGCAACATGGACACCTCGGCGGTCCACGATGTCGCCCAGGGCCGCGTCTGGTCCGGGCGCGACGCGAAAGACGTGGGCCTCGTCGATACGCTGGGGACCCTCGAGACGGCCGTCTCGCTGGCCGGCAAGGCCGGCGGCCTCGGGGACGGTCCGTACAACACTCGCGTGCTCCCCCGTCCGAAAACCGTCTTCGAGCGGCTGAACAAGCGGCTCGCCGGACAGGCCGCTAAGATCTGGCAGAACCTGGCCTCCACGCCCCTCGAGCGGTCGCTCTGGCAACACCGTCGCGTCCTCAAGCGGATTGCAGGCGCGAACGGGTCGGTCCAGGCGCGCATGCCGTACGTCCCCAAGATCCAGTAGCTCCTCCCGCGGCTACGGGTGCGCCGGCGTCTCGTGCGGGACCAGCACGTTCCCGTCCATGGACGCCGGGATCTCTGCGTCGAGAAGGGCCAGAATCGTCGGCGCCACGTCGCCCAGCTTTCCGTCCTCGACGGGCCCTTCGAAGTCGTCCTCAAGGATGATGTGCGGAACGAGGGCCGTCGTGTGGGCTGTGTGCGGCGACCCATCCGGATTCTCCAACTTGTCGGCGTTGCCGTGGTCGGCAATGACGTTCACGGAGTAGCTCTGGTCACGGGCCGCCTCGATGACCTGCTGCGCGGCCGCGTCAACGGCCTCACACGCTTCCACGGCGGCGTCGAAGTCGCCGGTGTGGCCCACCATGTCCGGGTTCGCAAAGTTCAGGACGACGAGATTGTAGTCCGTGTCGTCGAGGGCCGCCTCCGTCCGCTCGGCCACCTCCGGCGCACTCATCTCCGGCTGCAGATCGTAGGTGGACACCTCCGGCGACGGCACTACGATCCGGTCCTCTCCCTCAAACGGCTCCTCCCGTCCGCCGCTGAAGAAGTAGGTCACGTGCGCGTACTTTTCGGTTTCGGCCACCCGTAGCTGGCGCCCGGCCCGATCTTGAATAATTTCTCCGAGCGTTCCCTCCAGATTTACGCTGTCGAACGCAATCGGCAGGTCGAAGTTGTCGTCGTAGGGCGTCATCATCACGAACTCCAGATCCGCGGGCGGCGTCCGCTCGAAGCCTTCGAAGTCGTCTTCCGTAAACGCCCGCGTGAGCTGTCGCGCCCGGTCGGCCCGGAAGTTGTAGAAGATGACGGCGTCCCCTTCTTCGATCCGAGTGCCGTTCGTGCCGAACGCGTCTTCGTCCTCGACCCGAATCCGGCGCGGTTCCACAAACTCGTCGGTCACCTCGTCCTCGTAGCTGGCCTCCAGGGCCGCCACGGGATCGTCGAACGTCCCTCCGGTCCCCTCCGTGAGCAGCCGATACGCACGCTCGGTGCGCTCCCAGCGCTCGTCCCGGTCCATGGCGTAGTACCGGCCCACGATGGACACGAGTCGCCCCATGCCCACCTCTTCGGCCGCCTCCTGAAACTCTTTCACATACTCAGCTCCCCCGTGTGGGTCGGTGTCGCGCCCGTCCGTGAAGGCGTGCACGCACACCTGTCCGGGGGCGAGGCCGGTGCGCCGGCCCAGCTCCAACAATCCATACAGGTGCTCCAGATGGCTATGTACCCCCCCGTCCGAGAAGCAGCCCATGAGGTGGAGCTTCCCGTCGTTTTGCTTTGCGTGCTCGGCAGCGCCCACCAGCGCCTCATTCTCAAACAACGATTCGTCTTCGATCGCCTTCGAGATGCGCAGGATCTCCTGCCAGACCACGCGCCCGGCCCCGAGATTGGTGTGGCCCACCTCCGAGTTGCCCATCTGGCCGTCCGGCAGGCCCACGGCGCGCCCGGAGGCCTGGAGCGTCCCGTGCGGGTGCTCCTCCATGAGCCGGTCGAAGAAGGGGGTGTCGGCGGCCTCCACAGCACTGACGGACGGATCCTCCGCGAGGCCCCACCCGTCCAGAATCACGAGAAGATGACGGCTGGTCGAGTCCATTTCTGGTTGATTGGTTGACACAAAATACGACGGGGTTTACGTACGTTTCTCGGGATAAGAAAAGGGCTGACGGGTCCCTTCCCAAATTTATCTGGGACTACCCGTTTACTCGATAATCTTTCACTTGCTTCATCGGTGCCCCGTCTCGGCTCCGCAACACCTGCATGGATCCACAGTGCGGGCAGGCCAGCTGTTCAATGTCGTAGCGGTCCACGTGGGTGTCGGGCTCGTCGAAGTAGTGGTCGCTCGTGGCACAGAAGTAGTCGCCCTCGCTCGCATCGAGGTCCTCCCGTGGGTCGGGGCGCTGCTGCAGGCGCTCGAAATGCTTGCACACCGATGTCAGGGCGCACTCGTCACACGACGGTGACCGCGCCGTACACGTATACCGGCCGTGCAGGATGAGGAGATGGTGCGTGTCGGCCCAGTCCGATCGCGGAATGATGCGCTTGAGTTGTTGCTCCACCTTCTTCGGGGTGTCGGCGTCTTCCCGCACGAGCCCGATTCGGTTGGCCACCCGGAACACGTGGGTATCCACCGGCAGGGCGTCCACGTCGAACGCCACGTTGGCCACCACCTGCGCCGTCTTCCGTCCTACCCCCGTAAGGGTCTGAAGGTCGTCCACGTCCGACGGGATCTCCCCGTCGAAGTTCTCGACGACCTGCCGCGCCATCTTGGCCAGGTACCCAGCCTTGTTGTTCGGAAACGTAATGGACTGGATGTATGGGTAGATGTCGTCCACCGTCCCCGTCGCGAGGTCTTGTACCGTCGGGTACGCCTCAAAGAAGGACGGAGTAGTAGCGTTCACGCGCTCATCCGTACACTGGGCCGACAGGATGACGGCGACAAGGAGCTGGTAGGGGGTTTCATAATCCAGTTCGGTAGTGGGACGATCGATCTGTTGTCGCAACTGCTCGACGACGACCGCTGCACACTCGGTACGACTCACAACATTCGGGGGGCTCTGAAAATTTTCGCGCTCCTTGAACCCGCGTCCACCCCGAACGTTCGAGGCGGCGACGTTGCTTTCATCAGGCTCTCGACCAATGGTCGCTTCCGCCCGACGTGTTCTCTGCGGCGTCGGTCTATTCGGGCTCATGCTTGCCCTTCCGCTGTCGGCCCACCCGCAGGCAACACCGTCCCTTTCCGACTCGTCCCAGATCTCACTGATCACCATCCTGCCCGGAGATCCCGTCTACAGCTTTGCCGGACACAGCGCCGTCCGCGTTCACGATCCGACCCGCAACCTGGACCGCCTCTACAACTACGGGACCTTCAGCTTCGAAGACCCGCTTTTCATTCCCAAATTCTTGTATGGCGACCTGCAGTACTTCCTCAGTGTGACCGACTACGCTCCCATGCTTCGATTTTACGTCCGGCAGGGGCGTCCGGTCATTGAGCAGCCCCTGAATTTGAGCCGCCAGCAGCGCTCTGCGGTGTTTGCGTTTCTCCAGCACAACGTCCGTCCGGAGAACCGCTACTACCAGTACGACTTCTTCTTCGACAACTGCTCCACGCGCATCCGGGATGTGTTGCGACAAACGCTCGGGGAAAAGGTCAGCTTTACGGACGTGCAGCCCCCTACTCGCACCTTCCGCGAGTTCCTGGACTCGTACGTCGCGTCGCGCCCCCTCCTGGATCTCGGATTCGACCTCGCCCTCGGCCTGCCCGCCGATCGAGTTCCCACCCGAGAAGAGGGGATGTTTCTGCCCGTCCCCCTGATGGAGGCCTTTGAGGACGCCACTGTCACGGTGCAGGGCCGGTCGCGCCCACTCGTGACGCACACCGACACCGTGCGGTGGGTGAACGGATACGATGCCACCGCCCCGGGCTTCGACTGGCCCTATGCCCTAAGCCTTGTCGTGCTGGTGCTGGTGCTGGGCTGGACCGGCCGTCAGGCTGCGTACGGACACCGACCGGGCGGCACGGGGGACGCGCTGCTGCTCGTCCTGGTCGGATGCGTCGGCCTCGGCGTCCTGTTTCTCTGGTTCGGCTCCTCGTACACCGTTACGGACGCCAATCTCAATCTCTTCTGGGCATGGCCCCCCCATCTCTTCGCCGCCTACATGCTTCTCCGACAACCGCGGTCGTCCTTCCTCCGTCCCTACCTGGCCGCAACCGCTGCCGCGGCGGGCCTGTTCATTCTCAGCTGGCCACTGTGGCCGCAGAACTTTCACCACACCGTGCTTCCTCTCGTCACAGCGATCAGCATCCGCACAGGCTGGTGGACGCTTCTTTTGTACGGAATCCGCTCTTCGGGGAGCCCCTCCCCAACACGTCTACACGAGACCTAGAAAAGCCCATCGTGCGGACGTGCCCCACGATGGGCCTGTGTCGCGAAAGCGACTGGGATCCACTTCCTGAACGCTACGGTCGGAACTGGACGTACACCGTCTTGCGGGCGGGGACAGCCTTTCCTTTGTACTTGCCTGGGGAGAACTCCGCCCCCTTCACGACTCGCAGAGCTTCCTGGTTCAACGGCTTGCTCAGTCCGCGCACCACCTCAGCGCCTCGCACACTGCCGTCGGACTCAACGGTGGTCTGGACGTACACACGCCCTCTCTGGCTGGCGCCTTCCGGATACGTCGCATTGCGCGTCAGGGTGGCCATGCCGCCCTTCACCATCGGCTTCTGGTCCACGCGCTCGTACACGCCGGTCTCGTCAACAACCTGCTTGCCCCCCTTCTCCTTCATCTGCTTTTTCGCCAACCGGAGCTGCTCGATCTCCCGGTTCGCCTCCTCAATGCGCGTCTTAATGTATTCGTCATTCTCACGGATTTTCAGCGCATTCCGGAAGTTGGAGATGGCCTGATCATAGGCCCCGGCCTTGAAGAGGGAGTCACCCGTAGCACGGTAGCGCTCGTACTTCCGCGTGCGCTGCTTCTCCTGCTTGATCATCTTTTCGGTCGTCTCCATCGCCTGCTGGAGACGCGGTTCATTCGGCATCACCTCTTTCGCCTTTTCGAACACCTTCTGCGCTTTTTTGAATTTCCCAGCCCGTAGCAGGCGACGGCCCTTGTTGTAGTTCTCCCGAAACGTCTCACGTCCCTGCTTCTCTTCGAGTCGGGACTTCAATTCTTTCACCTTGCTCTTCAGCTGGTCGTCGTCTGGCCGATACTCCAGCGCCTGCTCGTACTTGTCGATGGCCGCCTGGGTGTTTCCGGCCTGGAGCTGGCGGTCGCCCCGCTTCTTGAAGAATTCTGCCAGCTGACCGATGCTGACCCCCTGATCGGATTGCTGTTGGTTGCCACTGCTCGCCTCGGCGACCTTCTGTGCCTGCTCCCTCGCAATCTGCTCCTGGCGCTGCTGAATCGCACTAATCTGCTGTTTGGCCTGTCCCGATTTCGGTTTGATGTTCTGAGCCGAGTAAAAGACTCCGAGTGCCTTTGAGTACTCGCTCGAAGCTTGGCTCAGGTTGCCTTGCTGAAAGAGCGAGTCTGCCTTGTCTTTAATTGAGTCCCCACGGGCCACTTGCCGCTGGTACCGCTTCTCGCTGCTCTCTGCCTGAATCTCCTGCAGGCGCGCCAGCCGCTTCCGAATGTACTGGTGATCCCCTTTCAGTTGCAGGGCCTGGTTATAGAAAAACTCAGCCTGTTGATAATTCTCGGATTTGAAGAGGGAGTCGGCCTGGGCCCGCATGTTCTTGTACGCGCTGCTAGGACCGCTGGCCGACTTGCTCGAGGAAGAGGACATCATGAACCACGCCCCGCCTCCAAGCGCCACCAGCAGAATTGGAATACCAATGAGAAGCGCCGTGTTGCTCGACGAGGACTGCTGCTGGCGCGAGGAGCGCCCGCCCGGGCGAGCAGACCGGTCCGCACTCGCCGATAGCACCTCCACCTCGTCGTCGCCGATCTCCTCCGTCTCGCCGCTGGCCTCCGGCTCCACATCCATGATCGAGTACGAAGCTTCTTCTTCCGCTTCGTCGTACCCAGTGGACGACTCGGTGAGGGCGTTCTTGAGGGCCTCGATCGACTGCAGGCGCTGCGACGGATCGACGGCCAGTGCATCCACGAGTGCCTCCCGCACCCCCGGCCCCGAAAAGGCGTCGGCGTCCTGAACCAACTCCTCAAGGGTGTCTTCGCCTTCCAGCCGATCGGTGGCCTCCGGCAACTCTTTTCCAGTCACCATCTGGCAGATCGTCGCCGCGGCGGCGTAAACATCCGTCCAGGGGCCCTGCTGCCCACGCGGGGTATATTGCTCGACGGCACTCGTGCCCGGCTGCACCAGCTCGGACATCTTTCCAGTTTCGCGGGCCAGCTGGAGGTAGGCGCCTCGGAACCCGGTAAGAAGCACGTCGCCGCCCTCCAGTAGCCGGATCGTTCGGGGCGATACCCCCCCGTGATACAACCCCGTCTCGTGCGACGTATGAAGCGCTTCGAGAATCGGCATCATGATCGTCAGGGCTGCCTTCTCCGACACCTTGCCCTTATTCTCGAACCCCTTCGCAAGGGACATACTCGGGGGGTGCGGCCGCACCCGGTAGTAGGTGCCATTGGCTTCAAAGGTGTCGTAGGAGGACGGCAATGCCTTGTGATCGAGCTCCGCCAAAACCTGCGACTCCTTACTGAAGTATTCGAGTCCTGAGTCAAAGAGCTCAGCCTCCTCTTCCCCCTTCATTTCAGCGGAGGTTTTCTCCTCCTCTCGCGTCACCAAGTGCACGGGGAAAAACTCTCGGATGATGAACTCGTCGTCCGAGTCGACATCCTGCCCCATGTACGTGATGTCAAACGGGCCCGGCTCTCCAAGCGTCCGTTTGACTGTATACCGCTGGTTGAGTACGGTGAGCGGTGACAGTTCCATAGCGGGTGATCCTGACGTTGATGATCGTGCCGTCGATCTAGTGGTGCATCAAGCTGTGTCGAGGGGAGCACGGATTGATAATGCCCTTCAGCCCGTTGGGGGCACCCATCGAAGCATCCTTCTCAATTCGGCACTCGACACTTTCGGCTTGACTGACCCCTAGTACGGATGCCGGAGACAAGAGTGCTCTCGTTTCTCTTCACCCGACAGGGGAATGTTACACCAAAAGCTATGCCTTTTCAAGAAAAGGCTTTGATCAAGATAAAATCAGTGCCGGACAGTTCAAAGCACAACCGGCCGACCGCGCCGCTATCCGTCTACAAACGCCAGCTGGAACCGGCCAGCGCCCTCAGTTGCGGCCTGAAACGAGAATTCGTCCGGTTGTAAACCCTTCTATACCGGCGCTGCACGATAAGGACAGGTTCTACAGAGACGATTCGGGGCCTATGATGGCAGAATTGGACCTCTTCTCGCGACTACGTCGGAGCAATTCGGGAGGCTCAGCCCGATTCTCATCCCCAGCCTCCGCTCCGAACCAAAAAAGACCTCGGAGCGCATCCTCCGAGGTCCTGTAATGCGCGTAACAAAATGTACCGCGTACGGGATTTGAACCCGTGTTACCGGCGTGAAAAGCCGGCGTCCTGGACCAGGCTAGACGAACGCGGCACGAAAAGTCTCCGGCACCAATCTCCAGCGCCCGTGCTGAAAAAGGGTGAACGGTGGGATTTGAACCCACGGCCTCCAGGACCACAACCTGGCGCTCTAACCGACTGAGCTACGTCCACCATGAAAGCCTCTATTACTCTGCTCTCTATGACGAAAATTCTGACCGATACGTTTCATGCCTTCCCCGTCGCGGGGCGTGAACTTTCAATGGACGGGTCCGCCTTACCCTACAGCTCTCCCATTAGGTTGGCCATCTCGATGGCCGTGGCGGCGGCATCGCTGCCCTTGTTTCCGGCCTTGGTGCCCGCCCGCTCAATGGCTTGCTGAATGGTGTCGGTCGTGATGACCCCGAAAATGACCGGCACCTCCGTATCCAGGGAGGCCTGCATCGTGCCGCTGGACACCCCGGAGCACACGTAGTCGAAGTGATCGGTCGCTCCGCGGATTACTGCGCCGATGCAGATTACAGCATCGTAGTCGCCGGACCGTGCGCACTTCTGAGCAACAACAGGAATTTCGAGCGAGCCCGGCACATGCACAACGGTGACGGCGTCCATGTCGGCCCCGTGGCGGCGAAGGGTGTCGAGGGCCCCCTCCAGCATTTCGTCCGTGATGAACTCGTTGAAGCGGCCGACGATAATCGCAAACTGCTGGTCGTCCTCAACGACGAGATCTCCTTCCAGGTATGTGGGCATGGGGGCCTGCAGGCTTGACCGATAAAAATAAGCGGGGCTGTTACGCGAGCGCCGCCCGGAATCGTTCCCACTCGGGCTCGGACATCCCAGTCGCGCCGAAGTGGCGTTCCTCCCGCTCCGTGCGCCCATGATAGTCGGAGCCGCCGGTGACAATGAGGTCGTGACCGTCGGCTTGCCGCCGGTAGTACATGGCAAGAGACGGGCGATGCGAGGGATGGTGCACCTCAATGCCGTCGAGCCCTGCGTGCACGAGCCGCCGAAGGTGTCGGCTGCTCATCCAATCGCCCGGATGGGCTAGCACCCCAATTCCGCCAACGCGGTGTACCAGCGCCAGCACGTCGGCCGCCGGGACCCGAGGCTTGGCTACGAAGCCCAGCCCATCGCGCCCCAGGTACTGTTCGAAGGCCTCCCGCGTCGTGTCCACGTGCCCTTCGGCTACCAGGACGGCGGCCACGTGGGGACGCCCCACGGCCGACGCGCCTCCCTCTTGCGCCGACAGCGCGTCCTCTGGAATCGAAAGCCCGTGTCCCCGCAGTTGCTCGATCATCTTCTGGGCCCGTCGGCGTCGCGCGTCGCGCATCCATTGCAGATGGTCCTGCAACGCCTCGTGCGTCGGATCGATGCCGTACGCCAGGAGGTGGACTTCGTCGTCCTCCAGCGCGGCACTGAGTTCGACGCCCGGAATGACATCCGGCCCTCGTTCCGCCGTCCGCTGGGCCTCGGCCACGCCCGCGACCGTGTCGTGGTCGGTGACGGCAAGCCCTTGGAGGCCCCGTGCATCGGCGGCCGCCACGAGGGCGGAGGGGGACTTGGTACCGTCGGAGCACAACGTGTGGGTGTGCAGGTCGGCATAGACGGGGGACTCGTCACTCGGTCGGGGCATTTCACAACTCGGCTCAGGACGGAAAAATGCGCTCGGTACTACCGAACTGCACTACACGCCCTGAGTTTACGCTATGACTGTCGTCCTTCTCCGTTCTTTGCGACGAATTCCCTATGATCGATGGATCGAATGTGGAGCCCCTGGCGGTCGGAGTACGTGGCCGAGGCCGCAGACCGCACGCCTCCCCCCTCCGACACCGCCTCCATTTTTACGCAGTTGCTGGAGGAAGACAACGACCCCGAAAACCTCATCCTATGGCGCGGCGAGCAGGTCTTCGTCATCATGAACCTGTACCCCTACAACAACGGCCATCTGCTAATCGTCCCGTACCGCGAGGTGGACACATATCGGGTCCTCACCGCGGCGGAGCAGACCGCAATCGCCACCACCATCGGCCGCTGTATCGGATGGCTGGAGGCAACGCTCTCTCCCGAGGGGGTCAATGTCGGCATGAACCTGGGCGCCGCGGCGGGGGCGGGCATCCCCGAGCACATGCACGTGCACGTCGTGCCTCGTTGGACCGGCGACACCAACTTTATGTCCACGACCGCCGAGACGCGGGTCCTTCCCGAAGACCTCTCGACCACCTACGACAAACTCCGCGCCGTCATTGACGACGACGCGTCCTCTTCCGCCTCCCGCTAACGTCCCCTGCTGCCCTTCCATGACCACGCCCTCCCCGAACCGTCCGATGGCCGACCGCCGGACGGCCATCGACAACTACGACCTGCGCGGCATCCATCCCCACGTCCGCTTCGGGACGGCCAGCGACCGCTACGCCGGCTGGATCGGCCAAATCTACCCGGAAGCCGACTACGCCGACCGCGTGTCCTCCCGCACCCGCACCCTGCAGGGCCAGAAGTACGAGGAACGACAGGTGCCCATCGAGTCGGTGCATACATACTTCGAGCACTTCGAGGTGCTCGAGTTGGACTTCACCTTCTACCGGCCCCTGCTCGAAGACGGCGAGGCCTCCTCCAACTACTTCGTGCTCTCCAACTACCTCGACCACGCCCCGGACGACGCGTCCTTTTTGCTGAAAGCCCCCCAGAAATTCTTTGCCCGGTCGATCCGGCGGAAGGGCGAGTTCATCGACAACCCCGATTTTCTGGATGTCGAGGCCTACATCGAGACGTTCCACAAGCCCGCCGTGGAGCTTCTGAGCGACCGGCTGTCGGGCCTCATCTTCCAGCAGGAGTACCAGCGCGTGGCCGACAGCCCGTCGCCGGACGCCAACGTGCAGCAGCTCGACGATTTCTTTACGGCCCTGCCGAACGACGCGCAGATGCACCTGGAGCTGCGGTCCGAGCACCTGCTCTCGCCCAACTACTTCGACTGGCTCGCCGCCCGGGGGCTGGGACACGTGTTCAGCCACTGGACGTGGCTGCCCGCCATTCGCGAGCAGTGGGCAACGTGTGGCGAGCGCTTCACGGCGGCCAACGACCAAGTGGTGTCACGGCTGCTCACGCCCCGCGACGTGAAGTACGCGGATGCCTACGCCCAAGCGTACCCGTTCGACGCCCCCACCCCGGAGCTCAGCGAGACCGAGCAGGCCCACGACATGGTGCTCGACGCCACGGCCCTCGCCTACCGGGCCGACGCGGCCAATGCCACCCTCAACCTGATTGCCAACAACCGGGCCTGGGGCAACGCGCCTGATCTGGCACGCACCATCGCCCACCGAATTCTGGACGAGGAGGAAAAGCGACAGGGCGCTTAACCCTCAAGAACTACGACCTGCTATCGAGGTAGTCTTGGAGAATCACGGCGGCGGCCGCGGCGTCGACGCGTCCCTTGTCGTACCGCCCCGGCTGCGAAACGCCGGCCCGCCGCAACAAATCCTTGGCCATTTCCGAGGTGTACCGCTCGTCGCGACGCTCTACAGGCACGGGGCCGAGAGTCTCACATAGGCGCTCTACGAATCCCTCCACCATCTCGGTCGCCTCTCCCTCTTCGCCCGCCTCCGTGAGCGGCCATCCCACGACTATAACCTCAATCCCTTCCTCGTCGTTGAGTGACGCAATCGTATCAAGGGCCTCGTCGGGCGGGTACGTGCCTTCCACTTGCGCAAAGAGTCGAAGCGGATCGGACGTGGCGAGGCCGACGCGCTTGGTACCGACATCTGCCCCGACAATCCGAGAGGGTGAGTCCAGTGCAGCCACAGGCACGACGAAAACAGTGGATGGAACGGGTCCAGCGGAGCAAAGCCCCTCGACGCCCACCCCCAAAGGACTGGGAATGCCTGGCCAAACCAAGACGCTTACTCGTCGCCATCGGCCTCGTCCGGCTCGTCGGCACTTCCCTCCGGCACCGAATACCCCAGTTCCCGGAGCGGTGTTTTCAGTACTTCGCGAATTCGCTTGCCGGGCTTGAAGTGCGTCTTCCGGCGACTGGGAACGAACACCGTCTCATTTGTCTGCGGATTGCGCGCCGTCGGCTTCGCCTTGGTTTTCTTCACCTCAAAGACACCGAAGTCGCGGAGCTCCAGTCGGCGCTCGGGATCGGCCTCCACCAGCAGATCCCCCATTGCCATCAATACCGCCCGCACCCAGGGCTTGGCCTTGTATAATGGACAATCCATCTTTTCAGCCACGCGCCGGGCAACATCTTTCTTCGTAAGCGTCTCCGTTCGATCAGACATGGCGGCTTGGTGCAGTCATTGAATAAGAACAAACGGGACGGACCGGTGAATCGAGGAAGGTGCGCCTCCCGTCTCTCCGCGCGGCAGGGGGTATCCAGCCCCCTCCGTACTCCGTGTAAGGAGTCTCCCAAGGCACCAGCCAAACGCGCGCAGCCCTTTTCACATGGCCCTACTCTTCAAATCGGTACACGCCGTGAATTCCGTCGATGCGCTTAAGACGCTCCATCAGACGCTGCAGGTGCTCTAGGTCGGACACGTGGAGCATGATCGTTCCCGAAAAGATCCCGTCCTCCGTGTCGATCGTCAGCGACCGGATATTAGTCTTGAGATTCTTTGAGATCACCGTCGTGATGTCGTTCACCATCCCGACGCGGTCCTCTCCCATCAACCGAAGGGCCGCAACGAATTGCACGTCTTTCTGGTGGCTCCAGTCGACCTCCAAAATCCGGTCGGACTGGTTCACCAGCAGGTCGGACGCATTCCGACAGTTCGAACGGTGAATGTTGATCGTTCCGGTCCGACTCACGAAGCCGAACACCTCGTCGCCGGGAATGGGATTGCAGCAGGAGGCGTAGTTGACCGCCAAGTCCTTTTGAACCTCCCCGTTAATCACGAGCGTCTGCTTGGTCGACTCCTGCGCCGAGTCCAGAAAACGCTCAAACCGTTCCTTAAGGGCTTCATCGTCTTCTTCCTCCTCCTCTTCCTGTTCTTTCTGGGTGTCGCCCTTAATGACATCCACCAGCTCCCCTGGATCGTAGAGGCCCTTCCCGATTTCGTAAAAGAGCTGCTGGAGATCCGGAAATTTCAGCTCGTGCGCCACCTCCTGCAGGTCCTGATCGCTGATTTCGAGGTTGGCCTGGTCCTTCTCTTTGTCCCAAATCTCTTTGCCCAACTCCACCGCCTTGCGACGCTCCTCATTAGTCCACTGCCGGATGCGGCTCCGCGCCTTGTGGGTGACGACGAAATTGATCCAGTCGGGATTCGGCTGCTGTTTCTTCGAGGTAATGACTTCGACCTGATCGCCGCTGGCGAGTTCGTGGGACAGGGGCACCATCTTTCCGTTCACTTTCGCCCCAATGCACTGCATGCCGACCTCAGTGTGCACTTTGAACGCAAAGTCGACCGGCGTCGCCCCCTGCGGCAGCGTCATCAGGTCGCCCTGCGGCGTGAAGACGTAGATCTCCTCGTCGTACAGGTTGAGACGAAACTCCTTGACGAACTCCGTCGCTTCGTCGGGCTCGGGGTTTTCGAGCAGATCCCGTACCCACTCCAGGAACTGCTCCATTTCCTCGTCAACGTTCTCGGTGCCCTCCTTGTACTTCCAGTGTGCCGCCACCCCCCGCTCAGCCACTTCGTGCATCTCCTGCGTCCGAATCTGCACCTCGACACGCCGCCCCTCCGGTCCGAAGACGGTGGTGTGCAGACTCTGATACCCGTTGGACTTCGGCACAGAGATAAAGTCTCGAAAACGCTCGGGGAGGGGCTTATACAGATCCGTCACGAGCGAGTAGACCCGCCAGCAGTCCTCTTTTCCCTTCTTGCCACCGTCTTGCAGCACCACCCTGATCGCAAAGATGTCGTAGATCTCACCGATCGGCTTATTCTTCCGCTTCATCTTGCGGTGGATGGAGTAGACATTCTTCACCCGCCCATACACGTCAAACTCATACCCTTCCTCTTCCAGCCGCTCTTCTAGCGGCTCAATAAATTCCGCGATGTACGCCTCTCGCTCCTCGGCCATCTCCTCCAGGGTCGACACGATATGCTCGTAGGTGTCCGGATTAAGGATCTTGAAGGACAGATCCTGAAGCTCGCTCTTGATGCTGAACAGCCCGAAGCGGTGGGCCAGCGGCGCGAAGAGATCCTGCGTTTCGCTGGCCTTCTTCATCTGCTTCTTCTTCGGCAGCGCCTCAATCGTCCGCATGTTGTGGAGCCGGTCCGCAAACTTCACCAGGATAACGCGGAGGTCTGTCGCCATCGAGAGCATGAGCTTGCGCACGTTCTCAGCCTGGCCGAGCTCGCGACTGTCGAACACGCCGCTGATCTTCGTGAGGCCGTCAGTAATGTTCTCCATCGTGTCTCCAAACTCTTCCCGGATAAGGTCCAGGGAAAGCTCGGTGTCCTCCACAACATCGTGCAGAAGCGCCGCCGCCACGCTGATGTCATCGAGCCCGATGTCCCGCGCCACGATTATCGCGACCGACAGCGGATGACTGATATACCGCTCTCCAGATTCACGCCAGTCGTTGCGATGGGCCCAGTAGCTGAGCCGAAAGGCACGACGGACCATGTCTTCGTCGACCGACGGAAGGTGCTCCCGACATAGGCGAAGAAGCTCTTCGAGTTGGTTGTGAAACTGCTCGTCAACGTCAATGTCTTCCTTCTCTGGGACTGCCGATGCCTGTATCATCCACCTGAAGAGATTGACGCGAGGAAGCGTTGAACCGTCGTATACTTTAAGGTTGTGTCATTTCACAGGTTTCCCATACGGTAGAAACGAGCATGGAGGAACCTCCGTGGATTTCGTCGTCGGGCGTGGTTGTCACCGCCCCCCTCCCGGACGCCGGCAGTTTATGATCCAGAATAAAACGGTGGGGTCGGCCCTCTTCGATCCGCCCCACCCAAACAAAAAAGTGAGGCCCCGAGAATCCGGCACCTCACTCTGAGCACTAACCGTATGTGACAGACGGATGTCAGCCTACTTTTCTGCCTCGTCATCGTTCTCGTCGTCCTCGTCGGAGGCATCTGCTTCCTCAGCAGTGGAGCCGACCGCCTCCTCTTCAGCCTCGGCGGAGGCCTCATCGGACGATGTGTCCCGACGGCCCTTCCCGCCACCGCGGCGAGTACCGCCGGACGACCCGCTGCTGGAGCCTGTCGGCTTCACATCGTTGTAGTCTACAAGCTCCACAAGTGCCATCTCCGCCCCGTCGCCCGACCGCTGGCCGAGCTGAATGATCCGCGTGTATCCGCCGGGCCGATTGCCGACGCGCTCGGCCACTTCATCAAAGAGTACGCTCACCATTTCCTTGTTCTGGAGGTGGCGAAAAACCTGGCGACGACTATGCTCGGTGTCGTCCTTCGCCCGAGTGATGAGCGGCTCCACAAACGGGCGCAATTCCTTCGCCTTCGCCACCGTCGTCGTGATCTTTTTGTTCTCAATCAACGCATTCGACAACGCCTGTAGCGTGCGCTTGCGGTGTGGCGACGTGCGTCCAATCTTGTTTCCCTTCTTTCGATGTCGCATATGCTCTGCGGAAACGGATTTAGAATAGTGTGCAACAGGCGGAACGTGGGGGACTGATTCGGTCGTCGAGAACGCCCCTCCGACCGGCCGGACTCACGAAGCAGTTAGCTGGTCTTCTTCTCTTCCAGGTACTCTTCCACGTCCATGCCGAAGTGAAGGCCGCGCTCGTCCAGTACCTCGACAAGCTCCTGGAGCGACTTCCGGCCGAAGTTTCGAAACTTGAGCATCTCGTCTTCCTCACGGCGCACCAGGTCCCCAATCGTTTTGATGCTCGCCGCCTTCAGGCAGTTGTGCGAGCGCACCGACAGGTCCAACTCGTCGACCGGCTGCGCAAGCAGCTCCCGAATGCGCTTGACCTCCTCGTCGACCTCTTGCTCTTCAACGACCGGCTCTGGCTCCTCATCGAGCTGAATGAAGAAGTTCACATGCTCTCGGAGAATCTGCGCTGCCTGGGTAACCGCCTCTTCCGGCAACACCGAGCCGTCAGTGTCGACGTCAAGAATCAGCTTCTCGTAATCAATCTTCTGGCCGACGCGGGTTGGCTTAACCGAGTACTTCACGTTCTTGATCGGCGTGAAGATCGAGTCCACCGCAATCACCCCAATGGGATCGTCTTCCCGTTTATTCTCTTCGGAGGGCACGTATCCTCGCCCGTATCCGACGCGCAGGTCCACGTTCACTGCGGCATCCTCAGCGAGGGTGGCGATGTGCTGCTCCGGATTGAGCACCTCGTAGTCCGAGGTCGCCTCCTCGATGTCCTCAGCCGTCCAGTTTCCCGGCCCGTCCAGGCTAAGGTGCAGGTGTCCCTCGCGCATCTCATCGGCCGCAAACCGCACCTCCTTCAGGTTGAGAATAATGTCGGAGACATCTTCCGTAACGCCGTCGATGGTCGAGAACTCATGTTGCACCCCGTCAATCTTGACGGCCGTGATGGCCATTCCCCGAAGCGAGGAGAGAAGGACGCGGCGCAGGGCATTTCCAATCGTGACCCCGTACCCGCGCTCGAGCGGCTCAATGACGAACTGTCCAGTCGAGTCGGATTCCTCCTCGACCTGAACGCCTTCCGGCATCTGAAGACCGTGGTTATCCATACGTGGTAGTCAACAAATTGTGATCAGTAACAAGTCGTTCAGAGGGGCGGAGTCGTTCAGAAACGCACCAGTCCCCCATGAGCGGGTGCGCGGGACCTCCGAAGAGGCGGCGACTACTTCGAGTAGAGCTCAACGATGAGCTGCTCCTCAATATTCTCCGGGATCTCCTCCCGGTTCGGGAAGTCGATAAATTTGCCCTTCTTCTCTTCCGGATCCACGTCCAGCCAGGAAAACGTCCGCTGCTGATGCTTCACGTTGTCCTCAATCACCTCGAGATCCTTGCTTCCCGGCTTTACCGAAACCACGTCGTCCGGAGACATCTCGTAGGATGGAATATCCACGATCTCTCCGTTGACCTGGATGTGGCGGTGGGACACGAACTGGCGAGCCTGCCGACGCGTCCGGGCAAATCCCATGCGGAAGACCGTGTTGTCGAGACGCGCCTCCAACAGAATGAGCAGCTTCTCACCCGTCACCCCCTGGATGCTTGACGCCTTGTCGAACAGGTTCTTGAACTGCTTCTCAAGGAGCCCATAGGTGTACTTCGTCTTTTGCTTCTCCTTGAGCTGCACCGCGTACTCGCTCTCGCGCCGGCGCCGCGACTGGCCATGCTGGCCGGGCGGATACGGCTTCCGTTCAAGCGCCTTGGAGGGCCCAAAAATGGGCTCTTTGAAGCGACGAGCGATTTTCTGTTTCGGACCTCGGTAACGAGCCATGTTCTGAAAACTGAAATTACAAAATCTCAAGCGAGGGACCATACAGTCCCCATCTCCGGATGTCTCCCGGACCTCAGCATTCCTCTCTAGCTACCAGACAGTTTTCAATCTCAGGGTTTGGACACCGAAAAATCTCTGGCGACCACGCTGGTATTTCTTTCGAAGACGCTGTTTACAAGCCGGACTGCTAATGAATGCCCCAACGATTTCCCGATTTCCCAACGTCGCACCGACAGCTGTCGTGTGCCTATCCAATCGCAGGTCAGATAGACCTGGCCATCTAGATGGCCTTGCTCAGAGGCTGGAGTGACGGTTAGAGAAGATTCTTCGGTGTCCTGCTCAAACTGTCCGGTAAGTAGCATTCCTCTAACGACCGGGCGTCACACGCGGCGACGCTTCGGCGGCCGGCAGCCGTTGTGCGGGAGCGGCGTCACATCTTTGATCGTGGCCACCTCAATTCCGACCTCCGACATAGCGCGAATAGCCCCTTCCCGACCAGACCCGGGCCCCTTCACAAACACATCCACGCGACGAAGACCAAGATCGTAAGCCTCTTGCGCCGCCGCCTCACCCGCCTTCTGGGCCGCGTACGGCGTGTTTTTCCGACTTCCTTTGAAGCCCATCTTTCCGGCACTCGCCCACGAGATCGTGTTGCCATACTGATCGGTGAGGGTCACGATGACATTATTGAACGTCGCTTTCACGTACGCACGCCCGTTCGATTCGACGACCACGTTCTTTTTGCGAACGCGCTTTCCTCTGTCGCTATCTCCGTTGGCCATAACGCTGTACTTCGTCTGATCAAATAGTGTGCACGCCCCTCAAGGGAGAGGCATTTCTACTTATTCTCCGTTGACTGCTTCCGACCGGCCACCGTCTTGCGCTTGCCTTTCCGGGTCCGCGCGTTGGTGCGGGTGCGCTGCCCGTTGACCGGCAGCCCCTCCCGGTGCCGCTTTCCCCGATAGCAACCGATGTCCATGAGACGTTTAATGTTCATCTGCTCTTCGGTACGCAACTGTCCCTCCACCGTATAATTTTCCTCGATGAGACGCCGCACCTTCTTCGTCTCGCTTTCCGTCCACTCGCGGGGGCGCTTGTCACGACTCACCTCCGCTTCGTCAAGAACGGTCTGTGCGCGCGAGCGCCCGACGCCGTAAATCTCGGTGAGGGCAATCTCTCCACGCTTATGGTCGGGAACGTCAATTCCTTCAATGCGAGGCATAGTACGAGTTTCTCAATCAGTTCAACAGTCGAAGTGGCACCACTTTCCTCTCCGGAAGAGCATCTGCAAGGATATCCGTACGGACATCGCTGGCGTTAGTTCTTGTATCGATACACGATCCGTCCCTTCGAGAGGTCGTAGGGCGACATCTCAACCTTGACCCGGTCGCCCGGGAGAATCTTGATATAGTTCATGCGCATCTTCCCGGAAAGCAAACCGAGAATCTCGTGCCCGTTTTCCAGGCGCACGCGAAACTGCGCGTTAGGGAGGGCCTCAAGGACCTCTCCGTCTTTCTCGATGGCTTCTTCCTTTGCCATTAGCGCGTTGGTGTCCCTTGAAAAGCGTCGATGTCGTAGGGCGGCTGTATCTCGTCCTCGATGTGGTCAAACGTGGAAATCACTTCCGTCTCCTCGTCGTGAACCACAACCATGTGTTCGTAGTGCGCCGCGGGATATCCGTCAGCAGTGCGAATCGTCCAGCCGTCGGAGTCAGTCGTAACATCGGCTGCTCCCTGGTTGATCATCGGCTCAATGCAAATCGAAAGCCCCCGCTTCAGCCGGCGCCCTTCACCTGGAGCCCCAAAGTTCGGCACCTGCGGGTCTTCGTGGAGACTCTGTCCAATGCCGTGTCCGACCAGTTCGCGAACAACGCCATACCCTTGAGCCTCACAGTGAGACTGGACAGCATGGCTGATATCCCCCACCCGATTTCCTTCGTCTGCCTGTTCGATGCCTTTCCAAAGCGCTTCGTACGTCGTCCGACACAAGGCGGCGTCCTCTTCAGAAATCGTTCCTACGCCAAAGGTGTACCCGTAGTCACCGTAGTATCCGTTCAGCTTGACTCCACAGTCGATAGACAGTAGGTCCCCGCCCTGCAGAGCATAGTCATCCGGGATGCCGTGCACCACTGCATCGTTCACAGACGTGCACAATGTGTTCGGGAACTCTTTTCTACCCGCCTGATACCCCTTAAATGCAGGCTCAGCGTCGTGTGTTCGGATGAACTCTTCGGCAACAGCATCTAATTCGGTCAGCGTCACGCCCACGTCAATGTGCCGCGCCACTTCGGCCAGAGTACGGCCGACGAGATCTGCGCTTTCACGGAGGCGGTCGATCTCACGTTGACTCTTCAAATGAACCATAAATAGGCCGCGGACTCGATTCCAAAAGCGGGACAACCATTGCTGCATGAATGGGGTGGGGTTTGCAAAACGGCTATCGTTATAGTCCTCCGCCCTTCCCCCCACGCATCTTCCCGCTCTTCATGAAGCCGTCGTAGTGGCGCATCAGCAGATGGCTTTCGATCTGCTGGAGCGTGTCGAGCGTCACTTGAACGAGGATAAGCAGGCTGGTGCCTCCGTAGAACATCGCAAAGCCCTGCGAGACGCCCGCCCGCATGGCGAAGGCCGGGAGGATTGCCACGATGCCCAGGAAGATAGAGCCGGGCAGCGTGATCCGCGTAAGAATCCGATCGATAAACTCGCTGGTCTGCTTGCCCGGCCGAATGCCCGGAATGAAGCCGCCTTGCCGCTTCATTGTGTCGGCCATCTCCTTCGGATTCACGCTGATTGCGGTGTAGAAGTACGTGAAGAATACGACAACGAAGAAGAACAGAATCGAGTATCCCATCCCGCTAATGTCGGAAAACCAGGACCCGATCTGTTGCATCGTCGTGTTGTTCGGGAAGAACGACGCAATCGTTGACGGGATGAACATAATCGACTGAGCGAAGATAATCGGCATCACGCCCGCAGCGTTCACGCGGAGCGGCAGGTACTGCGTCGACCCGCCGTACGACTTCCGTCCCACCACCCGCTTGGCGTACTGCACCGGAATCCGGCGCATGCCCTGCGAGATCAGCACCACAGCCCCCGTCACCAGCACCCAGACGCCGATTTCCAGGAGCAGAATGAAGATATTGTCGCCGATCAGGCTAACCTCGTTGATCAGTGCCTGGGGCAGGAAAGCAATAATGCCGATCATAATGATCAGCGAGATTCCGTTGCCGATGCCGTCCTCGCTGATTCGCTCACCGAGCCACATCACGAACGCCGTACCGCTGGTGAGCACAATCACCGTCGTGATTGTGAAGAGCGTCGAGTTGATAACGACAGCTTGGCCCGTCGCCCCTGCCTGCAGGTGAATCGCATACCCGATGGATTGAAGGGCAGTGATCCCAATGGTGCCGTAGCGCGTTAACTGCGTGATCCGACGCCGCCCTTCCTCGCCTTCCCGCTGCAGCTTCTGGAAGTAGGGGACGACGGCTCCCATCAACTGAATGATGATCGATGCCGTAATATACGGCATGATGCCGAGGGCAAAAATGCCAGCCGACTTGAAAGCGCCCCCAACAAACATGTCGAGGAAGCCGAAAAGCCCACCGCCGCCCTGCTGCGCATTGATCTGCGAGAGGGCCTGGGCATTCACACCCGGAAGCGTCACGAATGTCCCAAAGCGGTACACTACCAGAAGCCCGAGCGTATACAAGATTCGCTCGCGCAACTCCTGTACGTTCCAGATGTTGCGAATACTCTCGGCAAAACCAGCCATGGATTCACGTCTTGGTCGCAGATGCCGCATTTACAGTAGGGAAGGAACCGCTACGCACTCTCGTCAAGCACATTCGCGGAACCGCCTACTCCCTCAATTTTGGTCTGTGCCGTGCTGCTGTAGTCGTGGGCAGACACCTCAAGTTCAGTCGAGAGAAGGCCGTCGCCCAACACCTTGACGCGATCAGCGTCCCGCACCTCTCCGAGGTCCTCGAGCAACTCCGGGGTCACCGGTTCATCGGGATCAAGTTTCCCATCCTCAGCAAGAAGCTGGAGCCGCCCCACGTTGACAATGCTGTACTCCGTCCGGAGCGGGTTGTTAAAGCCATGCTTCGGAACGCGGCGAAAGAGCGGCATCTGCCCGCCCTCAAACCACATCGGTCGGTTCTTAGAGCCGGAGCGACTGCTCTGCCCCTTGGTTCCACGCGTAGAGCTGTGCGCCCCTCGCCCGGAGCCTTCGCCACGACCGAGGCGTTGTTTCGATTTCGTAGCCCCTTCGGCAGGCTTCAAATTACTTAGGTCCATAACTCAGCGCCTCTTCTTGATTCAGCACAGTGCGTACAAACGATGCATCCCCACGACGGAGGAGCGGTGGTTCTGGACAAACCCATTCGTCCAGCTGTTCCACCGCGACGAGGTGATGCACCTTCCTAATCATATCCCGGATCTGCGGAGTATTATCGTGGATCGTCGTATCGCGGATCCGGTGCAAGGCCAACGCACGAAGCGTGTCGTGTCGCGTTGGGACTGTTCTTTGCCGTTCTTACTACGGACCTGCGTGATCCTGAGCTTCGCCATAGCGACGCATCACAGGAATTCGAACACATCCAACGGCGGGCGATCATCGAGCCCTATCCGTTAAATACCTTCTCCAGAGGAATATCGCGGCGACGAGCCACCTCAAGGGCATCCTCGAGGTCCGCCAGCGCGTTGATCGTGGCCTTCACCTGATTGTGCGGGTTCGATGTCCCGATCGACTTCGTCAGCACGTTTCGATAGCCCGCGCACTCCAACACCGCACGAACGCCTCCGCCGGCGATCACCCCAGTCCCCGGAGCGGCCGGCTTCAGCACCACCTTCCCGGCATCCTGCTTCCCGACAGTTTTGTACGGGATAGTGCCGTCACGGACGGGCACGCGGAAGACGTTCTTCTTCGCGTCGTCCGCGCCCTTCGAAATGGCACTGGACACCTCGTTGGCCTTGCCGTGCCCCATTCCCACGAGGTCGTCTTCGTTTCCGACGACGACCACGGTGTTGAACGAGAAGCGGCGTCCGCCCTTCACGACCTTCGACACTCGGTTGACCGACACGAGCCGGTCGACCCAGTTCTCCTGCCGCTTTTCGGCGTTCACTCGTTTTCGTTCTTTGCGATCCGCCATGTCACGTTAATCCGTCTGTGCGTAATTCGAACACTCAAATCGTGGCGTCGGGGCTAAAAGTCGAGGCCGCCGTCCCGAGCGCCTTCGGCTAGGGCCTCGACCCGACCGTGGTACTGGTACCCGCCACGGTCAAAGACCACCTTGTCGATATCCTCCTCCTGTGCCCGCTCGGCAATCAGCTCTCCCACTTTCCGGCTCTCGTCCATCGGCGTTTCCCCGTCGATGCCGTCCTCCAGACTCGACGCCGAGGCAAGGGTGTGCCCCTCAAAATCGTCGATCAGCTGGGCATAAATGTATTTGTTGGAGCGGTACACCGACAGCCGAGGACGCACCGACGTCCCCATCATGTCTTCTCGGATACTTTGGTGGATCCGCATTCGCCGTTCGACCTTTTCTTTCTTCCCCTTCGCCATGACAACAAGAGACTTCGTTCGCAAAAAAGCAGTAACCGATGGACGGCAACCGTGCTATCGGGCCGCCGTTTTTCCGGCCTTGAGGGTAATGTCCTCATCCACGTAGCGCACCCCCTTTCCCTTGTAGGGCTCGGGCGGGCGCATGCTGCGGATCTTCGCCGCCACCTGACCGACGAGTTCTTTGTCAATGCCCTCCACGACGATAATGTCGTCATCGCGGCCGGAATCGACTTCAATGGTCACCTCATCGGGCGGCAGGAAGAAAATCGGGTGCGAGTACCCGAGCGACAACTCCAGCGCCCCATTCGAAATCTGGGCCCGATACCCGACGCCGATAATCTTCAACTCCTTCTCATACCCGTCGGTAACACCTTCGACCATGTTCTGCAGAAGCGAACGGCTCAGACCATGCACCGACCGATGGCGTTTCTGGTCGGTTGGCCGATTCACCGTCACCTCGCCGTCGCCGACCTCTACAGTCAGGTCCGGATCAATCTGCTGCGTCAGCGTTCCTTTCGGCCCCTCAGCGGTCACGACGTTCGCGTCGTCCACGGAAATGGTCACGTCGTCCCCGAAGGGAACGGGTCTACTTCCAATTCGAGCCATCGGTGTCGATCAGTCAATTGGTTCGCGCAAACAGAAGAAGCGGCAGGCTGCCGAAACTAAAAGACCTTGGCAAGCACCTCTCCTCCAACGCCAAAACGGCGAGCCTCCTTGTCGCTCATCACGCCTCGCGATGTAGACAGGATCGCAATGCCCAAACCACTCTTCACGGACGGCAGCTCGTCGGCGCCGGCGTACTCTCGTCGGCCGGGCTTCGACACACGGTCCATCATTCGAATGGCCGGGTCTCCATAATCGTCATACTTGAGGTAGACCCGAAGCAGCCCCTGCTTGCCGTCGTCAATGTTGACGAAGTTCTGGATGTACCCCTTTTCCAGGAGAATCTGGGTAATCGCCCGCTTCAGTTTCGACGCAGGGATGTCTACATACTTGTGCTCGGCCCGCTGCCCATTTCGGATGCGAGCCATGTACTGGGCAACAGGATCGGAAACGCCACTCATGCTTTCGTTCGGGTCGTCGTTACAGAGTTCGACGGTATACAGCGCCCGGTGTCACGTCCACACCAGGATACAGGTGTTACCAACTGGACTTCCGGATACCGGGGATCTTACCCTCAAGGGCGAGCTCCCGAAAACAGATCCGGCACACACCAAACTGGCGGAGGTATCCTCGCTGCCGACCACAAAGGCGGCAACGATTATTCTGACGAACCGGACTGGAGTCGCGCGGCAGTTTCTGCAACTCCGTCCACTTCCCCTCCTCTTTCAGCTTTCGGCGCTTGTCCTTGTATTTCTCATGCAGCCTCTCGCGTTTTTCCTCGCGTGCAATCCAGCTTTTCTTGGCCATGTCGGGAGTCGTGTCTGTCGGTTGTCAAACGCAATCAGTCGAACCTAGGCCCGGGCAGGCTCCTCATCTCCCCGACGCACGAAGGGCATTCCCAGCCCCTTCAGCAGGGCATACGCCTCTTCGTCGGACTCCGCACTCGTCACGAACGTCACATCCATCCCGCTGATACGATCGACATTGTCCACGTCGATCTCCGGAAAGATGGTCTGCTCCTTGATCCCGAGCGTGTAGTTGCCGTGCCCATCAAAGCTGCGGTCCGGGACGCCCCCAAAGTCTCGAATGTTGGGGAGAGCGAGCGTGACGAGTCGATCAAAAAACTCGTACATCCGCACGTCGCGGAGCGTCACCGAAGCCCCGATCGGCATGCCTTCGCGAATGTTGAAGCTGGCGATGCTCTTGCTGGCACGGTTAATCGTGGGATGCTGACCGGTGATCTTCCGCAGCTCCTCAACGGCCGTGTCCAGGGCTTTTTCGTTGTCGGAAGCTTCGCCTATCCCCTTGTTGATCGAGATCTTCTCCAGGCGAGGCACCTCCATGGGGTTCTCGTACCCAAACTGGTCTTTCAGCGTGGAACGAACCTCGTCCTGGTACTTCGTATGGAGTCGTGGAGTGTTCTCAGCCATGAGTCAGGCTCGGTCTCTGTAATCGAAGAAAATGCCGGCAATGGCGGATCCTCAGCCAAATCGGACAAACGTTCAATATCGCAGCTGTAGGACGGGAGTTCCCCCTGCACCGACGATTCACGCCGCCCCGTTCCCTCTCTATTCGTCAAGTTCCTCGCCCGTTGTCTTCGCATAGCGGACCCACTGCGACTGGCCGGTCTCGGAATCTTCCACCTTCTTCCGGCCGATCCGCGTGCGGTCCCCGTTGCTGTCCACCGGGTTCACATTCGATACATGGATCGGGGCTTCCTGCTTCTCCCGACCGCCCTCGCGGTTCTGCGGGCTCGGCTGCTCGTGGTGGATGCGCATGTTCACGCCCTCCACGATGACACGCTCCTCCTCCGGAAAGACCTTCAAGACCTTCCCAACGTATCCTTTCTCGCGATCCTCGCCGGCCGACTTGGCAGAGGTGATGGTCTTATTCAACATCACCATGTCGCCCTTCTTTACGTGAAGCTTCTTCTGTTTCATATCAGTAGGGGTTTCAGGGATCGAGAGCGGTGGTCGGGCTGCTCGAACGAACGGCTAAAGGACTTCCGGCGCCAGCGATACAATGCGTGTGAACTGTTTCTGTCGAACCTCGCGGGCCACCGGCCCAAAAACACGCGTGCCCACCGGCTCTTCTTGTGGGTTGATCAGAACCGCCGCGTTCTCGTCGAACCGGATATAAGTCCCGTCGTCTCGACGCGTCTCCTTCTTCGTCCGCACGACCACGGCCCGGCTTACATCGCCCTTGTTCATGTTGCCACTCGGAATGGCCGATTTCACAGACACCACGATCTGATCCCCGATCCCGGCGTAGCGGCGGCCACTGCTACCAAGCACACGAACACACTGCACTTCCTTGGCGCCGCTGTTGTCGGCAACCGAAAGTCGAGTTTCCTGCTGAATCATGACGGTCTCCGGTATTCAGGTTCGAGATCCAAAAAAAGGAGGTGTCGCTGTGCGACACAGGAGCGTGAGTCGGTGCGTACAGCGTCTACTTCGCCCGTTCAATGACTTCCACGAGGCGCCAGCGCTTATTCTTGCTCTGGGGACGGGTCTCCATAATCCGGACCGTGTCTCCTTCGTTGGCCTCGTCGTGCTCATCGTGGGTCATGTGCTTCGTCGAGCGCTCCAGATACTTCCCGTACATCGGATGCTTCATCTGGCGACGGACCGAAACGGTAATCGTCTTGTCCATCGTCGCACTCTGAACAACCCCAATCCGCTCTTTGCGCTGGTTGCGGTCGATAGTGTCCGTATCCTCCTCTGTATGCTCCATGACTCGGTTGGCTCAGATTCTTCAATGTGACTGTGTGACCCCCGGTCGTCCGGATCGGCACGTTACGCCTCGTCTTCCGCCGTCTTTTCGTTGAGTACGGTCTTGAGACGCGCGATCAAGCGGCGCTTCGTGCGAAGAATGATCGGGTTTTCGAGGCGCCCCCGAATGGCGTGCTGAAACTGCAGCTCCTCAAGTTCGTCCTCTTCCTCCTCGATGCGCGTCTCAATCTCCTGGACGCTAAGGTCTCGTATCTGATCGGCTTCCATCGTCCGCTGGTAGATTCAGTTCAACAATACCGGGCGTCGGTCCCCAAGCTGTCCCTAGTGCAGCTTCAACTGGTCCGTTGTGCAATCGAGCTTTGGATGGACCTCGTCCGTCCATCCCTCAAGCTGGAGCTTGGAGCAATAGCAAACTGCCTTCCCCAAAAGATCGTTTGAAGCTGCACTAGTCGGCGTGGTACCCCGGACGCACAACGAACTTCGTTTTGATCGGGAGCTTGTGCTTCCCGAGTCGGAGCGCTTCACGGGCCACCTCTTCGGAAACCCCGCCTCCCACCTCAAACAGGACGTGTCCTTTCAGCAGAGGAGCCACGTAGTATTCCGGCTCGCCCTTTCCCTTTCCCATGCGCGTTTCAGCCGGGGTCTTCGTCACCGGCTTGTCCGGAAAGACCCGAATCCACACTTTTCCGGCGCGCTGGAGGTAACGATTGATCGCCACACGAGCGGCCTCAAGCTGACGACTCGTCACCTGGTCCTTCTCCAGGGACTTTAGTCCAAAGTCCCCGAAGTTGAGACTGGTGCCCTTCGACGCATACTCGCACCGCGATAGTCCCTGCTTGCGTTGGACCTTCCGGTGTTTGGTACGTTTCGGCTCAAGCATGGTAGGGTAGGTAGGTTCAGGTACTCAGGAAAATGATCGACGTCAGCCTCAGCCAGAGGGACTAATTTCCCTCCCGACGCTGTCGGCGTTCCTGGGGGGTCTCTTTCATCTGCTTGCGCTGCTGGGCCTGCACATTCGGGCTCAGGTCGGGCTGCCCGAGAATCTCTCCGCGGTGAATCCAGACCTTGACCCCGATGGTCCCGTAAATGGTCCGGGCCGTTTCCTGGGAAAAGTCAATGTCGGCCCGAATTGTGTGCAGCGGAACGCGGCCTTCGAGATACTCCTCGACGCGGCCCATCTCGGCCCCGCCCAGACGGCCTGCCGCACGGATCCGGACGCCCTCCGCCCCCATCCGCATCGCCGCCTGCATGGCCTGCTTCATGGCTCGTCGGAAAGAAATACGCCCTTCCAACTGCTGAGCGATGTTTTTAGCGACGAGCGTTGCGTCGAGCTCCGGGCGCTTGATCTCACTGATGTTGATCTGGATGTCCTTCCCAGTCAGTGTCTTCAGCTCTTCACGGAGCTTCTCTACTTCCGATCCTCCCCGGCCGATAACGACGCCGGGACGGCTGGTGTGGAGAGTAAGGATGACGCGTTTCGGCGTCCGCTCAATGACGATCCGGCTCAGGCCGGCCCGCTTGAGACGGGCATGCAAATACCGCCGAATCTCCTCGTCTTCTACGAGCTTGTCTTGAAAGTCGTCTTCGGAGTACCAGTTGGAATCCCAACCGCGGATGACTCCGAGACGAAATCCAATGGGGTGTGTTTTCTGGCCCAAGGCTGTACCTCTCGTCGGCTTATTGCAAGTACGCGTGTCTGAAAATCGTCAATCCAAAGCGGGGTGCTAAGCCGCCTGCTCGGCCGGTTCGTCGACCGGTCCAACGGCCTCGTCCGCCTCGCCCTTCACCTCAACCACGACGGTGAGGTGCGTCGTCCGCTTTCGAATCGGCGCGGCACGTCCTCGTGCCCGGGCGTTCCAGCGCTGGAAGGTCGGCCCTTCGTCGGCCCGAATCTCCGTTAGCGTAAGCGCCCCCTCGTCGAACCGCTCGTCATGCTGGTCCATCAGGTTGTACACGGCCGACCGGATCGTCTTCTCGATAACATCCGTGACCTTCTGCGGCATGTAATCAAGGATCGCCATCGCCTCCGGCACACTACGCTCACGTACCAGATTGATGACGCGCCGCATCTTCAACGGCGAACTGCGAATGTGTTTGCGTACGGCTCGTGCTTGCATATCTCGTCATACGATTTGCAGTGACGGTCACGGTGCGTCCCAGATCTCCTGACTTCTTACTGTCCCGGCTTCTGACGGGCCCGCTTGTCGACCTTGGCTTTCGAGTGCTCCTCAAAAATCCGAGTCGGCGCAAATTCGCCGAGCTTGTGTCCCACCATGTTCTCCGACACGTACACGGGAACGAACTGACGTCCGTTGTGCACAGCAAAAGTGTGACCCACGAAGTCCGGCGTGATGATCGACGGACGAGACCAGGTCTTCACCACCTGCTTCTCGTCGGACTCGTTCAGCGCTTCAACCTTCTGCTGAAGCTTGTAATATACGTACGGTCCTTTGCGGAGTGAACGAGGCATGTCGTCGTTGCGATGGTTCGGTCCGAAAAACGGTTATCGTCGCGGTGCTCCCGAAAGGGCACTACTTCGAGTTCTTCCGGTTCTTCGATTCGGTGCGACGACGAATAATGTACTTGTTGGAGTCCTTGTTGCGTGTGCGGGTCTTGTACCCCTTCGCGGGCACGCCCTCCCGAGAGCGCGGGTGCCCTCCGGAGGCACGGCCCTCTCCACCGCCCATGGGGTGATCGATCGGGTTCATCGCAACCCCTCGCGTCCGGGGGCGACGCCCAAGCCAGCGGCTTCGCCCCGCCTTGCCGATCTCAATGTTGAAGTGCTCCACATTGCTCGTCGTACCGATCGTCGCCCGGCACTTCGACGGCACAAGGCGCGTCTCGCCGCTCGGCAGTTCGAGCGTGGCGTAGTCCCCCTCGCGGGCGGTCAACTGGGCGTGGGTGCCGGCCGCTCGCGCCAACTGCGCCCCCTTGTTGGGACGCATCTCAATACAGTGGACGCGCGTCCCGAGCGGAATTCCCGACAACGGAAGGCAGTTCCCCGGCTCTGCTGCGGCCTGCGGGCCGTTCATGACCGTGTCACCCACCTCAACCTCATCCGGCGCAACAATGTAGCGCTTTTCGCCGTCGGCATACACCAGAAGCGAGATCCGCGCCGACCGGTTGGGATCGTATTCAATCGTCTCGATGCGGGCGGGAATCCCGTCCTTGTCGTTCCGCTTGAAGTCGATCTTCCGGTAGCGCCGCTTGTGGCCGCCGCCGCGGTACCGCATAGTCATGCGGCCCTGGTTGTTGCGGCCCCCGCTGTTACTCATCGCCTCCAGCAGGCTCCGTTCCGGATCGGTCGTCGTCACATCCTTCTTGTCGTCGACCGAGTATTGCCGCTGACTGTTGATCGTCGGCTTGCGCTTCTTAGTCCCCATAGGTCAATGCAGGTTTTTGGGCAGTCTCCGTCACCGCCGGTTCAGAAGAACGCTCTCGTTCGTCGTGCAGGGCACGCCAGTTAGATGCCTTCGAAGAAATCAATCTGCTCCGCGTCCGGATCGAGCTCCACAATTGCCTTCTTGAAGCCCGACGTTCGTCCCTCGACCATGTTGCCCTGCCGAAACTGGCGACGCCGCTTTCCGGGGACGATCTGGGTGCGTACGTTGGCAACCTCCACCCCCGGATACCGCTGTTCAATCGCCTGGCGAATTTCCGGCTTGGTGGCATCCAGCCCACAGATGAAGGAATATTTCCCCTCCTCCATCTGGTAGGTGGTCTTCTCGGTCACGTAGGGGCGAATGAGAACGCGTTGACTCATATCAGAGCAAATGGTCTAGAATGCCAAATCGCTTCGCAGTTGGAAGCACTACGCCGGCGTGGCTTCGGTGGTCGAGAGAACATTCGTAATCCACTCCAGGGCCCCCTCCTGAAACAGCACCGCGTCCGCATCAAGAATATCGACGGTGTTGACGCTCTGCACCTCACGGACATTCACGTATGAGAGGTTCTGAGCACTCTGGTAAATCTCCGTCTCTACCTCCGCAGTGGCAATGAGCACCTTTTGATCATTCAGGTCGAGCAGGTCAAGCAGGTCAGTGAGCTCCCGCGTGCTCGGGCGGTCCATCGAGAAATCCTCCATCACCCGCACGGCGTCATCTTGAGCCTTGTAGGCGAGCGCTGACCGCCGGGCCAGCCGCTTCTCTTTCCGGTTCAGATCGTGGTCATACCCGCGAGGACGTGCCCCGTGAGCGCGACCACCGCCACGGCGGATCGGCGACTTCGCGTCTCCGACGCGGGCGTTTCCGGTGCCCTTCTGCCGATACAACTTCCGGGTCGACCCTCGCACCTCCGAGCGCTCTTTCGTTTTGTTGGTACCTTGCCGCTCATGGGCCTGGATCCGTTTTACGTCTAGCCAGATGGTGTGGTTGTTGGGCTCGATCTCAAAGATAGACGGATCCAGGGTCGCTGTACGACCCGCTTCGACCCCGTCCTCTTGGTACACGTCGACATCCATAGTCCAATCGGTTCAGAAATTCACAGTCGCTCGATGAATGGCGACCGGGGTCTACCGGCCGCCGACCCGGAAGTTCGGTGTGACTATTCGTCCTCCTGCGTCTTCTTGTGGAGTTCGACATAGCTGTTCTTCGCGCCCGGCACCGAGCCCTTGATGAGGATTGCGTCGTGCTCCGGGAGGATGCGGACCACCGTGAGGTTTTGGATCTTTGTTCGCTCCCCACCAGTCTGTCCGGCCATGCGCATGCCCTTGAAAACCCGGGAGGGGTCCGCCGAGGCCCCAATCGAGCCGGGGTGCCGCTGACGGTCCGACTGGCCGTGGGTCGTCATCCCGACCCCGCTAAAGCCGTGCCGCTTCACAACGCCCTGAAAGCCTTTTCCTTTCGAAACGCCGACGACATCCACGGTCTCGCCCTCGTCAAAGAGATCGTCGGCTTGAAGCACATCGCCCCTCTCCACCGCCGGGTCGTCGAAGTTGCGAAACTCCTTCACAACTTGCTTCGGCGCCGTGTCCGCGTCGGCAAAGTGGCCCTGCATGGCCGTCGTCGTGTTCTTCTCCTTCTTGTCGTCGAAGGCTAGCTGCACGGCGTCGTAGCCGTCCGGACCGTCCTCCTCCTTGACCTGAGTGACAACGTTGGGGCCCGCCTCAATCACCGTGCAGGCGATGTTGTTGCCTTCATCATCGAAGACACTCGTCATCCCCACCTTTTTTCCTAAGAGTCCGCTACTCATAGTATTCTGTCGTCCTAATGATGCGTCTCAAGAAGATAGCCGAAGGTCCATCTGGATCTGTCCTCCCGTCCAGCCGGTCGCTCCGAGAAAGTCGAGAAAGTCGCGTATAGCCTCGTTGCGCCCCCGAGTCCGAATGAGTGTCAGTCGTGCCGATCCCGATATTTCCGTAGGCCGATCAAAGTCGAGATCCCAGGCCAAGTCGTCGGCGAGAAAATCGCCACTCATGAGCAATACATTCGCTTGGACAAGCTCCATCCGTCCCGTCCTCTCGCGACCATTCTGCTCCCGGGTCAACTGGTACGTTTTCGGTCCTTCTCCGTCGGAAACGTGAAGGGTTACATCGTCGAGGGTACTGCACTCCCCGCTTCCGGTATCTACACATAAATTCCAGGTCCCGGACAATTGCTGCGCCTGGGAGGTCCGCTTGGAGCCAGCCTCATCGCACCCGGAGAGAACCACAGGTACGAGGGCCCCGAGAAGGAGTGTAAGGGTCGAAGTCCAGCGAACAGTCGTCACACCTTAATCTCCACGTCAACACCACTCGGCAACTCCAGCTGCATGAGCGAGTCAACAGTGTCGCTGCTCGACGAAAGAATGTCGATTAGGCGCTTGTGGTGACGCCGCTCAAACTGCTCCCGACTCTTCTTGTCTACATGGGGGCCGCGCAGGACCGTGTAGACCTTCTTCTCGGTGGGCAACGGAACGGGTCCGCTCACCACCGCCCCCGTCGACTTGACCGTGCGGATAATTTTCTCCGCACTCTTGTCGATCAGGGAGTGGTCGTACGATTTCAGCTTGATGCGTATTTTTTGCTCCGTGGCCATGTCTCAGTTTCGATTTTCGAATGTCGAGTTGCGAGTGCCGAGTGGGCGTATCTGTCGAGAAGGGGTCGTCCTCCCATCCGGCATTCGCCAATCGGACCTCGAAAAAGTGCTAGTCCAGGATCGCGCTTACGACCCCCGCGCCGACCGTCTGCCCCCCCTCCCGAATCGCAAACCTGAGCCCCTCCTCCAGGGCCACCGGCTGGATCAAC
>PXUA01000012.1:93667-115516 GCA_003022435.1 Bacteroidetes bacterium SW_9_63_38 | reverse complement strand
GGATTCCACCGCAAAGGTTCCGCCCAACCGCTCCACAGCGTCGCGCACGCCATTGAGGCCGAGCGCGTCTGGGTCGAACCCCGCCCCCGCGTCCACCACGTCTACCCGGAGGGTATCGTCGGTACGACGCACCACCACGTCCACCGCGTCCGTGTCCGCGTGCTGGCTCACGTTGAGCAGCGACTCTTGAACGACCCGGTATGCCGTCTCCGTCACGACCGACGCGACGGTTGGGGCCTGCTCGGCGTTGCACTTGTACTGCAAATCGACGTTCAGACCGTCAGTGTCATCCGTTAGACACTCAAGCGCCTCGCGCAGGCCATGCTCCTGTAGAATTTGGGGGCTCAACTGCCGGGAAATCTCGCGGGTCGCCCCCGCCAGCTCGTCCACGAGTCCCTCGATCTCCTTGAGGGTACTCTCTACATCCTCACCGTCGGCATTCATGCGGGCCAGCTCCACCTGCATCTGGATCGATGTCAGGAGCCCGCCCATGCGATCGTGCATCTCCTGATCGATTCGACGCCGTTCCTCGCTCTGTACCTCCAGGAGCTTCTTCCATACGCGCCGCCTCTCCGTCACATCCCGCTGGATGGACGCCCAGTGCGTCACCGCCCCGTTCTCGTCCTGCACCGGCGTGACGGTCCACTGGTTCACGTACGGCGTCCCGTCCTTCCGGTAGTTGATGGTCTCGCCCTCAAACTGCCCCTCGGCCTCAAGCCGGGCGCGGAGACGCCGGAGCACGGCCGGATCCGTGTTCTCTCCGTGTAAGATTCGGGGCGACCTTCCCCGAATTTCCTCCAGTTCGTAGCCTGTGGTTTCTGTGAAACCTGGATTGGCGTACTCGATCCGGGGTCCAGGCGGGTCCAGCGGGGCCCCCTCCGTAACCAGCACTGCCTCGTCGGCCTGCTGCACGACCTTTTTGAAGAGCCGGAGCTCCCGCTGCTGCTCCTTGATGTTCGTGAGGTCGGTAATCACTCCGTCGATGTACGCGATGTCGCCCTTCTCGTCCCGTGCCACCGTCCCTGTCACACGTCCCGGAAACGTCGATCCGTCTTTCCGCTGAAATTCGACCTCCCGGCATCCCTCATCCCTCTGCTCCACCGCCCGCAGAAGTGCCTCACGGCGCTCGGGGTTCGCATACAGGGCCTCGGGATCACGGGCCCGAAGCTCTTCAACGGTGTCGTACCCGAACATGTCGACCAGCGCCTGATTGGCGTAAAACACTCCCTTCTCGGGCCGGGACCGGAAGATGCCCTCCGACACGTTCTGAGTAATCGACTGCAAGAGATTCCTGTGCTCGCGCAGGCGCTCGCGCAGCTCACACCACTCGGTGATGTCCTGCAGGGTGCCGATGACAGCAACAGGCGTCCCATCCTCATCGGCAATCCGTTCTCCGCGGGTCCGCACCCACCGCCGGTTCCCGTTTGCCGCGTCGAACGGCAGCTCAAGATCATACGAGATGTCGTCTTCGATGCATCGGGTCAGCGCCTCTCGGAGACGAGGCCGGGCCTCCGGGGCGTAAAACTGGATCGCCTCTTCGATCTCGGACGAGGTCTCCGACGGCACCTCGTAGATCCGGTACACCTCCCGGGTTGCGGCCAATTCCTTCGTGTCGAGGTCGATCGCCCAGCCGCCGACCTCCGCCACCTGCTCCACCCGACGCAGCAGGGCCCGATCCTTCAGGAGCGCGTCCCGACTCGGAGTCGAGTCCGTCGATGTCCGCCTGCTGAGCGCCCGCCCAATGCAGCGTGCAAGGAGCCGGACCAGTGCGACCTCCGGTTCCGAAAACGCTGATTCGCGCGGGTGTGCACTCACGAAGCACGTCGTTCCGTAGAATTCCACGTCGACGAGCACTTTTTCTCCGATGTAGCACTGCAGACCGTGCACCTCGCAGGCCGGATCCCCGCCGTATCCCTCTGCCTCGGCATCGTGCACAGCCAGCACGTCGCCCTCCGCGATCACCCATCGGCAAAAGGCGTTCGACAGCTCCTGGGTCGTCGGCAGGGCGTCGAGCGATGCCCCTGCGTGCTCGCAGATTTCAAGGGTGCCGGGACCGGGCCGGATCCGCGTCATCAACCCGTGCGCCACCCCGAGTTGTTCGCTCCCAAATTCGAGCAGCGCCCGAATCGTCTCGGTCGGGGAGCTTCTTCCTTCTCGAACAATCTCACGCACACAATCCCAATGCGACGGCTTCACCGTCGCGTGCCCGACCCCGTCGTCGTTCTGAAATTCCTGTGTCATCGATTCGAGTCGCCGAGAAGTGGTGGTACGATCAGCGGTCTGCCCTCGGATTTTCTCTCCCGGAACGCCCGAAATTTCTCATGCTTGATCCCGACAGCCGTCGGGATGCACACCTCTTTTCGGGAAGGCAAGTTTCCACGAAGAGAGCAGAACCGTACTGCGGTTGGTCTCACAATCGCACACAGATCGGTGCAAACTTGTTCGCGCATCGGTAGGAGGGCATTTGCTCCACCACGACCCCGGGCCGCAAATCGGGGCAGCCACCACGTCTGTCGAGCGTGCATCCGTGCTTTTCGATGGAGATATCGGCTCCAGTACTGTCCAATCTCTCAGTACTGCTTACTCAAAAAGTACCCGTGCACTCGCATTTCTTCATGCACATTAGTTTCGCAGATAATACCGTTTCGACGAGCACAGTCGTATACGTGATTGTACGCACAACACGACTTCGTCCGGCCGCGACATTACGCCTCTCGATTCGATATCGCCCCCGGCTGCCCAAAGCGCCTTCGCCGACCTCCCGGACGAGACGTGCTCGTCAAAGAAACACCCTGCGGAACGGGGTGGTATCTCTCACGACGCGTCCCTACTAATTGTCGGCGGACGCGTCCAGTCCTGCCTTCCCACTCCCCGACGACGCCCATGAGTGAGCAGACGGCTCGCCTCGTCGCCCGCCTCCGCACCCGATTGCAGGACACGACCCGGCGCATGACCTGGGCCGAGCTCGCGTTCGGTGCAGCCGTGGCCGTCGGGACCGTCGCCGCCGTCTGGTTCGCCGCCGCGTTGCTGGAGGCGAGCCTCTGGTTGGGCACAACCGCCCGCACGGCCCTGGCCGCGGCCATCGGGACCGTGGGCATCGGCGTGGCCGGCGCAATGCTGGCCCACCCGCTGGGTCGCCTGCTGAGCCTTCTCCCCGGCCCTTCTGACGAGACCGTGGCCCGCAAGGTGGGCGAGCACCATCCCCAGGTCGCCGACCGACTCGTCAACCTCCTTCAACTCGCCGAGGGCCAGCGCAGTTACGCCCCTACTCCCTTCATCGACCAGGCCGTCCAGCAGCTCGCGGCGGACCTGGACGACATCTCGTTCGACGACGTCGAAGACTTTGGACGGGCCCGCCGCGCCGCCCGGCTCGCCTCGCTTCCCCTCGCCGCCGTGCTGGCCTTCCTTCTGCTCGCCCCCTCCACCTTCCTCGGCGCCTCCGAACGCCTGCTTGCCCCCAGCACCCCCTTCAACCGACCTGCCCCCTTCCAGCTCGCCGTCCAGCCCGGTGCCACTGACCTCGTACGCGGCGACTCCCTTCGGATCGCCGTTCGGGCGACCGGCGCCGCTCCCTCCGCACTGACCCTGTTCCGCCGCGAGGCCCCCGACACCCCGCCCGAGCGCATCACGCTGCGTGCCGACTCCGGTCAGATCTTCCACCACACACTTGCCTCTGTCCGCGAGTCCTTCCAATACCGAGTCGGGACCAACTCCGTACAAACGTCCTGGTACGACGTCGAGGTGCGTCGCCGTCCGCTCGTCCGGGAACTGCAGTTGACCGTCACGCCTCCGGACTACACCGGCCGCCCGTCCCGAACCCTCGACGCCAACGTGGGGGACGTGTCCGCGCTGCCCGGCACTACCGTCGACGTGACAGCGACGCTCGGCGGTCCGCCCGTCGACGCCGCCCAACTCATGTTCAGCGACAGCACCACCCGCCCCCTAACGGTCGAACAGGGCACCGCCCGCGGCGCCTTCGTTCTCCGGCGCGCAGGAACCTACACGCTCCGCCTGGAGAGCAAGGGCGGCATCCTCAACCGCGATCCCATTCGCTACCAGCTCGCGCTGCAGTCGGACGCCCGTCCCTCGGTCCGCTTTCTCCAGCCGACCGGCTCCACGGAGTTGAGCGAAGACCTCACGCAGCGCCTTCGCGTCCAACTCAGCGACGACTTTGGCTTCACGCGCGCTGCCCTCTACTACCGCGTCGCCGAAAACCGTCTCGGCGACGAGCAGGCCGACTTCTCCTCCGTGCGGCTTCCGCTTTCCACGCCCAACCAGACCGACCAGGAACTCACGCACCGGTGGCTGTTGGCCCAGGACACCGGCCTCGACCCCGAGCCGGGCGACGTGATTGCCTACTACGTGAAGGCCTGGGACAACGACACCGTCTCCGGCCCCAAAAGCGGACGCACGGCCACCCAGCGCCTCCGCATGCCGTCCCTCACCGAACAGTACGAGGAACTAGACGAAACCCAATCTCAGGCGCGTGAGCAGCTGACCCAGCTCCGCCAGCAGGCCGACTCGGTTCAGCAGCAGTCTCAGCAGCTGCGCCGTGAGTTGCGCCGTACTCGTGAGGCCGACTGGCAAGACCGCCGACAGCTCCAGCGCATCCGCGAGAAGCAAAGGTCCCTTGACGAGGGCACGCAAAAGCTCTCCAAGCAGATGCGCGAGATGAACCGTAAGATGCAGCGCAACAACCTCACCGGATCGGACCTCGCAAAGAAGTTCAAGGAGCTGCAGAAGGTCATCGACGACATCGACTCTCAGAAGCTCCAGAAATCGCTCGACGAGCTTCAGGAGGCCATGAAAAACAACAACCTGCGCCGGATGCAGCAGGCGATGGAGAAGGTCCAAAAAAAGGAGTCTGACCACAAAAAGCAGCTTGACCGGACACTTTCCCTTTTCAAGCAGCTTAAGGCCCAGCAGAAACTGGCGGAAATGTCGCGCCGTGCCGGCGAGCTCAGTGAGCTCCAGAAAGCGCTGAGCGAGAAGACGAAGAAGCGTCTAAACAATGCCGCCCAAGACTCGACAGGAACCCACCCCCCCGAACGCACCTCCGAGGACGCGACGCCCGGCAAGGACGCCTCTTCCCCAAACGAGACCTCTTCCTCAAACAAGAAAAACGCCTCGGACACGAAGAAAAACGCCTCGGATAGGAAGTCGTCCCAACCCCAAACCGATTCCAAATCGTCTACGCCCCCCTCCCCCGACTCGACCGAGGCTCGTCCGTCGTCTTCCCCATCGGCCGACTCCACGGGACAGCGTCGCTCTGATCAGCAGCCCAAGGCGGGACAGCGAAAGAACCCGGGATCTAACAAGGATCTTGCCTCCGAACAGAAGCGCGCTGCGAAGAAGATGCAGAAGCTGCAAAAGGCCCTGCAGAAGGCCCGAAAGGAGATGAAGGACGTGCAGTCCGCCCCGCGCAAGCAACTGGACTCGCTCACCCGGCAGCTCCAGCAGAAAAATCTGCCGCGGAAAATGAAGCAGAACAGCCGGCAGCTTCGGCAGAATCAGCTGCAGGACGCCCAGCAGGGCCAGCAGCAGATGCAGAAGACGCTGCAGCAGATGCAGAAGCAGCTCTCGCAGATGAAGGGCCAGATGCAGAGCCAGCAACGGCAGATCAACGTGGCGGGCCTGCGGAGCGCCCTGGAAAACACCCTGTACCTGTCGACGGAGCAGGAGGCCCTCCGCACCACGGTCGAGGAGCATGATGACAGCGGCTCTGCGATTCGGTCCTTTGCCCAGGAACAGAATCAGTTGTCGACCGGACTCAAGAGGGTGGCCGACTCCCTGAATACCATCGCGGAAAACATCCCCCAGATGTCCCAGAAAATACAGACGGTGACCGGCGACGCACTCCGCGCCATGGAGACGGCGACCACGGCCCTCGACGAACGCAAGTCCGGCAAAGCCACGGGCCATCAGAAAACCTCGATGACGCATCTCAACGAGTTGGCCCTTCTGTTGTCGAACCTGCTGGAGCAGATGCAGAACCAGCAGGGCGGCGGAAGCGGCTCGTCCATGCAGAAGATGATGCAAAAGCTGAAGCAGATGTCCGGGCAACAGCAGAAGCTCAACAGCAAGATCCAGAAGCATCTCAGCCAGACCCAAGGCCAACGCCTTTCGCCCGACCAGGAGCAGCGCCGCCAGGAACTAGCCCAGCAGCAGCGTCGGCTCAAGCAGCAGATCCGGAACATGGACGTGGGAAGCGAAGCACGCCAGAAGCTCCTCGGGAACCTCCAGAAAATCGCCGAACAGATGGAAAAATCCGCGCAGGAACTGGAGAAGTCGGGGCGGCGCCCGTCGCGCGATCTTCTGGATCGCCAGCAGCAGATTCTCACGCGCCTCCTGAACGCCCAGAGTTCCCTTCGCACCCAAGGCAGAAAGAACGAACGCGAAGGCCAGTCGACCGATGCCCCCCAGACGCAGCCGCCGGGCGCGTTGCCCTCCGCCGACGATCCCGACCGGCTCCGGCGCGACCTCATCCGTGCCCTCGAGATGGGCTACAGTTCGGACTACGAGGCGCTCATCAAGCGCTACTTCGAGCTCCTGCGGACAAACGAGAGCGCCCCCTCCAGTGCGCCCTGACTGAACGAGGAGATCCCAGATCTCCAGTGAAGGAGGAAGTACTCTTGGGGTGCGCCCTGACTGCAAGGAGGAAGTATCCCGACCGCCGTCGCGGACGCGCCCAACACCTGTGGTACGGAATCCGTCTGGCGATCTCGGGATGCGGACGACAGCGCTTTCCCCGACCGGGAACCCCTTCCCCATAACGAGCATGCCCTCCCGGCGGCGGTCCCAATTTTCCACGGTCTTGACGCGTGGACGGGAGCTTAGGGCGTTCCGTCGTTGATTCCCATAGGTGGGGACGGTATACTTACCCATGTCTCTTTTGCGTATGTTGGGCTTTTCCCAAGTGTAGCGGCCCTACCGTCTATGAATTTGTGCAGGGACCTGGGCCGACGGTGCCCCGTTCCGAGCGTCCCCGCTGCCCTCGTGCCTCGTTGCCGCTTCTCCTTACCAACCTCGCTCCGTTCGCATGGCTCAATCCCGACGTGTCCTCTTCGTTGCCGGTGAAGTTACGCCCTTCGCCAAGACATCTTCCATTGCCTCCCTCGTTCGTATGCTTCCCGAACAGCTTCAGGACGCGGGGGACTTCGAGGCGCGGGTCATGATGCCGTGCTACAACACCATCGACGAGCGCGAGCACAATCTGCATGAGGTCATCCGCCTCTCCGGTACAGACGTGCCGATGGGCACCGGGACCGAGACGCTGACCGTGAAGGTTGCCTCGGTCCCGGACGTGCGTCTCCAGGTCTACCTCATGGACCACGACACGTACTTCGGCGACGAGAGTCTCCCGAGCGAGGAAGATCCCGACTCGCCCGAGGCCTTGCTACGGCGCGCCCTCTTCTTCAACCGGGCCACGCTCGAAACCATTCGGAAGCTGCGCTGGGGCCCGGACCTCATTCATTCGTTCGGCTGGATGAGCGGCTTCGTCCCTCTGCTTCTCGCCTCCGAGTATGCCGACGGCGAGCTCTTGAGCAATTCCTTGTCGATCTTCACGCCGGACGACCAGGACCCCGGAACCCCCGTCACGGCCGACCTCGCCGAGCGCCTGGGCCTCTCCCTGGACGGGCAGGCCTCGTCTACGGTCTCGGAAACAGGTCGCCACTTCACGGACACGTCCATCCACCTCCCCGGCGCGACCCCCTCCAACGGCGACCCGCAGTTCGACGGCGAAGACGACATGCGCGGCCAGCAACTGGCGACGCTGTACAATCAAATGCTGAATGAAGTCCCTGCGTGACGGAATAGAGCCCGGAAACACCCCATCCGGTGGAGAATTCATCGTACGGCTTTTTTCGTCGAGCAGACGTGTTTTGTGCGGAAGAGAAATGGCTACGCACGTCTGGGTGCGTCACGGAGACGAACACGGTCCCGTGCCGGGACGACGCAGCCTTGAAACGGTTCCACTGCGGTGGGAATAAAGCCCTCTCTGATTCGTCCCGGTTGCACGTGCGGTCCTCAGCGGAAGTTGGTCCGGCACGGCGAGACGATCGGTGTCCTGTTTTTCTGATTCGTGGGTTGTCTATATAATGCTGTATTCTCGATTGACCGGCGCCCTCCTGTGCGGCGCGGTGCTCCTCTCTCTCGCTGCGTGCTCCGATCCCGGCGGCGTGGGCGCAAACGTCGGCCGCGAACCGCTCTCAGGCGAAAATCCGTCTGAAACCACCGTCATGGCCGTGCCGACCTCTGACACCACGGAGGCCTCTCTGACTGGCCTCGACGGGCAGGGCCAAAGCTGGCGCTTCCTCGTCGGAAATGTCTCCGATAACCTCGACGGTCGCCTGACCAATAATCTTGAAATCGAGGCGGACGGATACGTCGATATCGGCGGCCCCAGCGCGTCCAACCCGTTCTCCAACACGTCAGCTTCTGAGTTGAGCGCGTCGCTCCGGCTCGTCCCCACCTACCGGCACGGCGACACCACGGCCACCCTGGACATGGAGCTCTGTGACCTGCAGTCGTCGGGGGTGGATATGGGCCGGACCAGGGCCGACGAGTCGTTCGCGACCAGCAATCGGATTCAGTCCTACTCGATTTCTCCGGCCGACCTCTCGGCCCCGCTCGATCAAGACACAGTTACTCTCGATCTGCCGCAGTCTTGGATCGATAACAACGCGTCCGCGCTGAAAAGCGACGACGACAACCTCAATGGCTTCAAACTGGCCCCCACGGGCAGTAACACCGTCATCGTCGGCTTTCAGCACGGTTCCGCGACCCTGCGGGTGACGACGAACAGCGACACGGCTGACTTCGGCGTCCAACAGTCGTTCACCCACATCGGGGAGACATCGGGGTCCACGCCGACCGTGTCCTCCCCCAACCAGCGCCTGCTGCTCGACGGGGTGGGCCGCGGCCTCGCCTTCAACTGGACGAAGAGTGATAAATTCGCTGCGCTTACCGATTCCGTGGTTGTCAGCCGGGCACAGATCCGGGCCTCATTCGACACAGGGATCTACGAAAGCAATAATACGCCCTCAGATTTCGTTCGTCCATCCGCCAGCGACTATAGGATTCTGGCGACCCGGCGGTCGGGAGGCCCTTCCTGCAGCACCCTGGACCTCTCTAAACTTAACGATGACACCTGTGTATTTCCCATGGAAGCGAGCGAGGACCCGGGGGACGCGCAGTCCGACCGGGGGTCCACGATTGACACATTCGACCGATGGTTGTCCGGCGAGCGTCCGCTCGATGCCTTCCGGCTCGGCATTGCGGACCGTGACCAGATTCCCTCCGGATTGGACGGCACGACCCGCCGGGGTTTGCCCAGTACAATCCCGGCCGTCGTGAAGCTCGACAGCGTGAACGTAGCCCTTACGGAACTGTGATCCGGCGTCCTCACTGCTCCCTCGTCTTACGAAACTGCTGAACGGGTTTATGGCTTCTATTACTTTCGCGCGTGCCCGCTTCGCGCTCGGCATCGCCCTCCTGCCGGCACTTCTCCTACTGCCTGGGCTGGCCCACGCACAGTCCAACGGCGACGGCTCCATCTACTCCCGGTTCGGGCTCGGGAGCCTGCAGAACTTCTCGTCGCCGCAGAGTCAGGCCGTGGGCGGGGGCGCCTATGCCGTCCGCTCGCTCAACTATAACCCTACGGTCAACCCTGCCCTTTGGAGCGATCAAGTGTACACGCGCCTCTCACTCGGGGGCTCCTACGAGACCGTCCGGGCCACGACCGACCAGGGAAACACCAGCCAGTTGGTCGCCGGCACCATCGAGGCACTGCAGTTTAGTTTCCCGCTGTACAAGCGCAAACTCGGCGTCGGACTTTCTTTTCAGCCCTTCACTCAGCACAACTACCGGTCGCGCCAGGGCGGCCCGCTCCCCGGAGCGAACGGGTCCTCTTTCGACCAGAGTTTCCGCGGCGGCGGCGGGCTGTATAGCGCTCGGGGCGGCCTCGGATACCGGATCAACGAGATACTGCGCATCGGGGCCAGCGTCGACGTGCTCTTCGGCATTCTTGAGCGTAAGCGGAATACCACCTTCGAGGAGGACGACGGCCCGCAGGAAATACGCGTGAGCGATAAGACGCGTCTCGCGGGCGTCAGCGGCACCCTCGGGGCGCACCTTGCCCTGGCCGGCGTGCTCACGAGCGACGACGCTCTGTCGATCGGCGGCGCCGTCTCGCTGCCCACCACGCTCAACGGCGAGCGCGTGCTGATCCGGTCGGAACAGCGGGGCGTGTCGTCCGACACGCTCTCGGGCCCGATCGACGGCGATGTCTCGATCCCCTGGCGGGGACGCCTGGGCGTGGCCTATCAGCCCGATGGGCGCTGGACAATCACCGTTGACGGTCTCTACGAACCCTGGAGCGCCTTCTCCAGCTCGTTCTCCAGTCCGTCCGCCTTCGGTCAAGGCATTCCGACAGGGGGGGAAGAGACCCTCACCGACCGCTGGCGCGTTTCCACCGGGACCGAACTCGTCCCGGCGGGCGACGATCAGTTCACCGGCTACTTCCAACGAGTCGCCTACCGCCTAGGGGCCTACACCGAACGCCTCTACGTCCAGCCCGACGGCACCACCAACCTCCAAACGTACGCCGTCACGGGCGGACTCAGCCTCCCGACGGCCCTCTCCGGCACGCGGATCGACCTGAATGTTCGCGCCGGTACGCGGGGCACCACTGCCGACGCGCTGGTGCGTGACCGCTTCTACGGCGTGTCCCTCCACGTCAACTTTGGGGAAGAATGGTTTCAAGAGCGAAAGCTCCGGTAGCAACCTGCTGCCCCGAACGTACACGGGGGACCGGGCACGCTCCCCTGCGCTCGCGTTTCGTCAAGTGCGGACAGCCCCACGCTTTCCATCTCTGTCCGCGATCCAGACCGGGGACGATCTCGTAGAACGCCGTTCGTGAGGCGGGGTAACGATATAATAATGCGCGCTGCGCTTGAATCCCCGAGATTCCCCCGGAAAGCACGGGGGGGTCTTCCCCTCCTGCCGAAACCCCCTCCATCCGCAATCGTCCATCTACTGAACCGTGCCCGATGTGTCTCCTGCTTCCGGAGAACATCCGGCACGACCTCCGGTCCTCGCCGGATCCCTCTCTGCGGCTCACTGAATCCCCGAGACAGATGGTCCCTTCGAATATGCCTTTCGATCTTGACCTGCCCCGTCCGCTCGTCCTCCTCGCGGGCCTGCTGCTTGCGGGGCTCGTCCTGCCTCAACCGATCCAAGCGCAGGATTCGGCCCCAACCCGGCAGGACAAAGCGATGCACTATAGCCTGTACTACGAGAGCTTTAAAAACGACGACTTCAAGGCTGCGAAGGGCGACCTCGCCTGGGTACTGGAACACGCTCCCGGCTTTCCGAAGAAGGACGACCGCAACTTTCGTCGTCAGTACAAGCTTTACGCGGGCCTCGCAAAAGCAACCTCCAAGAAATCAAAGCGGCGAGCCTACCTGGACAGCGCGGCCACGGTGCTCGCCACCGCTCCGACGAAGATGGGCACCCTAGGACTCAGCTTCGACGCTCACGCGTGGGAGGTCTACCGCGGGCGGTTTCTTCAGCAGTACGGAAGCGCCCTGCCTGACCGTCCGGACGGCCTGAAAACAGCGACGGCCCACTATCGGAAGGCTTTTGAGCTGGCCCCGAGCGAGGTGGATCCATACTACGTCCGACAGGTGATCCAGCACTGCCTTGACACCGACCGGCAGGAGGAAGCGCTCGCCTTCCTGAACACGGTGGAGGCCGAGCGCGGAAGCGATCCGAAAGTGCAAAAAATTGTCGCCTCGGCCCGAGAAGAGATCTTCGGCAAGAACCCGCAGGCCCAAATCAAATACCTGAAGGAACAGTACGAGGCGCATCCTGACAGTGCTGGCATCATGCGGTCCCTGTTCGACGCGTACGTGAAGCAGGGCAACGTTTCGAAGGCGTCCGAGCTGGCGCCGAGGCTTCTGAAAACCAACCCGCCGGCCAAGACGGTCCGTAAGATTGCCGAAATGCGCCTCGACGACGGCCGCTCTCAGGAGGCCCTGGAGGCCTACGATCAAGCGGTCGAGCAGGGCGCTACGCTGAAGGCCCAGGATCACTTCAACCGCGGCCGGGCGCACCGGCAGCTAAACAACTTCTCGAAGGCCCAATCGGCATATCGGAAATCCATCGAGATGGACCCGAGCTACGCGGAGGCGTACGTGGGCATCGGCGACCTCTACACGCAGGCCGTCAATACATGCAGCCAAGACGAACTCGGCCGCAGCGACAAGGCTGTCTACTGGACCGCCGTGGACCAGTACAAGCAGGCCATTGAGGCAGACTCATCGATTGCCGCCGTCGCGAACAGCAAGATTGAGAGCTACCGGAAGGTGTTTCCGACCGAAGAAGACATCTTTTACCGGAACGACTGGAAGAAAGACGGGCGCGTCACCATCGGCGACGGCTGCTACAGCTGGATCAACGAGACCACAACCGTCCGCCCTGCGCCCTGACTGAACGAGGAGATCCCAGATCTCCAGTGAAGGAGGAAGTACTCTTGGGGTGCGCCCTGACTGAACGAGGAGATCCCAGATCTCCAGTGAAGAAGTGCTCCGACAGCTGTCGGGAGTGCGCCCTGATTATACCGAGTCCGCCTTCAAAGTTCAGGATTGAACAGAAATCGTACGCCTCCGAGCACATGGGCCCCAGGCATATACCCAGACTCCTATACTTACATGCCCAACGGAGCTGCATGATCTTCGATTGTGCATGCGGAGTTGGTATTACATTCAGTTTGCGATCATGACCTGGGAGGTGCGAACGAGCGTCCCTCGACGCGCCCCGTGCTCCTCCGTCGGAGCAATCGGCCCACGTGCAGGCGTCCCTCCCCGTTCCGAGACGAGCGAACGCGACGGGCAGAGACGCCGCCATCGCCCGACGGCTTTGATCTGTGTTGTCGGCCCGCCTTGTACTTTTCCACAGTGGTCGGCTACATTGAGGGCGTTCTGGGTGTGGGAACCGCGCCCCCGCACAGCCCCAATTTTCTCTTCTCACGCACTGGTTCTGCGACGCCGGGGAATGATCTCGAACGTCGTAAGTGTGTGAATGTAGATGTGCATCGAGACCGCCCGCACGCGGGTCGCCGCTTGCTGACGAGTTGGATGTCGTTCTCAGTATCATTCGTTTCGAGATCCTTCCTGAGCACTTATGGCTTCCATTCAATCCGTTACTGCGCGTCAGATTTTGGACAGTCGAGGCAATCCCACCGTCGAGGTGGACGTGACCACCGACGACGGGGTGCTGGGCCGGGCCGCCGTGCCCAGCGGGGCCTCGACCGGCGAGTATGAGGCCGTCGAGCTGCGAGACGAGGACGCGGACCGCTTCAATGGGAAAGGAGTGACGAAGGCGGTCGCCAATGTCAACGACACCATCGCGCCGGAACTCAGCGGCATGGACGTGCGGGAGCAGGTGACGATCGACCGCACGATCCTCGCCCTGGACGGCACACCGGACAAGTCCAATCTGGGCGCCAACGCCCTGCTCGGCGTCTCGCTTGCCACGGCGAAGGCGGCGGCCACTACGCTAGACCTGCCCCTCTTCCGCTACGTCGGCACGGCCCGCGCGTCGACCCTGCCGGTCCCCCTCATGAACATCCTCAACGGGGGCGAGCACGCCGACAACAACGTCGACATGCAGGAGTTTATGATTGCCCCGGTGGGCCCGGCCACCTTTGCGGAGGCCCTGCGAGCGGGCGTGGAAATCTTCCACACGCTGAGCGACGTGCTCGCCGACCGCGGCTACAGCACCGCCGTCGGCGACGAGGGCGGCTTCGCCCCGGATCTCAGCTCCAACGAGGAAGCCATTGAGCTGGTCGTGGAGGCCATCGAAAAGGCCGGCTTCGTGGCGGGCGAAGACGTGTTCGTCGCCCTCGACCCCGCCGGCGCCGAAATCTATGAGGACGGCGAGTACGTCTTCTGGAAGAGCGCCCCCGACAACCCTCGCTCCTCCGAAGAAATGGTGGCCTACTGGGAGGACTGGGTGGAGAAATATCCGATTCTCTCCATCGAGGACGCGATGGACGAGGACGACTGGAGCGGCTGGCAGATGCTCACCGACGCCGTCGGCGACGAGGTGCAGCTCGTGGGCGACGACCTGTTCGTCACCAACACCGACCGCCTCAGTCGCGGCATCGACGAGGGCTGCGGCAACTCCATCCTGGTAAAGCCCAACCAGATTGGCACGTTGACCGAGACGTTTGATGCCGTCGAGATGGCCCACAAGAGCGGCTTCACGGCGGTCTTGAGTCACCGCTCCGGCGAGACCGAGGACACGACAATCGCGGACCTTGCCGTCGCCCTCAGCACTGGACAGATCAAGACTGGCTCCGCCAGCCGCAGCGACCGCGTGGCCAAGTACAACCAGCTCCTGCGGATTGAGGAGCAGCTGGGTGACACCGCCGAATTCCCGGGGCTCGACGCCTTTCCGCTGACGAGCGAATGACCGATCATGCCTCTTCCTCGGCCCGATTCCGCGGCTTCTCTCCGCTGGTGGCTCCTCGGCGGAGCCGTCCTCCTCCTGCTGGTCTGGATCATGTTCTTCGATAGCCACAGCCTGCTCCGTCGCTACCAGTGGCATCAAGAACACGACCGCCTCACGCAGGAAAACGAGCAGCTCCGCCGAGACATCCAGCAGCTTCGGAAGAAACTCGACCGCCCGCTGTCAGACTCCCTCGTGGAACGGATTGCCCGGGAAGAGTACGGCATGAAGCGGCCGAACGAAACCGTCTACCGACTCAAAGAGTCGCGGTAGGAGGCGTCTGTCCACCGTCCGGCCCCCTGGCTCCGGTTTTTCCTCGCAACCCTTCTGTGTCTCATGAGTGCGTACGCCGTTGGAATCGACCTGGGCGGCACCAATCTGAAGGCTGCTCTCGTCCACGAAGACGACGGCCTTGTCGATACGGCCCGTTGCCCGACCCACGCCGACCGCGGCCCCGACTTTGTGATCAAGCAAATCGGGCGTCTCGTCGAACAGATGACCGGCGACGCTCCGGATCCGATCTCGGGCGTAGGCATTGGGTCTCCGGGCGCGATCAGCTGGGAGCGCACGACGGTCTCCCAACCGCCCAACTTGCCGGGATGGACGACCGTCGATCTCAGTGCGCGCCTGGACGACCTCCTGGAGGCGGATGTCCCTGTCATCGTGGAGAACGATGCCAACGTCGCCGGGCTCGGCTCGGCCTTCTACGGGGCCGGGCAGGACCACGACTCGTTCCTAATGGTGACCCTCGGCACCGGGGTGGGCGGTGCCATCATCTACCGCAACCAAATCTTTCGCGGCACCACGGGCGCCGCCGCCGAAATCGGCCATATGACGATCGACTACGAGGGCCCGTACGCCAACTCCGGCGTCGCCGGAGCCATTGAGGGCTACCTGGGCCAATCGTTTCTGTCGGCCCACGCCGCCGACCGACTCACCAATCACCCCGATAGCAAAGTGTACGACCTCGTGGACGGCGATCTGTCCCAGCTCACGCCGAAGGTGCTGTACGAGGCCGCCGAGGCGGGCGACGACGCCGCGACCGACATCCTGGCGTGGGCGGGCCACAAGCTCGGCTGCGTTCTCGGCTCCGCCGTCAATCTGCTCGACATTCGGACGATTGTGGTGGGCGGGGGCGTCTCCGGCGCGGGCGACTACATTCTGGCTCCGGCCCGCCAGACGCTTCCCCAGTTCGTCGTCCCCGGCCTGCGCGGCGACCTGTCGATCATACAGGAAACCCTGGGCAATAAGGTCAGCCTGCTCGGGGCGGCCCGCCTCGCGTTCGAGGGGCGTACGGCCCAGGTATAGCCGGCCCTCTGCAGCATTCGCTCCGGGCATCTCGCCCTGGCGCATTTCATCTTCATCGAACCCTCCTCGGCATTGAAAGTAGGGCTCCCCCGAACACCGTGGTTCTTCGCCGTCGCTTCTGTCTCTGTTGATGTCACTGCGCGGGCCGTCTGCTACGATCATGGGACTGTTGCTCGTCCTCGGGGTCGCCAGTCCCAGCCTCGCCCAGGAGCAATCGTCCGCTCAGGCCCCTCCTCCTGCGCAGGAGCGGTCCGCTCCTCCGGATACGACGGCTCCCTCCCCAACCTCCCGGGACACGACCAAAGCAGATTCGCCGCGGTCCTCGCCCCCTTCGCCCGATACGACGAGAACCGACTCGGCCGGCCGCCCCTCTCCGTCGGCACAACCGTCGTCGGGCAGTGCCTCCGCTCCGGACATCCCCCCCGCCTCCGACGAAGCCGTCGCGTTCTCGGCGCGGGACTCGCTCGTGATCCGTACGGACTCGTCGGGCAACGACTACGGAAGCCTGTACGGCAACGCGAAAATGTCGTATCAGGGCGCCTCCCTGTCGGCCCAAACCGTCGGGATGGACTTCCAAACCGGCACGCTCACGGCGCCGGGACCGCCCGGCGACGGCAACGGTCAGCGGGCCCTGTTTGAGCGCACCGGCAGCGCCGACCGTGGCAGCGGCGACGGCCAATCCTTTACCGGCGACACCCTCTCCTACAGCTTGCGTACGAAGCGGGGGCGCGTGGTGGCCGCCCGCACCCCGCGAAGGGAGGGATACGTAGAGGGAAACCCGGTCAAGGTCTTCGAGGACAGCACCCTCTTCGTCCGAAACGGAATCTACACCACCTGCAACTGCGGCCCCGGCAAAACGCCGTCGTATTCCCTCCGATCCGATGAGATGAAGGCCGAGGACCAGTGGGTCTACACCGGTCCGATCCAGCTGTACCTGTTCAATGTCCCGACGCCACTGTGGCTGCCGGTCGGTTTTCTGCCAAATACGCAGGGCCGCCGGAGCGGCCCGCTTCCGCCGGAATACGGCAACGACCGCCGCGGCTTTTTTCTCAAGGACTGGGGCTGGTACTTCGCGTTCAATCCCTTCACCGACCTGACGGTACGGACGAGCGTGTGGTCGCAGGGCAGCTTCGAAATCCGCCCCCGATTCCGGTACAAGAAGCGGTACCGGTACGACGGCAACCTGGAACTCACGTACCGGCGCGAGAAGATCGGGGAAAAGATCGACCCCAACTTTCAGGATCAGCGCGAAGGAGAACTCCGCTGGACGCACTCGCAGGACTTCTCCCCCACCGCCTCCCTTCAAGGCAACGTCAACCTCGTCACGTCGAGCGACTTTGCCCGCCGCAACAGCGATAACTACGACAACGTGGTCCAACAGGACATTTCGTCGTCCGTCAGCTATCGGAAGCGCTGGCCGAACGGAGGTCGGAGCCTCGACATTAGCGCCAACCAGCAGCAACAACTCCAAAGCGGAACTGTCAACCTGACGCTGCCGAACCTCGGCTTTTCCCAGAACTCGTTCAAACCATTCCGACAAGAACAACGCATCGGAGATGCGCACTGGTTCGAAAAGATCCAGACCCGCTACAGCCTGGATCTCACAAACTCTTTTGACTTTCGGCCCCGTGATCCCGACGATCTTCGGCGCGGGGGCACGGCGGCCGACTCGACCCTCGCCAACCGAATTGAACGAGCGGACATCAACTGGTACGAGACCCTCTTCGACCGAGACAAGTACGAATTGGCCACCGGCAACGACCGGCCCTACAACGTCCAGGCCCAGCACAACATCCCGCTCAGCGCAAGCTTCCGTGTAGAACGGTACAACCTGAGTCTCACACCGCAGATCAACTACACCTCCGACTGGCGCCTCAACACCACCCGTAAGACCGCACGGCGCGACTCCACCGGCGGCCTCAAAGAGGTTGTGGAACGTACGGAACCCGGCTTCTATGCCCGTCACGACTTCAACACGTCGATCTCCGCCCAAACGGACGTGTTCGGCACCTTTCCCGTCGGCCTCGGCTCCTTCCAGGGCCTTCGGCACAAGGTCACGCCGTCACTGTCCATGAACTACCAGCCGAACTTCAACGATCCCTTCTGGGGACGCACGCGGACGCTTCGCTTTCCCGACGGCACGCCGGTAATCGCGGACTCCGCAACCGGCGAGGTGCGGCGCTACAACATCCTCGGCGGGAACCGCGTCTCGGGATCCAACCAGCAGTGGCGGCTCGACTTCACCCTCCAGAACGTCTTCCAGACGAAACGCCTTCGGCGCGATACCACCGAGGCAGCACGCGAAGAAACCCTCACCCTCCTCAACCTGGACGTGAACGGCCTGTCCTACAACTTCGCGGCCGACTCCTTTCGGGTCTCGCGCCAGTTCAGCGTGAATGCCCGCACCAACATCGATCCCTTCGACATCTCCGTCAACACGCAGTTTTCCCCGTACGCCCTGCGACGAACTGGCGACAGCCGGGTTCGCCTAATTGATCGGCTCATGGTGGCGGAGAGTCCCCTCACTCCGGCCCGCCTGACGAACCTTCGAGTGAGCGTCGGTGCCAACATCTCCAGTGACGACACCGGCACGGCGCTCAACGGCTCCAACCAATCGACCTCATCGCCGTCGGCCCGAACTTCCGCGCCGAGCAAGCTCACCCCTCTGAACGTACCGTGGTCGCTCGGCCTCAACCTGAACTACAGGCTGAGCAAACCCCGCAAGGAGATTACCGATCGCAGCGCCACCCTGAGCGTGGACTTCGACCTCAACGTCACGCCGCAGTGGAAAGTACAGGGAAACACAGGATACGACTTCATCCAGGAGGAGATTTCGACCACTCAGCTTTCCGTTCGGCGCGACCTGGGCTGCTGGGACATGTCCTTCAACTGGGTCCCGTTCGGCCGCTTCCAGAAGTACGGCTTCCGGCTACAGGTGAGCAGCGGGCACCTCTCCGAGCTGCTCCAACTGCAGATTCCGAACGAGGGCGGCGAGGGCCGCTTCGGCGGCTTCGGGCAAAATCTCGGACAGACTGCTCAGGGCCTCGCTCAGTAGTTCCCCCCGAGGCCGCTTCCGAAGCAACTTACGCCTCCACCCCGAGGGCTTGCGTCACCTTGTCGGCGGCCTCTTTCAGCAGTACGGCCGACTTCACCGTCACGTCGCTCTCGTCCAGCAGCTGCTTGCCCTCCTCGGCGTTGGTGCCCTGAAGCCGCACAATGAGCGGCACGTCAACGTCGACATTCTTCACGGCCTGGATGACGCCCTTCGCAACGCGATCGCAGCGCACGATGCCGCCGAAGATGTTCACCAGAATGGCCTCGACGTTCGGGTCCTTGAGGATGATCTGGAAGCCCGCCTCCACGGTCTCAGCGTCCGCCGATCCGCCCACGTCGAGGAAGTTGGCGGGCTCGCCCCCGGCCAGCTTGATGATGTCCATCGTCGCCATGGCCAGCCCGGCGCCGTTCACCATGCAGCCCACGTTGCCATCGAGCTTGATGTAGCTGAGGCCGTGCTCTCCCGCCTCCACCTCCGTCGGGTCCTCCTCGTGGAGGTCCCGCATCTCTTCGAGGTCCGGGTGGCGGTAGAGCGCGTTGTCGTCGAGGTTGATCTTCGCATCGACCGCTTCGATGTCGCCGGACGGCGTCCGCACGAGCGGATTGATCTCGGCGAGGGTACTGTCGGTCGCCTCGAACGCCTCGTAGAGCCCGGAAATGGCCTGGACGGCCTGCTTGAAGGCATCGCCCTCCAGATCCATCGCGAACGCCAGCTGACGCGCGTGGAAGGGCTGCATCCCGATCGACGGATCAATCCACACCTTGTGGATCTTTTCCGGCGACTCCTCGGCCACCGTCTCAATGTCCACACCGCCTTCGGTCGACACCATAATGACGTTCATGCTCTTCTCCCGGTCGAGGGTGACGCCGAGATAGTACTCCTGCTCGATGTCGACCCCGGCGGTGACGAGCACCTTGCGGACCTTCTGTCCGTCGTCGCCCGTCTGATGCGTCACCAGGTTCATCCCCAGGATGTCGTCGGCGTATTCGCGCACCTCCTCGACACTGTCGACAAGTTTGACCCCGCCGCCTTTCCCGCGCCCTCCAGCGTGAATCTGGGCCTTGACGACAAACAAGCTCGGATCGCTCTCTTCCTCAATGCGCTCAGCGGCGTCGACGGCCTCGTCAACGGTCTCGGCCACAATGCCTTGAGGCACAGAAACGTCGTGGTCACGAAGGATGCCCTTTGCCTGATATTCGTGGAGTTTCATGAACGTCGGACCGGTTGGGTGAACGGACAGTTCGCGGGCAAGTAAATGGTCGCGGGTCAAAAGGTCTAACCGATTCCTCGATTTTGCGTCTTGTTCGAGGATGGACCAGTCGCGGAATTCGACTGCGAGCCGATCCCCCGCCCCAAACGTCTCTCTGCACAGCGGCCTGCTCCTCCAGCAGCGACCGTCCTTCGCGAATACGTTCTCCCATGACGACGTTCGAGCGCCACGTCATTCAGCGACTTCTGAAGGGATTCGTGCTGTTCATCGGATCCCTGATCGTCTTTTTCATCGTGCTGCACTGGGTGGAGTACAGCGACGACTTTCTGGACGGCGGCGCGACGGCGTGGGAGGTGTTTACGGTGTTCTATCCGAGCTACATTCCGGAAATCATCCGGCTCACCTCCCCGCTCGCCCTCTTCCTGGCGTGTATCTACGTCACCGGGGCGCTGGCGCAGGAACTGCAGCTGGTGGCCCTGCAAACGTCGGGCGTCTCTCTGTACCGCCTCATGCGCCCCTACGTCCTCGTGGGCAGCCTCATTACCGTCGCGATGTTCGGCTTCAACGGCTGGGTGGTCCCCCGCACCAACGAGGTCGTCGTCCGCTACGAAAACGAATACCTTCCGCACGGCGACGAGACCGTCGACGTGAGCGAAATCCATCGCCAAAATACCCCCAATACCACTCTCTCGGTGGGCTACTACGACCGCACCCGCAAGCGGGCCCACGATGTCTCGCTACAGAAATTCGCCGACACGTCCCGCCTCGTGGCCCGTCTGGACGCTGAACGGATGGAGTGGGTGGACTCGCTGGATACCTGGCGCCTGCAAGACGTGGCGCAGCGTACGCCTGCGCGCGACACGATGACGCAGACCCAGCACGCCACCCTCGACACGACGCTGCAGGTGTATCCGCGCGACCTCGCCCGCTCCCAAAACGACGTGGCCGCCATGACCATTCCCGCAGCCCGCAACTATTTGGCCACCACGCGACGTGCGGGAGTCGCTAACCTCGAACGTCCCCTGGTGGCGTACTACAACAAGTTCGCATATCCCTTCGCCAACCTGATTCTCGTGCTCATCGGCGTGCCCCTCGCCGCCGTCCGCCGCCGGGGCGGACAGGCCGTCCGCTTCGCCGTCGGACTCTTGATCGCATTTGTGTACCTCTCCCTGCAGAAACTCACAGAGCCGTTTGGGTATGCCGGGGCCCTTCCCCCCTCACTGACCGCCTGGCTCCCTCACCTGATCTTCACCGTCGTCGCCCTCATCATTCTCTGGCGCACCCGCAAGTAATTCTCCCGTCCTCCTGCCGACGGCACGATTGCAGGCAGAGGCCTCTGCATTCATACGTCCCCAAGAGGACGGGGAGAACGGGCCGTAGTATGGGAACTCAAGTTGTGACCTACCTGCTGTTATTCAAACCGACGGCGGACGACAGACCGCACCACGGGCATGACGTCGCTTCGCTCAGCCCCGGACCGCTGAATAGTGGGTCCACACCGGTCCGTTGTCCGCGGCGCTGTGAATGGAGTGAACAAGTACTCTCCGGGGGGGGGCCGCTGTTGTTCATGGCAAAACGTCTGCCCCCCGCAACTTGGGTTGTAGTAACAAACGGACTATAGTTTGGTAACGCGTGACGCTTGGCCAACCATCGGAAATTCATTCACGGCAATCGCATCAATGGTTTCTTCTCGTAAAGCGTTGCCCAAATCCAACTTTTCTACCATGAAAATACTTCCTTCATCGCTCCGAACTTGATGGGA
>PXUA01000012.1:56515-93519 GCA_003022435.1 Bacteroidetes bacterium SW_9_63_38 | reverse complement strand
TGCAGCTTCAACGGGTCCGTTGTGCAATCGAGATACCTCAAGCTGGAGCTTGGAGCAATAGCAAACTGCTTTCCCCAAAAGATCGTTTGAAGCTGCACTAGGGTCCCTTGTGGGTCATCCCGTGGGGCCTCGATCTTTTTGGTTCATCCGCGACGGCTGTCGGGATGAACACCCAGTTTTCGAGAGTAGCGGAGCATCATGAATGAGCAGTCGCTTTCGAAAAAAACGATAGCGTCCCGTGGATAATCTCGCAATCCTACACAGATGTCCGGGAGCCCATCCGTCCGACCGATATAGCCTCTTTGTCTGGTTGGATAGGCACACGACAGCTGTCGGTGCGACGGTGTAGGACGTTTCCGTAATTGATGCGATTGCCCTGGAAATCCATTCCAGTGCGGAACAAGGCTCATGGTAAAACATGGCAGAGGTTGAGTAATTTGAAAATTGGCTCTAGCTTCCGAAACGCGGTCAGTCAAGCCGAAGACGGCGAGTGCCGAACTGAACGGGCCGTTCCGGATATCGCCCCAGTGGTGTGAATACTACCAATGGGTCGGCGCTCTCCCTAACGCGGAAAACGTGACGCTTCACGAAGTGACTTCAATCGAAAGCGTGGAAGGAAAACGACTTCCAGCGGCTGCCAGAGCCGATTCTGAGCAGAAGAACGTCCAAATCCGTGGTTGAAGTCCCGTAGGCTCGGTCCTTCTTTTCGGACACGTCTTCTACACGCCCCTCCCCTACACGCCCCATGCCGTCGTCCAACGGATCCCCGGACGCACCCGTCGATGCGGCCGCTCTCTACTCCGAGGAGCTTTCAAACGGATCCCCCACGTCTCCCCGGGATCACCTTCACGCACTGTGGCGCGGGAAGTGGTTTATTCTGAGTCTCGTTGTCATCCTGGGCGGAGCTGCCTACTTCTACTACCAGAACCAACCCCGCCTGTATCAGGCCTCGACCGCACTGCTGCTCAATGAGCCGGAGCGGTCGAGTAGCATGACGGAATTTCTGCCGAAACAGGCCTTAATGCGGTCGCCGAACCGGATTAGCCGCGAAATCTACTTTCTTCGAAACTCGGAGGTGTTCGCCCAGAAGGTCGCTCGCGAGCTCCTCACCCGCAAGGATTCCCTCTCTCCCCCGTCCGAAACCACCCTTCTGTGGCAGGAAGGCGAGGGCACACGGTCGGTCGGCTTCCTCGCCAGCGGGCTCTCAAAAGCCGTTTCGGTCCAGCAGGACGTCGAAGAACTCCCGGCCCTTCGCATTTCCGTGACCAGTTCGGATCCCGAAGAGGCGGCCCTCGTCGCCAACACCTACGCCGACATGTACCAGACGCACCTGCGTCGGTCCAGCAACGCCGAGATGCGCGCGACCCGGAATCTGCTGGAGGAACAGAAGCGCACAATGCACGCCCAGCTGCGGGCCCTCGAAGACTCGGTTGCCGAGCGCGTCCGGTCGAGCCGTCAACGCGGCCTGTTGTCGTCGGAGGAGAGCGGCCCCGGCGCGGCCAATCAACTCGCCGGCAAGATCGCCGAACTGCGGCACCAGAAAGAAAAGGTTAAACTCGACCTTACGCTCGAGCAAGCACTGCTCGACTCCGCGAAGGCTCGTCTCCGCCGCATCCGTCCGAACCTCGCCGATCGGGCCGCCTCCACCACGTCGACGCGGCTTCGCAAGACCCAGGAGGAGATCACCGCCCTGAAGTCCGAAATTGAACTCATCAGGGCGCGCAATGAGCCGTCGCCCCGCCTGAAGGCCCGCCTCTCGGACAAAAAAGCGCGCCTCGACACCCTCCAGCAGCGCGCCAACCAGCTGGCCGCCGAATACGTCGACCAGTCTCTCTCTACGGACGCGATCCGTCCTCTCGGCGGCGAAAGCGGCGGGGGACTCGGCTCCGTAGTGGACCTCCGCCGTCAGATTACGGAGCGTCGCCTCTCCGTCACTCGCCTCTCCACCAAACTGGAGGCCCTGAATGAGCGCATCGAGAAACACCGGGCTGCCCTCCGGGAGTCGCCCGACGGCACGCTCGCCCGGCTCCGGCGGCGCAAGGCCACGACGCAGGAGCTGTTCGTATCGCTCTCCGAGAAGCTGCAACAAACGCAGATCTCGACCGAAGCCTCCTCTCAGCAGTCCGAAGTGCTCCGTCCGGCCGCCCCGCCTGCCGCCCCCATTGCCCCCAACATCTGGAACAAGGTCGTTCTCGCCTGCCTCTTGGGCGGCGTCGGCGGAGGCGGCCTCACCCTGCTGTACAATCAATTCGACGACATTATCGAAACGCCGGACGACCTCTCCACGTCGTCGGAGGAGCTTTTCGGTACGATTCCGGAATGGTCCGCCGACCCCGCCCCTGAATTCGACGAGTCGGACGCGCCCTGGCCCGGGATTGCCGCCCCGTTCTCCCCGGCCGCCGAGTCGTACCGGCAGCTCGCGACCAACATTCGGCTCGGGCTTCCCCACGCCGTCTCAATCATCGTCGTGACCAGCCCCGGCGCACAGGAAGGCAAGACCACAACCTCCAGCAACCTCGCCGTCGCCCTCACGGAAGTCGGGAAGGACGTGCTCATGATCGACGCGGATTTGCAGGGCCCAACCCTTCACCGCTTGTTCGGCGCCGACCGCGCGCCGGGCCTCACAGACCGGCTTTCCGACGAGAGCGACGCCGTCCAGCTCCTGTCGTCGCCGGAGGTCCAGTCCTCAGGCGGGAACGGATCCTCGGTGGAGTCCTTCGTCCCCGAAGTGGACACCTCGCTGGAGCAGCAGAAAGGACAACTCGGCCTCCTCGCCGCCGGTCGGTCTATCCCTCAGCCGAGCCTGCTTCTGCAGCAGCGCCACCTTCAGCCACTCCTGGAACGCGTTGAAGCCTCGTGGGATGTCGTGCTCATCGACACGCCCCCGGCGCTGTTCTACGACGACGCGTTCCGCCTCGCTTCGCTGAGCGACCTCACTCTCCTGCTCGCCGCCGCGCAGCAGACCCGCCAGCGGGCCGTACAGGACGTACACACCCGCCTCGGGGACCTCTGCTCGCACCCCATCGCCGAGGTTCTGAACTGCGCGTCCGCCTCCGCGCCCGCCTCCTACTCCTACAACTACACCTCGTCGTACTATCCCTCGCAGAAAGCCGAGCGGAGTCCGACGGAGCGGTTCAAAGAAACGGTCTCGCGGGGCGTGCGACGCGTCATGAAGGGATAATCCCGCCCGTGTCGGATCTCAAAAACGAGGCCGGGCAATCGCCTCGTGCTCGTCACAGGTCCCAGGAGGGAACGGGAGGACGGCGTCCGTGCCTCCACGGGTCCGTCCATTCCGGACAAGGGAGAACGCCCATAGGCCCCCTCGCCGCCTACGCTCCACGCTCCCAGTGCCCCAAAACATACATTTCTCTGTAAAGAAACGAGGCGAGTCTTTGACTTTTTGGACGTTACCTCGTGTATATTCGTACGTGGTTCTACGGATATCAATGCCTTCGATGTGTTCGGACGATCCGGTCTGATAAGGCTGCGAAGGCACACCCCTTTCAGGATTCCACCGCCTCGGTCCGGATCCTCCCGACGTGTCGGGCGCGATTTGTCGTTTGCGCCGGTTGGAACGTATGGATTGAGCCTTTTACTGGGACGCCGACGATCCGTCCGTGCGTCCGGAGCCGGTTTCTCCTCCCACTGATGATCCCGTTTTCTCCTCCAAACCTATTCGGCATTCCCTTTATGTCGAAGACCTCACGCTTGCTTGCGCTTTTGGCCTCGGTGGGGATGTTCTTCCTCACGATCTCCCCGGCTCACGGGCAGGCCAACCAACAGGGCTCTGAATCGCTCCCCGAGTGGGCCAACGAATCGCCCCCAACCTCCCAGGAGGGCACGCGCCCCGCGCCTGCAGTGGAGCCTCCCTCTGGGGACGAGGGGGGAACACGCCAGGAGCCCTCTTCGAAAGAAGGTGTTCAAACGAAGGCCATTCCCGACGGATCGCCCGACGATCCGTCGCGGACGCCCGTCGACGGCGGTGTGGCCCTGCTGGCCGCTGCGGGGGCCGGATATGCGGTCCGCAAACTCAGCCAAGAGGGAGATGACGATGAGGAGCCCCTCCCGTAGTACGGACACACGCCCGTCCCATGGTGCCGTGCGCCGGACTCGCCGAGTTTTCGTCTTTTTTCCGGCGTCGCCATGCTCTGGCATCGGGATAAGGTTCCACCCACCTCTCAATCTGAAACGATTTACTTTGTACGCATGCCTGATAACGCTCCTCGGTTCTTGGCTTCGACCATGCAGTCGACCGTCCGCCTCGCCACCGCCCTCGCGCTGGCCCTCGCACTTGGAGGCTTCGCGTTGCAAAATGGTGCTATGGGGCAGGACTTTACTAGCACCACGTGCGGTAGCAATAGTTGGACGGATAGTGCATGCTGGAACGTGACTGGTACCCAGGCAGATGGAAACGCCTATCCGAGTGATCCTGCGGAGTCCGTGAAAATCGATGACTCGGATCTTATCACCTTAAGCAGCACCGAAACCGTTGAGTCAGTTAATGTCACGTCGGACGGAAGTGCCTTTAATGGAGGTGCGTTGGGGATAGACGGAGGAAGTCTAACGGCAGAGGGCAAAGTAACCTTTAACCATGGGAATGGTGGCGGTTCTCTAATTGAAAATGGCGGCACTCTAGAGGTGAAAGGACAAAACAATTTGGTCATCCAGGCTGGAGACCTCTTTTTCAATGGTGGGTCTAACCAGTTAAGGCTGACCGGGGATCTCTCACGTAGCGGTGGCGAATACAACGCTGGCACTGAAACTGTCGAATTTTTTGGAGGGGGGAACCCGTCTGTCAGTGGTTTTGGAAGCGGTAATGGGTTCCGCGATGTCGATGTTACAGGCTCAGGGACGGCGGTCACCTTTTCCGACGCGACACAGATCAGTAACTCCCTCGACATCGATTCGGGGAATGAAGTTACCCTCGGTGGGACCTTGACTCTCCAGGGTGGCCTGACCGTCAACGGCGAATATTTTCCCAGCGGTAACACTACCACCTTCGGCGGCAGTGGGGCTTACACGATCGACGGCACGCCCACCACCCTCAGCTTCGACGGCCTCATCCTTAACAACGGCGCCGGAAACACTGTCACGTTCGACGTCAATGACACCAATATAATGGGCGGCGTCGACATCTCGTCGCTCAGCGGAACCGGGGGCGACCTCAAAATTGGAAACAATAACAGCCCGTCCGTCAACACTTCGGGGACGGTCCCCGGCAAGCTCACGGTCACCGGCAGCAGCTCCCTCACCCTCAACGGACAGTTGACCCTCAACGGCAACCTGGAGGTCAACGGCTCCTACGCCCCCAGCTCCAACACCACCGTCTTCGGCGGCGGCTCCAACCAGGAGGTTTTGGGGACGCCCTCCACCATGAGCTTCGCCGGCTTCAACATCAACAGCTCAAACGACGTGACCCTCGACCTCAACGCGTCGAGCCTCAACAATTCCGAACTCTCTATCTCAACCCTCGGCGGAACCGGGGGGAACCTCGATGTCGGCGGCACCGACAACAATCTCGATGTTGCGGCCTCCGGGACGGTCCCCGGCAAACTGACGGTCACCGGCAGCAACACGTTCACCCTCAACGGGACGTTGACCCTCGAGGGCAACCTGGAGGTCAACGGCTCCTACGCCCCCAGCAGCAATACCACCGTCTTCAACGGCGGCTCCAACCAGGAGGTTTTGGGGACGCCCTCCACCATGAGCTTCGCCGGCTTCAGCATCAACAGCTCAAACGACGTGACCCTCGACCTCAACGCGTCGAGCCTCAACAATTCCGAACTCTCCATCTCAAGCCTCGGCGGAAGCGGGGGCAACCTCGTGGTCGGCGGCACGAACAATAGTCCCAGCGTTACGGCCTCGGGAACGGTCCCGGGTAAGCTCACGGTCAACAGTTCCCTCACCCTCAACGGGAAGTTAACCATCAATGGAAACCTGGAGGTCGACGGCTCCTACTCCCCCAGCTCCAACATCACCGCCTTCGGCGGCGGCTCCAACCAGACGGTGAAGGGCGCCCCGAGCTCTATGAGCTTTTCCAGCCTCAACATCAACAACTCGAATGACGTCATCATCCAGGTCGATGACTCCGGGATCAGTAGCAATCTCGCGGTCTCTTCCTTCGGGGGAAGTGGCGGCAACCTGACGCTCAGCGACACTAACGACCCGAAGGTAACGGGCAGCGGCACCGTGCCCGGCAACGTCACCATCAACGGCACGAGCGAGCTTGCCCTCGACGGTCGTCTCACGCTTACCGGCGACTTTTCGAACAACGCGACCTTCACCGCAAACTCGAAGACCCTGCGCCTGGACGGAAGCGGCGCTCAGAGCGTCAGTGGGTCGGCGATCACCGTCGGCAAATTCGAGGTGCAGGACAACGACAATACCCGCACCGTCACCCTCAACGAGGACGTCACGGCCAGTGGGGATGTGACGATCGGCGACCCCATCGACGCGACCGGTACAACATTCACGTTCTCCGGCACGCAGACACTGGCCGGTACACAGATTGAAACATTCGGCAATGTCGAGATAAATGGTTCCCTCACCCTCGGCAACACGCCGCTGAAAGTCGCGGGCAATCTGACCAATAACAGCTCGTTCTCGAGCGGGAGCAACGAGGTGCAGATGGTTGCCTCATCCGGAGGACAGTCCATCAGCGGGTTTGACAGTAGCAGTCCGTTCCACACTCTAACAATCGATCATTCCGGGAGCGGCGTCTCTCTGAGCGACGCGACGACGGTCGACAACGAACTCTCCCTCCTGAACGGGACGCTGGATGTGGGGACGACCGATCTGTTGGACTTCGATTCAACCAACGATCCCTCCATCCCACAGATCACGACGGACGGGTCGTCGGGCGATATTACCGGGAGCATCACTGCCGGTCACACGGTCAATGGAACCGCCGGGGTCGGCGACGGCTCCGCTGGGGAGCAAGGGTCTGACGCTGACTGGCGCAAGGTCGGCTTCCCCTATTCGGGCGGGGGGGGCGCCAACAGTGTGGTGAACGTCGTGGATCTTCCGCCGAGTGGGGGCAGTGGCGACAACCAGGAAAACAGCATGCTCTTCACGTACAATGGAGGGACTCGAACCGATGAGACGAGCAGCCCGAGCTTCGGGCGGTTCGTGGGCTTCATCGTGTACATCTTTGACGACGACATCGACGACCACGCTATCGATCCCAATTTGTCCTTTACCGAGTCGGGGGCTCTTCCGACTTATAATGGGTCCAGTAACACCGTAACGACCCCCGGGGGAGGAACGCTGCTTTCCAATCCGTATCCCTCCCATTACGATCTGAGTCAAGTCACCGGAGACAACGGAGATCCCGGTCTCAGTGAAACCGTCGAGTCTTTTGAGGCCTTCTTCGTCGATTATAACGGGACACTGACGTTCCCTCCATCGGGAACAACTACTGGTGCCGAAAGCGACCTCATATTCAAATCGACATCTCCGCCGGCTTTTCGAGTCAACCTCCAGGAGCGGGTCCCGAGCGAGGACCTGCGTGGCTCAGAGGATCAGCTAGCCGTGCGAGATGAGGGCATCCGGTTCCGGTATGACGATGAGGCGGAGCCCCAGTACGACCAGTTCGACAAGAAACGGTTCACCCTGCCCACGGTGGCGCCCAGTCGAGACGACACCCCCGATCCGATTGAGAAGGTCTTGCTCACTTCCAAGCGTACGCGGGACGGATCCACCGTTTATCTGGAAAAGGACAGCCGTCCCATGCCATCGTCTTTCCCTGAGACCTACGATGTCCACTTCGACTGCGCCAACCTGGAGTCGTCCTCCGTTACGTACGTCATTGATGGACTCGCGGAGCAGAAAAATCTCCCGTCGAATTGGATCATTCGACTGAAGGACACGAAGACCGAAACCACGACGACACTGTTTGCTGGAAATGCCACGGGCGAACAGGGCGACGTGAACCCGTACTCCTTCACAGTGGATGGCACGCAGTGTGGATCTACACTTAGCAAATCGAAGTCCGGTGAGTCGGCGAACCCGCACGATCCTCTGTACGACGGCTCGCTGACCGGCAGTCCGTCGAAGGCCGCGTCCTCCTCCCGCTTCGAAATCATAGTGACGACGCCGACCCCCGGGGATGATTCCGGGTCGGGCTCCCCCACGATCGAGTTCGGCGACTTCCTCGACGACACCCCCGAATCGGGCGCCAAGATTGCCCTCTCGTCCGGGGCCTCCAGCATTACGCTGGAGCACAAGTTCCGAACGGACGCCTTCACTGCGGTTGCGTCCATCGATGGCACCCAGGGCTCGACGAACGCGGACGCCTACACGATTGAGGATCGCACGATCACAATCGACAAGGGCACGCTGAAGCCGGGCACGCACAAGTACCGCCTGACGGCCACCAAGGAGGCCTCCGGCACGAAGGCCGAAACGGTGACCTCCGACACCTCCGACGTGGCGACCCTCAATGTGGAGGGCGAGACCCTGATCACCTACCCCAATCCCCTCAAATCGGGCGAGCAGGCGACGGTGGAGTTCGTGGTGGAGGAGCCGTTGGACGTAACGGTCTCGCTCTACAACACGCTCGGGCAGAGAGTGCGCACGCTCCATCGCGGCACGGTGAAGGCCGGGGAGACGACGCGGAAGACCCTTGACGCGCAGTCGCTTGCCAGTGGGGTCTACTTCGTCCGGATGCGCGGGGACGGCATACGAGCCACCACCCGCATGACAATCGTGAAGTAACCGTCCGGGCGTCCTTTCGCTAGGCATCAATCGATCCAGCGCGGCTCCCCTACCGGGACCGCCGCTTTTTTACTGCCCCCCGGCAATCGCCCCTGGTCCCTATCCGCAGGCGGGCTGTCAGCAACAGTCGCGCCCGCAAACGGACGGGACGCAGGAGTGCCTCGTCCACGTACGGTTCGGCATCGCTGACGGATACGGGCAGGCGGTATGTCCTTCACCTGGCCCGATGTTTTCACGCATGACCGCCCGGGTGCCAAAGTTGACACTAGGGTGCCAAAGTTGACACTAGAACGTGTATTCGGTTTCATATTCGTAGTCCTGTGAGAGCATTCCGGTCCCTTTTCTTAAATTGAGATTGGTATTGGACGAATCCCGTCCGTGTTCGGTCTTCCAAACCCGCCGACCGAGGCCTTCAATACCACCGCGCTTTTTCCCAATCTGCAGGGAGAGAAGAATCCTCATCGCCCCTGCAACGGCTGCAGGCCCGCCCTCGTCCAAAGGGGGCTTCTCGTCACTCCTTCCGCAATCCACCTGCGCACCATGTCGTCCATTACCCTCTTCGGCGCCGGGAGCTGGGGCACGGCGCTCTCGTCCCACCTGGCCGCCGCCGGTCGGGACGTGACGCTCTGGGCCCGTCGCTCGGAGGCCGCCGAAAAGCTCCGGCAGACCCGCTACAATCCGAAGTATCTCCGCGACCTGTTCATCCCGGCGTCCGTGGAGATCACATCCGACACGGAGGCCGCCGCGGCGGCCGCCGACGTGTGGGGCATCGCCGTGCCCGCCCCCTACCTCCGCGGGGTCGCCGAGCAGCTCCGGCCCTACGTCCGCCCGGACGTCACCTTGGTGTCCCTCGCAAAGGGCGTTGAGAAGGACTCCGGCCGGACGATGTCGCAGGTACTTGACGACGAACTGAAGGCCCTGCCGATTGAGCAGATCGGGGTCCTCTACGGCCCGAGCCACTCGGAGGAGGTGAGCCACGAACGATTTACGTCGGTCGTCGCCGCCGCGCCCACCGCGGCGGAAACGGAACAAATCCGGGACGCCTTCATGACGGACCGGATGCGGGTGTACCTTAGCACGGATGTCATCGGCGTCGAGGTCGGCGGATCGGTCAAAAATGTACTCGGCATCGCGGCCGGCATCAGCGACGGCCTCGGCTACGGGAATAATGCCAAGGCCGCCCTCGCAACGAGAGGCCTCACCGAAATCCGTCGACTGGGTGTAGCAATGGGCGCAGAACCCGAGACCTTCTCGGGCCTCACCGGTGTCGGCGACGTGGCAGTGACTTGTACGAGCGAGCACAGTCGCAACCGGTACGTTGGCGAACAGATTGGACAGGGCGCCTCGCTGGAGGCCCTGCGCGAAGAGATGAATATGGTTGCCGAGGGTGTTTATACGGCACAAGCTGTGCGCGAGTTGGCCGACGAACACGACCTTGAAATGCCCATCATGACGGCGGTCTACGAACTGCTGTTTGAGGACCGCAATCCGGACGACATTGCCGAGCAGTTGATGGATCGGCCGGCCAAATCAGAGCACGCCGCGTCTGCGTCCCTGTCGTCCGCATCGATGGCGGAGTAACCTCGCCCGGGTCGCCGTCCCGCCCCCTCCCTGCTTCTCACGAAACCAGCACACCGAGATGCCCGCCATTACTCTGTTCGGCGCCGGACGCTGGGGCACAGCGCTGTCTACTCACCTCGCTGCCAGCGGCCGCGACGTGACGCTCTGGGCCCGCCGTTCGGAGGTCGCTGCAGAAATGCAGCGTACTCGCCAACACCCCACTCGTCTCTCGGACCTCCGCCTTCCGGACGCCTTAACCATCACGTCCGACGTTGAAACGGCGGCGTCGGCGGCCGACGTGTGGGCCATCGCCACACCCGTTCCATTCCTTTGGGAGGTCGCGGAACAGTTACAGCCGCATGTCCGCGACGACGTGTCAGTGGTCTCTCTGAGTAAGGGCCTCGACCCGAACACCCTCCACCGGCCGTCGCAGATGCTGGGAGAGGTTTGCGACGCCCTGTCGTCCGAGCAGATTGGGGTGCTACACGGGCCGGGCGACGCGCAGGAAGTCGCCGAAAAACGCCCGACAACGGTCGTCGCGGCCGCCGCTTCCTCCGAAAAGGCACAAACCCTCCGAGACACGTTCATGACATCCCGCCTCCGCGTCTACTCCAACACCGACGTGGTGGGTGTGGAGGTCGGCGGGGCGACCAAAAATGTACTCGCTATCGCCACGGGCCTCAGCGACGCCGCCGGCTACGGCGACAACGTGCGAGCGGCCCTAATCACGCGGGGCCTCGGCGAAATCCGTCGCGTTGGACGCGCACTAGGAGGCCAGACGGAGACCTTCTCCGGCCTCAGCGGGGTCGGAGACCTCATCGCGACGTGCACAACCCCGAACAATCCCAGTCGGTTTGTTGGGCAGCGGCTCGGAACGGGCACGTCGCTGGACAGAGTCCGTGAGGAGCTCGATGGGGTGGCCGAGGGCATCCCTACGGCCCGAGCCGTGCACGAGATGGCGACGGAGCACCACCTGGAGGTGCCCATCATGACGGCGGTGTACGAACTGCTGTTCGAAAATCGCGACCCGGAAGCGATGATTCAGGAGGTCATCACGCGCCCCAACAAGCGGGAAACCTGGCTTCCCGAAACGCTTCAGGTCCCCGCATCGAAGTCGTCCTCCAGTCCCCCACACGCCTCCGAGAACGCGTCCACCGAATGACCGTGGGCAGCCTCGCCCGTCTCAACGGCCCGAATCCACGGCGAAAGGTCTGCCCATCGGCATCCGCCCGGTGATGCAGGGGAGAAGGGGAGACGCTTTGTCCGAACGGGACGGAGCCTTTTTCGCGGGTAGACCGTTCAATTTCGGAACGATATTGTGATGACTTCTGACATCCCGGTGTCGCCCTTGCTCTTGCTGTGCGCAACCTTCCTGCTCGGGATCGGCCTCGGCTGCGAACACGACTCTTCCTCGGTGGCCAACTCATCTGCCGCCGATACGATGGCCCTCGGAGGCGGTTCGGTCCTTCTCCCGGGATCGACCAACGTGCTCGACTCCGACGTGCCCTACATCCGCACGCCCACGACGCTCGTCGACACCATGCTCGCCCTTGCCGACGTCACGACAGACGACGTGGTGTACGACCTCGGCAGCGGCGACGGACGCATTCCCATCATGGCCGCACAAAAATACGGGGCCCGAGCCGTCGGCATCGAGATCAAGCCCGAGCTCGTCGAGAAGGCTCGGGCCAATGCTCGCGAGGCCGATGTCAGCGATCTCGTCGAGTTTCGACAGGGCGACCTCTTCAAGGCGGACATCAGCGAGGCAACGGTGGTGACTCTGTACCTTGTACCCGCTCTCAACATCAGGGTGCGGCCCAAACTCTTTCACGAACTACGTCCCGGTACTCGAGTGGTGTCGCACGACTTCGACATGAACAAGTGGACGCCGGACACGTCCGTGCAGTCCGGCAACGATGCCGTGTACCAGTGGACGATTCCAGAGAATGTTCCTGCCTTCGTCGATTCGACGCAGTAGCCGCTCAGTACCGTCTGTAGAGAGTCCCCTGCGGAATGCTGTCCAGATCGGCGGTCGCGGGCCGCACTGGGCGTACAGACGGCACAAGCCAACCGGGTCGGCTGACGGTGCGCTACGCGTCGTCGTTCGCAAGCTGTCCGCAGGCGGCGTCGATGTCCTGTCCCCGGCTCCGGCGCACGGTCACGGTGACGCCTTGCTGCACCAGTACCTCCACGAAGCGGTCGAGCTGCGCCTCGGACGTGCGCTCGAAGTTGAGGCCCTCGACCGGGTTGTACATGAGCAGGTTGACCTTGCTCGGCGCCCAGCGAGCCACCTCCGCCAGCCGCTCGGCGTCGGCCTCGCTGTCGTTGACGCCCTTGAAGAGACAGTACTCGTACGTGATCTGGCGCCCGGTCTGCTCGAAATAGTACTGGAGCGCCTCCTTCAGGGCCGGCAGGCTCGTCTTCTCAGCCTCGTTCACCGGCATGATGCGGCTCCGCGTCTCGTTGTCCGGCGCGTGAAGCGACACCGCCAGATTGGACCGCAGGCCGTCGTCGGCGAGATCTTTGACGCGACGAGCAAGGCCGACGGTCGACACCGTAACCTTCTGCGCCGACAGGTTCAGGCTATCCTCGTCGGTGAGAATGTCGATGCTCTCCAACACAGCGTCGTAGTTGAGCAGCGGCTCGCCCATGCCCATGAACACGACGTTCGTCACGGGCCGCCCGAAGCGCTCCTCGGCCACTTCGTTCATGTGCCACACCTGGTCGAAGATGGCGCCGGGGGTCAGATTTTCCTGAAAGCCCATGAGCCCGGTGGCGCAGAACTCGCACCCCATCGCACAGCCCACCTGACTGGAGACGCACACCGTGAGGCGGCGCGCCTCCCCCCGTTCGTCAATGGCGGGAATGAGTACGGTCTCGGCCTCCCGCCCGGACGGGAGCCGGAAAAGGGCCTTGACCGTCCGGTCCTCCGCCTGCTGCTGCTCCACGATCTCGATGTCCTCGACCGTCGCGTCGCGTCGGAGGCCCTGCCGCATCCGCGTCGGCAGGTTCGACATATGCTCAAAGTCGGACACCCCCTTCCCGTAGATCCAGTGGAAGAGTTGATCGCCGCGGTAGCGGGGCGCGCCGTGCTCGGCCACGAAGTCGGCCAGCGCCGCCCGGTCCATCGTCTTGAGGTCCACGCGGTCCCCGGCGGTGCCGACGCTATGGGAAACAGTATTGGTATCGGTCATACTGGCAGGCAAACGCCGCCCGAACGCCGGACGTTTCGGAGAGATCGAAACGAGCGGAGTACAACAGCCAAAGAGGCGGACAGCACCTGCCTCCACAGGGTGCGTTCTAGCACGGATGCGTGTATGCATGGATGCATTCCGCACATGACATCCGACGTGCTGCCCCCGAACGTGCATGCGTCCGCGCTCTCACCGCACGTCTACGTCTCAAAAAACGGCTGCCGCACCTGCCACACGGCCAGCCCCACCATAAGCACCGCAAAGCCGCCCGTCACGGCCAGGCACACCACCGGTCCGGCCAGGGTCGCCGTATTCGCCGTGAAGTCGTGCAGACCGTGTCGCAGACCACTGACGGCGTAGGACACCGGATTTCCCCACACGAGCCACCGCAGCACCGGCGCCGCCCCCTCCGCCGGAAACATCGCCCCGGACAAAAACCAGAGCGGCAGTAGGAAGAGATTCATTACGGCGTGAAAACCACGAGTGGTGTCCATCCGCCAGGCAATCGCAACCCCGAGGGCCGTAAACGCGAGCCCGGTACCCAGGCAGATCGCCGCCACCATCGCGAGGCCGAGCGGCCCCGGCGAGAGCGACAGAAAGGGAAGGGCCAACAAGAACAAAAGCGCCTGCACGGTGGCCAGGAGCGTGCCCCCGAGCGCCGTGCCGAACACGAGCGCTGTGCGCGGGGTCGGCGCCACCATGACCGCCTGCAGAAACCCCGACGTGCGCTCCTCCACAATCGAGATCGTCGAAAAGATCGCCGTAAAGAGGAGCACGAGCGCGAGAATCCCCGGAAACAGGAACGACGCGTAGCTCCCGTCTACGCTTCCCGTCGGCGGCTGAAATGTCCCCTGAAAGCCCAGTCCCAACAGTACCCAGAGGGCCAGCGGCTGCGCCAGGGCCCCAAGCACGCGGCTCCGGTCCCGCACAAATTTGAGCATTTCGCGGCCGGTGAGGGCCCCGACGGTGCGTAGCGCGTGCATGTCGTTGGGGGTGGACGTATGCGAAAAGAACGTCGTCACGTCCGCGACGCCTCGTACCGAGGACCCGTCGCGAATCACTCGTCGCCGGATCGGGCGAGCACCTGTTCGCGCTCCACGTCCGGCGCCGCGTCGGCGTGCACCATAAAGACATCGTCGAGCGTCGGGGTGCGGATCGTGGCACTCCGAATGTGGTCGCCCAGTGCCTCGTACAGCGACGCCAGGAAGGCGGGCGGATCCGATGGCGCCACCTGCACCGTCGATCCCACAGTGCGGGTCGGTACGCCGAACTGCGCGTCGATGCGATCGCGAAGGGCGGCGGGGGCATCGGTCTCGACCCAGAGGGTTTGGTTGCCCAGCTCCGCCTTCAGCGCGGCGGGCGTCCCGTCGGCCACGAGCGCCCCGTCGGACAGGATGCCCACGCGATCACAGCGCTCGGCCTCGTCCATCAGGTGCGTGGCCAGCAGCAGGGTGGTCCCCTCCGCCTCGCGCAGCCGATCGATGGCCGTCCAGAAGGCGCGTCGGACCCCCGGATCCAGGCCCGTCGTCGGCTCGTCGAGCAACAGCAGATCGGGACGGTGCAGGAGACCGCGCGCCAGATCCACCCGCCGCTGCAGCCCCCCCGAGAGCTCGTCGACCGAATCGTCGGCCCGGTCAGTCACATCGAGACGCGCCAGCAGCTCGTCGATGCGAGCGCGCCGGTCGCCCCCCGAAAGTCCGTACAGCGACGCCTGAAACCGGAGGTTCTCCCGGACGGTGAGCGCCTCATCGAGGGCCGGGTCCTGAAAGACCACGCCGAGCCGGTTGCGCACCGCCTCCGACCGCTGCGTCGTATTCAGTCCGAACACCCGTGCGTTGCCCTCCGACGGCGGCATCAGCGTACTCAGGATGCGGAAGAGCGTCGTCTTGCCGCTACCGTTCGGCCCCAGCAGCCCGTAGAGCGCCCCTGCCGGCACATCCAGTGTCACCGACCGCAGAGCCTCGTGCCCCCCGTACCGGTGGGTCACCTCTTGAATGTCAACGGCCGATGCGGACATGAGCAACGACTACTGTGAATGAATACCTGCGCGGCCCCTCCCCACGCACGACAACGTACCTTCAGACGCAAAACGTTCAACGCACAACACTCAACGCACAACAATCAACGCGCAACGCTCAACGCGCAACGCGCAACGCACAGACGCAAGGACGCCCCTACACAAACCAGTCGACCATCAAGAGCGCCACCAGCGCCGGGACGTACAGCACCGAGACCTTCAGGACGCGGCGGGCCTTCTGCCCAGTCCGCTCCCCGTTGAAGACGATCGTCGTCCACAGAAACCAAAGGCCCAGCGGCACAACCCCGGCCCCGTAAATCCATCCGGCACTGCCCACCAGCGTCGGCAGCACACTGAGCGGGATAAGCAGCGCCGCAAACCCAATCATCTGTGCGGCGGTGGAGTCGCCGTCCGGCTCTACGACCGGGAGCATCGCGTAGTCGCCGCGGGAATAGTCGTTCCGGTACATCCAGGCGAGCGACAGGAAGTGCGGCATCTGCCAGCAGGCCAAAATGCCGAATACCGCCCAGCCGCCGGGGCCAGGCTGCCCTGTCGCGGCCGTGTACCCCCCGAGGGCCGGTAGCGCACCGGGGACCGTACCGATGAGGGTATTCCACTTGGTCACCCGCTTCAGCGGCGTATAGACAAACAGATACAGCGCGGCCGTGAGGGCAGCGATAACGGCCGTGATCACGTTCACGAGCGGACACAGGAGCCCGACGGCGGCACAGGCGAGAAGAATGCCGAACGTCCGGGCTCGATCCGTATCCACGCGGCCTGCGGGCAGGGGCCGATCGGCCGTACGCTTCATCTGGGCGTCGTAGCGCCGTTCGAGGACGTGGTTGAGCACCCCCACGCCGCCGGCACACAGCGCCACCCCCAGCATGGTCCAGAGCAGCGTCCAGCCGTCGAGTCCGGCGGGCGAGCCCAGCAAAAATCCCGCAAACGCCGACATCGTGACGACGGACGAGATTTCCGGTTTCGCCAGCACGAGATAGTCCCAGAGTGCCTCTCCGACGGACCGCGAGCGGATCGCTCGGTCGGAGGCAGACACAGCCGTCGCGGGCTCGGACGACCGGTTCGACGACTGAGACATCAGCAGGAGAGACAATCAGGGAAAACAACGAGCAGGCAGGACCGAGTTACGACTCGGCCCCTGCCATGACGGGTTCGCGGCCCCTCGACCGAAACGCAGCCTCCGCCGGCTCCGCTGCAGGCGTGCGGGCCGCCAGCAGCGTCGTCACGATCGAGGTCCCAAAAAATAGGGCCCCAACGACGAGATGCGCAACCGTAAGCAGGACCGGCGCCAGGCTGATCGCACTCTGGTCTTCCATGTAAAGCATAACTAGAAGGGCAGCCAGCCCGAGGGCAAACTGCAGGCCCAGGGCCCCAAGCAGCCATCGCCCTGCCCGGCGCACCGCCGGGACGTCACTGAAATGCTTCTCGGCCATCACAAACACGCCGAGCACCAGTCCCACGACGACGAACGCCCCGGTCACGTGAAAGGCCGTGAAGCCGGGCGACACGCCGCCCCCGGAGTGCCGAAGCAGCGCGCCCAGCACAATCTGCAGGTAGATGCCGACCGTGGCGGCGTAGGCCCATCGTCGCAGTCGCGCTGCTGCGTCCCCAGTCGGTAGCACTCCTTCCGATGTCCGCCAAGTTCTCGTGGTAAAGAGCGTCATCGACACAAGCACGGCGAAGAATAGCTGCGCGACGCAGGCGTGCACCATGGCCAGGTCGAGCGAGACCCACAGCACGCGAAGGCCGCCAAGCACTCCCTGCACCACGACGAGGATCGCGGCGAAGAGGCCAAGCTTGCGCATCCAGGATCGGGGATCGGACCACCAGGTCCACGCGGCGAGAACAACAGTGAGCATCCCCACGACACTGGCAATTAGGCGATGCCCGTGCTCCGCCAGGTACGCCGGAACCGCCCACCACTCGTCGATCGGATTGATGAGGTTGTACGACCCGAGCGAGGTCGGCCAGTCCGGAAAGGCCATCCCCGCTCCTATGCTCGTAACGACGCCCCCCCAGGAAATAAGCAGGACGGTGGTCAGCACAGTCAGCCACGAGAATCGGTGTCGCCACATCCACGCCTCTTCCGACGGGCTCCGCTGGGCGGTGTTCATATCACGCCTTCGAGTACACAGTTGCAGAATGGGAAATCGCTTCTCGTTTTCACCTGGGTTTTGGCACGAGAGGGGGGGCTGCCAGTTCCATGAAGCGGGCGCGAATGGACGCACCCTCCCCGGTTTTGACGGCCGGTGTGACGGACGTGCCCATTCCGTCAAGATTCTTCCGTCTCCTTCTCGGCTCTGCTCCCAGGTTTCTCCCAACACATGTCGAACGACGGCACGCTCATCACCTCCATCTCCGGCATTCGCGGCATCGTCGGCGACGGCCTCGATCCCTCCGTCCTCGTTCGCTACGCAGGGGCCTACGGATCCTGGTGTCGTGAGCGCGCCGAGGGCCGAGCTTGCCATCCCCTCGTCATCGTCGGTCGGGACGCCCGTCCGTCCGGGGACGCCTGCGCCCAGATCGTCATCGGCACCCTGCGCAACATGGGCTGCGACGTGCTCGACGTGGGCCTGGCCGCCACCCCGACGGTCGAGGTGGCCGTGCTACAAGGAGAGGCGATCGGAGGCATCATCCTCTCCGCGTCTCACAATCCCGAGGCGTGGAACGCCCTGAAGCTCCTCAACGAAAAGGGCGAGTTTCTGACGCCCGACCAGGGGGAAACCATCATCGACCGGGCCGACGCAGGGGCAGCCTCCCCCGTGCGACACGACGAGCTGGGCCGGTACGAGACCCGCGACGCCCTCGCCCGCCACATCGACGCCATCCTGGCCCTCGACCTCATCGATCCCGAGCAAATCGCCGCCCAGAACCTGTCTGTTGTCGTGGACGGCATCAACTCTGTGGGCGGAGTGGCGCTGCCCCGCCTCCTCCATCGCCTCGGGGTCGCCGAAGACAACGTTCACTGCCTCCACTGCGAGCCCACCGGCCATTTCGCCCATCCAGCCGAGCCCCGCCCCGACCACCTTACCGAGCTCACCGACGCCGTCCCCGCCCACGACGCCGACCTCGGCCTGGCCGTTGACCCCGATGTCGACCGCCTCGCCCTTGTCGACGATCAGGGACGATTTATTCTTGAGGAACTGACGCAGGTCCTCGCCGCCGACTTCCTGTGGGGCCATCGCGACGGCCCCTTCGTCACGAACCTGTCCTCCTCCCGCGCCATCGACGACGTAGCCGCCCGGCGCGGCCAGCCGGTGCACCGATCGGCCGTCGGTGAGATCAACGTCGTGCAACGTATGCGTGAGGTCGACGCCCTCCTCGGCGGCGAAGGCAACGGCGGCGTGATCGTCCCCGCTCTTCACCATGGGCGCGACGCCCTGGTCGGCACGGCCTTCGTCCTCCAACACCTCGCCGACACCGAACAGGCCCTCGGCACCCTCCACGACGACCTGCCCCACTACGCGATGGTAAAAGACAAGCTTCCCCTCCCTGACGTGGCCCCGGACCGTTTGCTCTCCGTCCTGGCCGAAGAGTACGCAGATGCCGACCTCTCTACAATCGACGGACTCAAGATCGACTTTGAGGACCGGTGGGTCCACATGCGTCCCTCCAACACCGAGCCCATTCTCCGCGTGTACGCCGAAGCGCCCACGGAGGACAACGCTCAGGCGCTGGCCGACCGGTTCAAGAACGAGCTCCAATCTCTGATCGGGACCCTCGAAGCGGCCTAAGAGTCCGTCTATGAAGTTGCAGGCACGAGACTGAGTCCCCCCTGTGGACGTCAGCAAGTCACGCGGAGGGGGACAGCTGATCCCACTTTGGACGTCAAAGTCGGTTGGTTCCGGCTCAGATAGGGACAGCTCTCCACTTGCCGTTTTCATAGACGCACTCTACCGATCTGTGAGAACGTACGTAAACTATTTTCTGCTTCAGCTTGGGAATCCCAGATTCCTGAAGATTCCAACTCTCCTGGACCGTGTACAGCCACAAGCAAAGAACGGTCTTTAGAAACGTATTCACGTATCGGCAACGCCGGCCGCAGCCCGACGTGTAACGGTTGAGCGAACTCAATGACCGGGATGGAACGGTTAATTTGTCGTCGGAATTGTTGTAGGGCTGTTGCAGGGAAAAGTGGATGCTCATTCCTCACACGCCGGGGCTTCACAACCAAACGTTCCCTTCACGCACGGCCTTTTCCTCCCGAGCTTTCGGAGGAGGACGGCCGATCCGTTGTCCCCCCGACACGGACGAGAACCACGCTTGCGGGGTTTTTGCTCGCTCCTTCCGTGCCGCTTGCATCGGGAGCGACGGCCTCGCGTCTCGCCTCTCATTGTCCGCACACCGACCGCCCATCATCATGCCTGACGCCGAGACGTCTCTTTCTCCGGGAGCCCCCCAGGACCAGTGGGAGGAACTTCTGACCCTTCTTGGAGCCGACACCCCCGAGGAGGCGGTCGAATCGGTGTCGACTCTCCGCAAGCAGGCTTCCCGTTTCAGAGAGCAGAAGGCGGTTCTGGACAAGGCCGGATTTGAGAACCCCGAGCGGGCCCTCCAGGCCATCGAGAGCATGGAACAGCAGCTGGACGAGCTTTACAACGAGAAAAGAGTCACCGAGCGTACCGGCTCGGAGGCCGACCTCCGCGAGAATGCCGACACATTCGACCAGCTCCAGGCCCTGCTGGCACGCGAGGAGAAACTGCAGCGGGCGCTTGGCGTCTCCGATCCGAACGCGGTCGTAGAGATGGTCGGAGGACTTACCGACCAGCTGGAGGACCTGTATCTCAATCGGGATGTCGATGAAAGTACCAATCCCATCTTCGCTCCCGCCGACGAGTCCACAGAAGAATCCGGAAATGGGCCGCCGGACGACTCCGATAACGTGATTGATCTATTTGAGGCCGAACTCGGGGTCTCGGATCCCGAGGCCGTCGTCACTATGCTCGAGGACCTCACGGGTCAGCTCGAGGACCTCTACACCGAGCGGGAGCGGCTCGCCGAGCTCGACCTGAACGGGGCGGACGACGCCATCGCGATGGTCAAAAGCATGCAGAAACAACTGGAGACACTCTACGAGCGCCAGGAGCAGATGTCGGAGCACGGCATCGACGGGATTGACTGCGCCCTCTCCATGATCGAAAACATGGAGGCCCAGCTTAGCGGACTGTACGAGGAGCGCCACGAATCGACGATGCAGAACGGCGTACCGAGCCTCGATGAGGCCAACATGCGCCTTGAGACGCTGGAGCAGAAGCTCTCGGCCCTGACCGAAGAAAGGGAGCGCCTGCAGGAGGCGCGGGACCAACTCCAGGCCCGATTTGACGACCTCGAAGAACGGCTTGGCACGGGCGACCCCGAGGCCATCTCTACCCTCGTGGACAGTATGGAGCGCCAGCTTGAAGACGCCTACAGGGATCGGGAGCATCCCGGCCCCCTTCCGGACGCGCCCGTTGAGGACGAGCCGCTTCTGGACGATGAGACCCTGAATCGTCTCGATGCCCTCGACGCGTCGGCGCTCGACGATCTCTCGGTCGGCGTCTTTGCCCTTGACGACGATGGATACGTCCGCCGGGCCAACGAACAGGCGCTCTCGTGGCCGGACGTGTCCGCCGACGCCCCCGATGCCCTCCAGCACGCCGACTTCTTCGACGAAGTTGCGCCCGCGAGCAATAACACCCTCTTCCGCGGCCGTCTGGAGGAGGCCCTGGACGCGCCTGTGGACGAGCAGTTCTTCTATGCGTACGTTGGGAAGCAAGCACCGCTTACCAATATGCTCGTCCGCTTGTACCGCCGCCCCGATCAATCCACCCGCTGGATCGTATTCCGTATACTAAAGCGGTACTGATCCTCGCTCCGCCCTCGCCTCTGGACAGCCGCCCCTCTCTGCATCCACACTCCTCTTCTTACCGACCTTCCACGGAGACATGCCTGACCAAGATTCGAGTCAAGACTCTGATGATCGCTCCATCCTCGACTCGGGCACTTCTCCCGGTCCCGACGACACTCCGGAACAGCCACCGCGTGATTCCCCCCCCGCCGACGACGGAATGGACGATGCCCCATCCGACGAGCCGGAAACGGGGAATCTCCACTTCGAGGACGACAATCTCGGGGAGAAGCTCCGCACGGTCTCCGACGACGATCTGGACAGCGCTCCCTTCGGCATCATCAAGGTAGGTGACGAAGGCACCGTGGAGTTTTTCAACCAGTACGAGGCGGATCTGAGCGGCCTGGACCCGGACGACGTGGTGGGGCAAAACTTCTTCACCCAGGTCGCCCCTTGTACCAACAACCGGCTGTTCCGGGGGCGTTTCAAAAAGGGCGTACGTCGAGGAGACCTCGACGAGACCTTCACGTACACCTATACCTACAAGATGCGCCCGACGCTCGTGGACGTGCACCTGTTTCGTGACGAGAAGGGCAACAACTGGATCACCGTGCAGAAGTATTAGGCACTGCACGTTGGGGAAAAGACCTCAAGACGGGAGGCCCGGCCCTTGCCCCCTCTCCGTGGTGCGCTGACCGACGAGATCTCAGGCTTCTGAGGGGGGAAGTTGCCCGACTGCCGTCGAGATGCGCCTCGACCGAGGAGACGCCAGCTTCCCAGGGAAGAAGTGCTTGTGGGAGCCCCCCGGTCGTTCCTCGACCTTTTCGGACGACGGCTTCGTGTCGCCGTCCGGAGGGGCCGTAACTCTCCCTGGCAGCCCCGACCGTGCCCTCGCGTTCACGATTTCCCGTCTCCACAGCAGATAGGATTGATGCGGACCAACGGCCCCCCGGACCCTCCGGAGTCGGACGGCCTCCCCGAGGCCTCGAATGCCCCCGGAATCATTGAGGCTGTGCGCAACGCCCTCGACCAGTGTCCGCCACCTGGGGAAGCCCCCGCCACCAACCCCTGGAAGAACCTACTGCACGACCGGCTTCACGATGAGGCCCTCCCCGCCGTGATCGCGAACGATACGATCACGCCCGCGGCGTCCCTCTGGACGGGATCGCGGCTCTGGGTGCAGGCCTTTCGAGAAGCGGACCTGTCGGCGGGCGACCGTCTCGTTGTGGCCCTCCCTCCCTCCACCGCCTTCGTGCAGGTCCTGGTGGCCGCCCTCTGGGAGGGATGCACCGTCGCGCTGGTGCCGCCACACGACGACGTGCCGGAACTCCTGGACGCGCTCGATGCCCGCGCTGCCGTCACTCCGGACGGCAGCCCGCATGCCTGGGGCTCCGACGAATACGCCGGTCCCCGTTCCCCCCCCGATGCCCTCCGCTCGCCCGACACGGCGCCCACCCCGGACGTGCGCTTCCTGCTCCGCACCACCGGCACGACCGACCACGCCCGCTGGGTGGCCCTCTCGGACCGCAACGTGCTTTCGGTACTGGCAAGCCACCTGCCGCACTTTTCCCTTCACGACGCCCGCGTGCTCTCCGTGCTCCCCTGGACGCACGCCTTCGGGCTCGTTCTCGACTTCTTGCCCGCCCTCCTCTCCGACTCCGAACTGATCCGGGACCCGAACGGCGGTCGAGATCCGGAGCACCTGATCCATCTCCGCGACGTCTGGGGCGCCACGCACCTGTCGGCAGTGCCCCTCACCATCCAGCGCCTCCTGGACACCGGCTCGGGGGCGGCGCTCCTCCGACACCTGCAGGGGGGCATCGTCGGCGGCGCCCCCATCTCCGGCCCTCTCGCCGAGGCGCTCCGCGATACCGCCCTACGGGTGGGATACGGCCTCACAGAGGCTGCCCCTGGCGTCGCCCTCGGCCCTCCCGGCACCTGGGCGGCGCACTACCTGGGTCGCCCGGTGGGCTGCTCGGTTGAAATCGGGGACGACGGAGAGCTCCTGTTTCACGGCCCAAATGCCTGCGTAGGCTTTTGGGAGCACGGAACGCTCCACCGGGCCGACCCCGACCGTCTGGTCTCCACCGGCGACCTCGCGGAGCGAGACGGCGACGACCTCTTCTTCCGCGGGCGCAAGGACGACAGCTTCAAGCTCTCAAACGGCCGCCTCGTGCAGGCCGGAGCGCTCGAAGCCGTCCTCAAGACCCGATTCCCCGAGCTCTCGGACGCATTGGTGTTTACTCCTAACAACACGGACGTAGCTATCGCCCTCTGCGTCCCCGCCGATATTGACCACCGTCCTTCGGACGAGGACGTGCAGGACGTGCTCGGTTCCCTCGGCGAACGACTCGTCTGGACCGCCGCCGTTGCCCCCGACTCGTGGGTCACACTCGCAAAAGGATCGGTCGACCGCGACGCCATGGCGGCCACCCTCACAGACACGTACGAATCGGCGTCGTAGTCGCGACCATACTGCTCAGGTCCGCCGTCCTTTCCCGTTCCGTCTGCTTCTCGGTTCTCGTCCATGCCTGCTTCCACCTCTTCGGTCCCGACGCTGCCCCTCGGCCCGGACACTTCGTTGTCGAGCGAAGCGCTCGAACGAGCCGCCCTTCATCCGAACACGACAATCGCTTCCAGCGACGCTGCCCGCACCGCTCTCCGGCGTGCCCGCACCGCCCTCGGCACCGTCCGCGACGACGGGGCGCCCGTCTACGGAGTCACGACCGGCTTCGGCCCGCTGCACGAGTACGAGGCCGACGACGCTCCGGACGCACACGGCGACGGCCTGCTGGCCCACCTCGCTACGGGGAGCGGCGACTGGGTCGCCCCGCCCCTGGTCCGGGCCCTGACGGCGGCCCGCCTGCACTCGCTGGCCCAGGGCCATTCCGCAATCCGTCCATCCACCTTCGACGGACTCGTCGCGATCTTCGAGGCGAACGTGGTCCCCGCCGTCCCCGCGATCGGATCCGTCGGCGCCAGCGGCGACCTCACGCCCCTCGCCCACGTGGCCCGGGCCTGTACCGGTGAGGGCCTCGTGCTCGACGACGGCACCCCAGCCCCCGCCGCCCCGGCGCTCTCCGGGGCGGGAGTCGCTCCGGTAGACCTCGACGCCCGCGACGCGCTCGCTCTCGTTAACGGTACCGACTTCATGACAGCCGCCGCGGCTCTCGCCGTAGCCCGCACACAGCGGCTGCTCGAACGGGCCGAGGTGCTCACGGGCTGGGCGTACCGCCTGCTCGGATGCTCGCTGGAACCGCTCGACGCTCGTCTCCACGAGGCACGCGGCCACACCGGACAGGTCGACAGCGCCGCGGCCATCCGCGAGGAGGCGACGCGGGACGGCCGCCACGGACGCGACGAACGGCCCCTACAGGAAGTCTACTCGCTCCGCTGCGCCCCCCAAATTCTCGGGGCGGTGCGCGACCAGTTGGATTACACCCGCCAGGTCGTGGAGACGGAACTGAACGGCGTGACGGACAACCCGGTCATCGACCCCGACGAGCCGGCGGCTCTGCACGGCGGGAACTTTCAGGGCCAACAGGTCGCCTTCGCCGCCGACGCCCTCAACGAAGCGACGACCCAGATCGGCGTGCTCGCCGAACGGCAAATCGATCTGCTGCTCTCGCCGGAGCAGACCGACGGTGCACCGCCACTCCTGGCATGGGACCCCGGCCCCACCAGCGGCCTCGCCGGCGCCCAGCTGACCGCCACTGCCCTCGTGGCTGAACTTCGACAAAACGCCCAGATGGCCGGGACCTCCTCCATTCCCACAAACGGCGACAACCAGGATATCGTCTCGATGGGCGCCCTCGCCGCTCGCACCGCCCACGAGCAGACCGAACACCTCGCCCCTCTCCTCGCCGTGCTCGGCCTCGCCCTCGCCCAGCTTACCCACCTGCGGGAAGAAGGACGCGCCGACGGCCCCGCCCCGTCGCCGCCCGACTGGATGCCGGCCGTCGACCCGATCAAAGAGGACCGCCCTCTGCGCCGAGAGATTGATCACATCGCCACCGAATGGACCACTCCTCCCGACCTCCCTCCCGCCCCCGACGCATAACGCCCAATGCATAACGCCCAATGCATAACGCTTAACGCATAACGCTCAATACCCAGCGCTCCCCCATGCCCAACCACCCCGAACCCGGCCCCGGCGAAGAATCCGTCTGGGACTACCCGCGCCCCCCGGCCCTGGAGCCTACCGACCGCCGCATCCGCGTCGTCTTCAACGACAAAACGATCGCCGACACGACCAACGCCAAACGCATCCTGGAGACCAGTCACCCGCCGGCCTACTACCTGCCGCCGGACGACGTAGCAACCGAGCACCTGGCACGTGAGGATCGGACGACGATGTGCGAGTTCAAGGGCCGCGCCGTCTACTACACGCTGACCGTCGGCGACCACTCGGCGACCCAGGCGGCTTGGCAGTACCCGTCGCCCGTCGAGCGGTACGCAGCACTTCAGAACCACTTCGCCTTCTACCTGAGCAAAATCGACGCGGGCTACGTAGGCGACGAACAGGCCCGCGCTCAGGAGGGCGACTTCTACGGCAGCTGGATCACCGACGACATTGTCGGCCCGTTCAAGGGCGGTACCGGAACGATGGGGTGGTGACGGCTTGGTTGGAACGACATGCAGAGATATGTCCTCCAAGGCCATCGACCGTCCGGGGTCTCCTCGCCCCAGCGGTCGATCACGCTGTTCCCTCCCCGTCCTCGAGACCGTCGAGCGCCTGCCGCAGGTCGGCCGCCAGGTCGTCGAGCGTCTCGACCCCAACGCTGAGGCGAATGAGCGAGTCCGACAGTCCGATCTCTTCGCGCTCCTCGGCGGGGATCGACGCGTGTGTCATCGTGGCTGGATGTTCGATGAGGCTCTCGACGCCGCCCAGGCTCTCGGCCAGCGTAAAGAGCTCCGTCGCCTCCAGCACATCGAGGGCCGCCTTCGTGTCGTCGTCGGCCAGTTCGAATGAGATCATGCCGCCGAAGTCATGCATCTGCGCCGCGGCGAGCTCGTGACTGGGGTGCGACAGCAGCCCCGGGTACCGGACGCGGCCCACGGCTGGATGCTCGTCGAGTATCGTCGCCAGGGCGCGGGCGTTGTCGCAGTGCCGCTCCATGCGCAGGTGCAGCGTCTTCGTGCCGCGGAGGACGAGAAAGCTGTCCATCGGACCCGGCGTCGCGCCGGTGCTCTTGGCCTGAAACCGGAGCCGTTCGGCCCACGCGTCCGAATTGGTGCACACAGCGCCCAGAATCACGTCGGAGTGGCCGCCGAGATACTTCGTGGCGGAGTGCACCACGAGGTCCGCCCCCATCTCCAGCGGCCGCTGGAGAAACGGGGAGGCAAACGTGTTGTCGACGACCACGTCCACCTCGTGCGCATGGGCCCGTTCGGAGAGCGCCACCACGTCGGCGATACGCAGGAGCGGATTGGTCGGCGTTTCTACCCAGAGCAGTTCTGTGTCGGCCGTAAAGTGGGTCGCGACTGCGTCCGGATCGTCCATCTCGACGAACGAGACCTCGATGTCGAGCGGCTCAAAGACCTCCGTCATGAGCCGGTAGGTGCCGCCGTACAGGTCCTTCGTCGCCACCACGTGATCGCCCGGACGCAGGCTTCTCATGATGGCGTCGATGCCCGCTACGCCGGAGCTGAACGCAATGCCGTGACGGGCGTCTTCGAGCCCGGCGAGGTTGCCCTCCAGGGCCGTCCGGGTGGGATTGGCGACGCGCGAGTAGCCGTACTCGTTGTGCTCGTCGGGTGCCGTCTGCGCAAACGTCGAGGTCTGGTAGATCGGGGTCATCACTGCCCCCGTCGCTGGGTCCGGCTGCTGTCCGGCGTGGACCGCTCGTGTGCCGAACCCATCATGAAGGTCCGACAGCGAAATGGACGGGTCCAGCGTGCCGTCGGGCATCGTCGTCTCGGGTTATGCGGTGGATCAAGTAGATCGACGAGCCTCCTCGTAACGAGGATCGTCGAACGAGAGCGCTTTTCAAAGTGCCGGCTCCCTCAATTGCCCTCGCGGCGGCCTACCTGCATCCCCGCGCAGTCCTCGTACTTCTTGGCCTTGCTAAGCTGCGATGTCTGGACGTACGCCGTCACGAGGGCCGTGCAGGCATCTTTCCGAAACGATCCCTCCGCCTCTGCCATCTTGCGGGCCTTGTTCAGCGGCGGGATGGCCTTCTCAAAGAGGGATTCCTTCTGCTCCCGAAGCTCCTTCTTTTCGCGATCCAACTCGTTCACGGTCTGTCGCTCCTCGTCGGTCGGCTCCCGATTCTCAGCCATCGCCTTCTCACTGATCGCGCGCAGCGAATCCTCGACGCTCGCAAGCTGCTTCTGCACCTTCCGCGCTTTGTTCGAGTAGGCCGCCCCGAGGTTGTAGTGTGCCTTCACGTTGTCGGGCGCCAGTTCCACGGCCGTCTGGAGCTGTTCAATGGCCGCCTCGTACCGGTCGGCCTGCAGCAGCATCGACCCATAGTTGTACCGGTACGTGGCGTTGTTCGGATTCTTCCCGATCTGCTCCTCGTACTCGGCCATGGCCTTGTCCGTCTGGCCCGCCTGATTGTACGCGTTCAACAGCCGGCCTTCGAGCTCGGCGAGGGGCGTTTGCTGACTCAGGTTGACCGACAGGCTGGCCTTGCCCGACGCAACGGTCGTGTCCGCAACGGCTGCCCCTTTGTAAAACAGCCGCACCCGCAACTGGCCCTTCTTCTGTTTCTTGCTGAACGTGCCGGAGACGGCATCGTCCGCGGCGTCCAGCTCGACGCGACCGGGCGTGGTCCCCTCCACACTGCGCGAGGTACCGCCTGCCTCAACGGTTCCCGCGTATTTGAGCCCGCGCGTGCCACCGAACCGGAGGTGGGTGGGACGCTGCGAAAGATTCTCCCGTGCCGACTCAAGCAGATCGATGGCCTTCTGAGCCTGATCCCCCTGAAGGTACAAGGCACTGAGGATATCGTACGCGTTTTTCTCCGGGGCCTGAGCAGTGTCGAAGTACCGCTCCAGTGCCGGAATAACGGTCGTCATACTCCGCCCCTCCCGGTTCTGCGCCCGATTCAAAAGCGCGTAGGCCTGATTCAGGACAACCCCGGCCGAGTCCGGGTACGTGGCGGCGGCCGCTCCGAAGTGGGCCGCGGCCTGCCGGTAGAGCAACGGGTCGGACGCCTTCCGCGCCCGGTGGAAGGCATCGGATCCTCGTTTCGACTGCGTGGCGTAGGCGATGCGGCGCTGGTTTTTCACCTTTCCTCGCACGTCAGCACGTGCCTCCAGGGCTTCCTCTTCCGCGGCCCGCGCTTTCTGATAAAACTCCCTGTACACGTCCGGCGCCATCGTCGAGTCGGCCTGCCGGCGCAAAATGTCGGCCTTCAACAGATAGGCGTCCCCGTTTGTCGAATCCTGCGCCAGCGCCGAGTCGACCCGTGCCAGGGCCTGATCGAAGCGCTCCTGCTCCCTCGCATCCTTGGCCGCGCTCATCTGCGGGTTCCCCCCTGAACAGCCGGATAGGCTCGCAAGCACAAGGCCGCCCAGAAGGACGGAGACGAATACTGAACGGTGGATGGTCATCGTGGTCGGGTTGTTCGTGTCAGTTCGCGCAAAATCAGCTCATTCTGGTCGCAGGCAGCCCCGTTGGAAAGCATCAATCGTTCCCCCACGCAGGACTCCGGCTCTGCTCCTCAAACAGAGTCCTCCAACAGGGCATCGCACGGTCGTGTTGGGAAGTCTTTCCCCTACACAGACGAAACGAGGGGCATCCGCAACACCGCGAGTAACCTAGAGAGGCATCTCCGACAGATCCAACCCTCACGGATTATCCCTGTATTATCCCTGGCATTCTCGGCCGACCGGATCACGCTCGCTCTTATCGGCGAGCAAAGTCGGTGCAGTCCTGGACCTTTGCGGCCCGCCCCGGCCGATCCGTCTTCACGTACGCCACCAACAGGGCGCGGCACGCATCCCGGCGAATCTCATCGTCCCCCGGCCGCTGAAGGACCTGATCCTGTTCGACGACTCCCCGCGCCCGTTCAAGTGGTGGGATGGACTTTTCCAACAACGAATCGCGTCGTCCCGCGAGCTGACCGATCTGCTCGTCCACCGACATCGTCGTGTCTGCCCGCGACGCCGGATTCTTTTTCAGAGCCGCGATGCTGTCGTCGCGGGCCAGCGCCGCGTTCAGGTACGCCGCCCCGAGGTTGTACTGTCCCTCCGCGTTGTCGGGCTGAAGGTCGACGGCCTGTCGGAGTTGTTCAATGGCCGGTCCGTACCGGCGGGCCTGCAGCAACAGAGCGCCGTAGTTGTACCGGTAGGTCGCCCGCTTCGGCTTTCGTTCAATCTGCTCACGATACACTGCAACCGCCTCGTCCACGTCCCCAGCCCGATTGTACGCATTCAGACGAAGGGCCTGCAACTCGTTGTCATCAGGATACTGGCTCGTGGCCTGATCGAGCAGCTTCGTGGCCGTCTCGTACTGGCTGTTCGACACGTACAACTGCCCGAGAATTCGGTATGCCCTGGCCGCTCCAGCCGCGTCGGCCCGCTGCACGTACTCTTCTAGCACCGGAATCACCTCGCTCTTCTGCCCCACCTGAAGGCGAGCGTACGCCTCGTTCAGCGATGGACGAGCCGAGTCGCGAAGGGTCGTCGCGGCGGCGTCGAAGTGGCCGACCGCCTGCTCGAATGACGCCTCCTTCTCGTCCTTGCTCCCCTGATTGTAGGCCTTCTCGCCCCGACGCATCTCCAAGGTATACGCGTTCCGTCGTTGCTCCTGCACGTCCTCGCGGAGATCCGAATCAACCGCGAGCGCCGTCGACTCAGCCTCCCACGCTCGTCGATGAAGCATCGCATAGCGCGCCGCCTCCATCGTACTGTCGGCCTTTATCCGCAGCAGCTGCGCCTTTCGGAGGTGCGCGTCCGTGTCGGTCGGATCCTCTGCCAGCGCCTGCTTGACCCCCTGCAGGCCGGACGACAACTCCTCCTCCGCCATCTCCGGCTCTTCCGTCGTCCGCGTCTCGGTGCCGCTGGAACTGCATCCGACGAGCAGCCCGCCGGTCAGCCCAATGGTCATCAGGAGCAGCAGCGGGCCTCGCTGTAGAATCGTGGCGAAATACGACATCCAACTACGCATGGGGCTATTCCTGACTGTGTGCAGCGGACGAAGTGCTCGGCGGAACCATCGCGACGCGTCACGAACGCCTCCGGCCTTTCGGAGGCCAAAATTGCGCTCCTCTTACGGAACTTCGGGAAGCGCGATCCGACCGTCAAGAGGCACGGACGTGTTGGCATTGAGATCCCGGCCGGGGGCTCCCCCCACCGTTCTGGGAAGCGCCGGCAAAAAGAGCCGCGATTGGGGATCGAAGACGACGACGATAGGTCCGAGTATACGGTATTGGAGAGTATTTGAGAATCCCTCCCTTCGAATATAGGCTCACAGTCGCTGCCGTTCTCCGCACCCTCCTTCTCACCGTCCCCTCCGCTCGATGGAACCTCGCAACGCGTCCGATGCTCTGGTCCCCCCCAGCCTTCTCACTCTACTGGATGACATTTTGGACTACGCCGGACTGCTCCCCCCCGCCGCGCTCTCTCTTCCGCAGGCCCTTCGTGGCTACACGGACCACCGCGAGGAGCCCGAGTCCTGGTTCCTCTCCCGCTTCGTGCTGCCGGTCCGACAACTGCCGGACCTTCCTCCGCACAAGAACCTCTTCGTGAACGGGCCGCCGGTTCGCTTCTCGGTGCTCGGCACCGGGGGACCGGATCGCGACGCCTTTCTCGACGCCTTCGCTCGCGACTTGGAGGTCATCAACGACTTCGACGTCGAGTACGGCGGGCAAACGCAGGTGGACGTGATGGAAGTTCCCCTCCCCACCTCCGCCGTCGGCGACGACCAGTCCGCCCTCAACTCGTTCTTTACGGAGGTCGACCGGCGCCTCATCCAAACCGGCACGGTAAAGCTCGACCTGTTTTTAGAGCTTCCGATGCAGCCCAGCGCCGTCGACGCCCTTCCGGCGCTCTGTGCGGCCGTCGCCGAGCACAACAGCCGGCAGGCCATCCCCGCCCGTTCGACGATGGGGCTGAAGGTGCGCTGCGGCGGTCGCGCGCCCAGCGACGTGCCTTCCGTCGAGGCCCTTGCCGCCCTCATCGTGGCCTGTCGGGACGCACGGGTTCCCTTCAAGGCCGCCACTGGGCTCCAGCATCCCATCCGCCACTACGACGACGGGCTGGATACCGAGATGCACGGATTCGTGAGTCTCTTCGCCGCCGCCGTTCTCGCAGTCGAACATCAGCTGGACCCCGAACACGTGCAGACGATCCTCCGGGAGGAGACGGCCAACAACTTCCGGTTCGAAAAAGAGCACTTCTCGTGGCGGAACCTCAGCGCCTCCCTCGACGGCATCCGCCACACCCGCGATCACCTCGCGCGCTCCTTCAGCAGTTGCAGTTTTGAGAACCCCATTGATCACCTCCGCGACCTCGACCTCCTGTAGCGTTCTCCCGCTACAGCGTCCGGCGTCCCCGCGGCCTGACACCTCTTCAGCGCCGCTGAGCAAGGATTCGCCCCGGATTGCCGTCTTGGCAGCCCCGATCGGCCACAACTTCAGACCTGCCCGGCGTCCCGCCGTTTCGTCGGACTTCGTCGCCGATATGGCAGTATATGTGTCCAAAAGTTTGAGGTGGTATAGCAGTTGCATGTAATCGTCTACGAGATGATTTCTTCAAGGGTCGCGACGACAGGAGATCCCCGTCGTCACTGCTATCCACAACAAACCACCTACCAGCTATGACCAGTTTGAGCCGTACTCGCAACCGGGGTCTGAACGACCTTCAGCGCGAAATCGACCGTATGTTCGACCGCTTCCTCCCATCCGAGTCGCAGGACAACGGCGACTCCTCGCGGCAGGCGGTCTGGGCGCCCCGGACCGACCTCGTGGAAACGGAGGATGCGTACCGGATGCACCTCGACCTGCCGGGCGTCCAGAAGGACGACCTGACGATCAACTACCAGGACCACCAGCTGACCATTAGCGGCGAGCGGGCCAGCCCACAAACCGGGGAGAACGAGGAGTACGTTCGCGTGGAGCGGCCGTTCGGCCACTTCTACCGTTCCTTCCCCCTTCCGCGCACCGTCAACGCGGAACAGATTGGCGCCAGCTACGAGAGCGGCGTGCTCACGATTCACGTGCCGAAGACGGATGCGGTCAAACCCCGTCAGATCGAGATCCAGTAGTCTCTCGCAGGCCGGGTGTCGATGCGGATCCCCCGGCCGGGCGCCGTCCCGGTCGGGGATTTCTTTTGGCAAGGCCCCGCGGCGCGGCGGCGGGGGAACCTGCCCGGACGGCGTTCTTTCTGCGAACGAGGACCGGACCCACTCTTCCCCACCCCGTCGATGTGTTCTCGTTCACGTCCCTCCCGCGTCCCCATCTGCTCGTACAACGCCTTCATTGACTGTCTCTCCGCCCGGCTGGCCCAATCGCTGCCCGGCCACGACGTCCACGCCACGATGGCTCCCCGCCACTCGGCCCGGCAGGACGCGCTGTCGGTCGACAGGCAGGCATGCCGCGAAGCCGGGGTGCTGGCCCTCCTTCTCCCGGAGGAAGAGCGCCCAGTGCTCGTGCTTACCGCGCGGCACGACGAGCTGTCGGATCACAGCGGGCAGATTTCGTTCCCCGGAGGACGGCGAGAAGGAGACGAGACGCTGTCTGAGACGGCACTGCGCGAAGCCGACGAGGAAATCGGGCTGTCGCCGACCACGGTGCGGCTCTTGGGCGCCCTGACACCGCTCTACATCCCGCCCTCCAACTTTTGCGTCCACCCGTTCGTCGGGGCCGCCGCCCGCGCCCTGCCCCTGCACCCGACCGACCGCGAGGTCAATCAGATTCTGCGCGTACCGCTGGATCGATTGCTCGCCCCCGAGACGAGGGTCGTGGAGCCCTGGACGCTGCACGAGGAGGAGGTGGAGGTGCCGTACTACGATGTAGAAGGACACACGGTGTGGGGCGCCACGGCGATGATGATCGCCGAACTCCTGGCTACCCTCCGTTCCCTCCTCGACCCAGACTGAGTGTCCCGACACGGTCCCCGCCCCCTACAACACTACTCCCAACGCTCAACGCATCAACGCTCAACGCATCAACGCTCAACCCTACACATACCGCCGAAGGTACTCCACAACCTCGTTCGGCCCCGCCAGCCGGTAATCGGCCTGGGTGTCCTCGTCGCCGACGCGGACGGTGACGGCGTCACGCTCCATGTCCTGCAGCGCCGCAAATGCGTCCTCGTCCGTCGTGTCGTCGCCCAAATACACCGGCGTATGATCGGGATGATCGTCGGCGATGCGCCGAACGGCTGTGCCTTTCGTGAGGCCGTCGGGGCGAAGCTCGACGACCTTCTTGCCCCAGATGGCGTCGAGCATCTCCGGCATCGCGTCGAGCCAGCTCGACAATCGCTCGCGGGTCTCGGTCTCGTCGTCGACCTCCCGGTAGTGGACGGCAAACGCCTGATCTTTGTCCTCCACGTGCATGCCATCGACCGACGGCACCGATCGGCGCAAGCAATTCAGGGCCTTTGCCGCATCGTCCGGCATGAGGCGCTGCACCTCGCCCCCCACCACGCCCTCCTGCGCCCCGTGCAGGCCGATGGCCTTGAGCGGCTGGTCCAGAAATGACGCCAGCGCCCGCAGGTCGCGCCCCGTGACGATCCAGACCGGAAACTGGTTGTCCAGCTCGCGAAGCAACTCCGGCACATCGGGATGCGGCACCGCGGCATCCGGGTCGTCCACGATCGGCGCGAGGGTGCCGTCGTAATCGAGAAAGAACAGCGGACGATCAACGACGGGAATCATGACGACGGAAACCTGAAAGAAGAGAAACGAAGTCGGGATTCAATTGCTACAGGGCATCCAAGAAATTGCCGGCCCAGTTGTGCACATCAAGGGTGTCGACGGTCTGCTTGAGCCCCTCCAGTCGTTCTTCCTTCTCGTCCAGCGGCATTTCGAGGGCCGTCTTGATGGCCTCGGCGAGGCCGTTGAGGTCGTACGGGTTGACCTGAAGCGCCTCGGGTAGCAGGTAGGCCGCCCCCGTGAGCTCCGACAGGATGAGCACCCCGTCCTGACTGGCCGTGATGAACTCTTGGGTCACCACGTTCATACCGTCGCGGAGCGGCGTAATGAGCGCCGCGTCCGCCGCTCGGTAAAAGGCACACAGCTCGTATTGCGTGTAGGTGCGATACCGGTAGTTGACGGGCACCCAGCTGTTGCGGGCAAACCGCCCGTTGATGCGCCCCACCACCTCGTCGACCTCGCGCCGGATCTTCTGGTAGGATTCCAGTTCCGTCCGGCTCGGCGTGGCAATCTGGAAGAAGCTGACTTCGCCGTGGTATTCCGGATTCTCTTCCAGAAACTTCTCGAAGGCGAGCATCCGGGAGTGAATGCCCTTCGTGTAGTCGAGACGGTCGATGCCGATTACGATGTTGTCGGTGCCCATCCGCTCCCGAAATTTCTGGGCCTCCTCCTCGATGGAGGGGTCGTGGGCCATCTCCTTAAAGCGATCCACCTCAATGCCGATGGGGTGCGCCTCGGCCCGCGTCTCGTGCCCGTTGTACCGGATCACGTTTCCGTCCACCCCGGCCCCGAGCAACGTCTCGGCGCTCTCGACGAAATTGTCGACATACTCCTCGACATGGAAGCCGATGAGGTCGCAGCCGAGCATACCACGCAGGAGCTCGCGCGCCCAGGGCAGGATGCGAAACACCTCCATCGCCGGCCAGGGAATGTGCCAGAAGTGCCCGATGGTGGCCTCGGGACGCTCCGCCCGAATGTGGCCCGGGGAAAGCATCTGATGGTAGTCCTGAATCCAGATCACCTCGTCCCCGCCCCCGTCCGTCTCTTCGAGCACGGCCTCGGCGAAGCGCTCGTTCACCGACCGGTAGGTGTCGATGAAGTCGCGATTCAGCTCCAGGTGCTGGATCAGATAGTGCGACAACGGCCACAGAATCTGGTTGGCCATGCCGTAGTAGTAGCCGTCGAGCTCCTCGGTGCTTAAGGGCACGCGGCGCACAACGAAATTGGGATCGTCGGCGGGGTACTCCTGTCGCTCGGACAGCTCGGGCTCTTCGCCCATGCCCACCCAAGTGCCGCCTTGCTCCTCAAGGACGGGGAGGAGGGCCGTCGTCAACCCCCCAACGGAAATTCCCCAGCCATCATCGGTCTGTCGAATGGGGACGCGGTTCGCAACTACAGTTAAACTCAACGGTCTTTAGACGCCTAGTAAAGAGAGTCGGCAGAGGAGGAAGAAAGGGGCTTCAATCGTTCCCGAGGCGGTGTATCTGCACAGACCCGTAAAGGCCATATCGGTACGAGCCCGAATCCGGCCCCCGGCTCGTACCCGCCACGCCGGCGATCCCCTCCTCGGGAAAAGCGCCTTGTGTTATTTTGGGCACAGGATTGAGGGGTGGAAGAACTCACATACAAGCATATCATCGGCGCGGAACGATGGCAAGGACATCAACGCGAAAGATGGGACTCTTTCGGAATGATTCCAAATCTACCGGAGCGGGTCCATTCCCCTGCGGGGCTCTCCGGTCCAGCTACCGTTCCTCATCCCCCTGAGCGGCCAGCACCTGTTGAGCTCGATTCGGATAGTCGGTGATGAACCCATCGACACCGGCCTCGATCAGCATTGCCATCGCCTCGGACTCGTTCACGGTCCACGGGATGATCAAAACACCGTGCTCGTGCGCCGTGTCGACCCGGTCGGCATCCACGAGGTGCGCCGACGGGCTGTACACGTCCGGGACGAAGGAGAGCGTCGACAGGTGCGCCTCGGCCGTCCCCACGTTCCAGACGAGTAGGGCCGTCCGAACGGGCTCCTCCCCCTCGTGGACCGCCTCCAGCACACGCGAGTCGAAGGACTGGAGCGTCGTCCGCGACGCAACGCCCACTTTCTGCACGACCTCCAGCACGCGATTCGCAAAGACCGGCGGCGCGGGCTGAAACGTGCCGTCCCACTCCTCACGGCTCTTGATTTCGATATTGTAGAAGACTGGCGGGCGATCATGCTCGGCAACATACGTTTCGGCTCGCTCGATCACGTCGCGCAGGCGCGGCTTCGGGGCCGCCGTGGGCGTCTGCTCCGGAAAGTCGTCGAGGCGGAGGCTCCCGCAGTCGTACGCCGCAATCTCATCGTACGTCATCTCGTGCAGGTTGTGCGCCTGCTCTTCGGCCTCCGGAATCCGCTCGTCGTCGGGCGCACGGCACTTGTCCGCGGCCATCCAGGGCTCGTGCGACACCACCACCGTTCCGTCCCCCGCCACCACAACGTCCATCTCCAGGGTCGTCACGCCACTCTTCAGAGCGCGCTCGAAGGCCGGCATCGTGTTTTCCGGTGCGAGGCCGCGCGCGCCACGGTGGCCCTGCAGGTCGAAGCCGTCGGGCACGCGGGTCGTATCGGGGGCAGAGGGAGTAGCGGACACGAAGTGGTGAAGGCTTGGAAGCAGAATCCAACAGAGCAGAAGCGCAACCATAGACTGGAGCTCTTAGTGCAGCGTCCACCGTCAATCTACAGGGTGGCGAATGCCCTGCGCATCCTCAGCCCAATTCGGGAAGACGTGATTCGTGACCGCTGATCCGGCAGCCCATGCGACGCACAGGCCGCCTCACGCAATACGAATTCCGCGCCCTGAGTGGAAA
>PXUA01000012.1:0-56490 GCA_003022435.1 Bacteroidetes bacterium SW_9_63_38 | reverse complement strand
CAAACGATCTTTTGGGGAAAGCAGTTTGCTATTGCTCCAAGCTCCAGCTTGAGGTATGGACGGACGAGGTCCGTCCAAAGCTCGATTGCACAACGGACCCGTTGAAGCTGCACTAGGGCCATTGCATGTCGGCAGACATCCGGGGACGTGGGAGACAGTTGTGCCGTTGATCGGCTCGATTTCCCGAACTGAGCGGAGGCATGGACGTATGAAAGCAGTCATGCCGTGCTCTCCTCCGCTCGTGTATCCCGGAGAGCAAGATGCGATTGCCCTACTGGAGCCCCAACCTGCAGACGCGTACTCAGACGCACAATGCGAAGCCCGCTCCGCCCCTCCTTATACGGATTCCAACCGGAGATGTCGGCATGCCACAGAAGCCTGCTTCTGTCCATCCATACGGCCGTCTCTCCAAACGTGTAAACGTTAAAGTTTTGAACGTCAGAAGGTTATGGGATACATAATTTGAGGAGTCTCATTGATCTCGTTCGCCCCCCAGACATCATGACCCAGAAACGGTATTATCCGGATTATCCGGTGACGTAGTTCAAAATGATGATCAGGGTCGAGAGAGCCCCGAATCCAATCAGAAGCACCCGGTACAGATTGCTCTGAAGCTGGGAAATTTGCTTCTCGGTCCGCTCCTCCGACAACTCGATGCGCTGGGTGAGCCGCTCGTCCATCTGTTCAAAACGCCGATCAACTTGACCGAAACGCTCGTCGATCTGCTCGAAGCGCCGATCAACTTGATCGAAGCGCTCTTCAATCTGTTCGAAACGCTCGTCAATCTGTTCAAAGCGCCGGTCAACCTGCTCGAAGCGCTCGTCCACCTGATCGAAGCGTTGCTCCATCCGCGCTTCCAACTCTTCCAGATCATCCTTCGTGGCACTCGCCACGTCCAAACTCGATAAGATCTCGGCGATCCGCTCCGCCTGCTCGGGGCTAAACACTCCCTCCTCCTGCAGACGCTTGGATGCCTGGAGCGTGTCGATCGGGGACATACAGGCCGCTCGTTGGGCTTGGCATGGATCTGTTTGTTTGTCATTAACAGTTGTATTGGCACGGAGGTTCGCTGTCCTGCGTCCGTGCTCGTTCGTGTGTGAATACTCGTCTTCCTTCCCGCTGTCTCCCCTCTCGCCCTCCTTCTCAGGAGGTCGATCGGTGGCACTTCTATCGGCAAATGCCTACATTACAGATCGTGTGTGCACACGCGCCCACGGGGCGCTCTCCTCTACGCTCTCTGCAGACCTTCTCTCCTGAGTATGGAAGCGGACGACAGCCGGGTCATCCCGATCAACATCGAGGACGAAATGAAGTCCTCATACATCGACTACTCGATGTCGGTCATCGTCAGCCGGGCGTTGCCCGACGTGCGGGACGGCCTCAAGCCGGTGCATCGTCGCGTGCTCTACGGCATGCACGAACTCGGCCTCACCCAGGGCGCCAACTACAAAAAGAGCGCCCGCATCGTCGGCGAGGTGCTCGGCAAATATCACCCGCACGGCGACTCGTCGGTGTACGACACGCTGGTGCGCATGGCCCAGCACTTCTCGATGCGCTACCCGCTGGCCGACGGGCAGGGCAACTTCGGCTCCATGGACGGCGACTCGGCGGCAGCCATGCGGTACACCGAGGCCCGCATGACACGCATCGCCGAGCAGATGATGAAGGACATCGGCAAGGAAACCGTCGACACGCAGGAAAACTTCGACGGGACGATGGAGGAACCGACCGTCCTTCCGGCAGCCTTTCCGAATATGCTGGTCAACGGGGCCGACGGCATTGCCGTGGGCATGGCCACCAAGATTCCGCCGCACAACCTGGGCGAGACGATCGACGCCACCGTCGCTTACATCGACAACCCGGAGATTGAGATCGAGGACCTGATGGACCACCTCCCGGCGCCGGACTTCCCCACCGGCGGCATCATCTACGGCTACAAGGGCGTCTACGAGGCCTACCACTCGGGCCGGGGGCGCGTCGTGATGCGCGCCAAGATGGAGGAAGAAGAAGTCCGCAGCGGCCGCCGCGCGCTCATCGTCACCGAGATGCCGTATCAGGTCAACAAGAGCCGCGAGATCGAACGCATTGCCGATCGGGTACGGCAGGATCGGATCGAGGGCATCGCCGATCTGCGGGACGAGAGCGACCGCGACGGCCTCCGCGTCGTCATCGAGCTGAAGCAGGGCGCCAACGCCGAGATCGTCAAGAACCAGGTCTACAAGCATTCGCGCCTGCAGGACACGTTCGGCGTCAACATGGTCGCGCTCGTGGACGGGCGTCCCAAGGTGGTAGACCTCAAAGACGCCATCCGGCACTACGTGAACCACCGCCACGAGATCGTGGTGCGCCGCACGGAGTACGACCTGGAGCAGGCGCAGGACCGCGCCCACATCCTGGAGGGCCTTACGCTGGCGCTCGACCACCTCGACGCGGTCATCGCCATCATCCGCCACTCGCCCGACACCGAGACCGCCCGCCGCAACCTGTGCCGCGGCCGCTATCCGGATCCGCTGTCGGAGGCCGACCTCCGCGACCTCAACGTACCGCTTGCGCCCCCGGTCGAGGCAGACGAAGGGCAGGACACCGTTCAGAAGCTCCTCGGCGACGACTACGAGGAGATGGTCCAGCAACCGGAGGAGGGCCACTGGCTCACCGAGGAGCAGGCCGACGCCATCCTGCGCCTCCGCCTGAGCCGCCTCACCGGGATGGAGCGCGAGAAGATCATCGGCGAGTACGAGGACATCATCGAGAAAATTCAGGAGCTCCAGCACATCCTCTCCAGCCGCGAGCGCCGGATGGAGATCATCACGGAGGAGCTCCTAAAGGTCAAAGAGCGATTCGACGACGAGCGCCGCACGGAGATCGACTATACCGGCGGCGACGACATTATCATCGAGGACCTGATCGAGCGGGAGCGCGTGGTCGTTACGATTACGCACCAGGGCCTCACCAAGCGCACCCCCATCGACACGTACCGCACCCAGGGCCGCGGCGGCGTCGGCATGCGCGGCACCGGCAAGCGCGACGACGACTTCATCGAGCACCTCTACGTATGCCACTCGCACGACGTCCTGCTCCTTTTTACGGACCAGGGCCAGTGCTTCTGGCTACGGCCGTTCGAAATTCCGGAGGGCAGCCGCACGGCGAAGGGCCGTTCGATCCGTCAGCTCATTGAGATCGACCCGGACGACCGCGTGCGGGCCGTCATCAGCGTCAGCAAGGAGGACTTCGAAGACGAGACGTTTCTCAACAATCACTACGTCCTGGCGGCCACGCGGAACGGGCAGGTCAAGAAGACGGAGCTGGAGGCCTACAGCCGGCCCCGCTCGAACGGGATCATCGCCATCTCGGTTGACGAAGACGACGCCCTCATCGAGGCCTCCCTCACGGGCGGCGACCACACGGTCGTGGTCGCCTCCTCCGGCGGCCGAGCCGTCCACTTCGACGAGAGCGACGCCCGCCCGATGGGGCGTAACACGCGCGGCGTGCGCGGTATGAAGCTCCCTGGCGACCAGACGATGGTCGGCATGGTCTCGGTCCCACCCGGCAAACACGAGGAGCTCGATGTATTGGCCGTCGCCGAGAACGGCTACGGCAAACGCACCATCCTCGACGATTATCGTGTGCAGAGCCGCGGCGGCAAGGGCCTCATCACCCTCAACCGTACCGACCGCACCGGCGACCTTGTGGCGATAAAAGGCGTCTACGGCGCCGAGGACCTGATGATCATCACGGAGAACGGCATCATGATCCGTACGCGGGTCGACGGGATCAGCACGATGGGCCGCAACACGCAGGGCGTCCGCGTGATCGACCTCAAGGAGGGCGACGGGATCGCCGACGTGACGCGGGTCATCGACACGGAAGAGGCGTCCGAAAAAGAGGACGAAGCGGCAGAGGCCGACGACTCGCAAACGGACACGTCCGTGCAGGCCGACGAATCGAAGACGGACACGTCCGTCAAGAACGGGGAGATGGACGCGGACGCTGCTGGCGACGCCGTCGAGGATGCCGAATAGGCCCTTCTGCCCCTCTACTTCTGAACGATAACCTTCCGCGTCTTCGTAAAGGTGTCTCCCCGAAGCCGCAGAAAGTACATCCCGCTGCTCCACCGACTCACGTCAATGCCGAATTTGATGGTGGCGTCGGCCGTAACCTCTTAGCGATCACGGTGGACGCGTCGGCCCAGTTCGTCGTACACCGCCACCCGTACACTCTGGCTCGCATCCGTCCGCAGGCGTACCGTCACGGTGTTGCGGGCGGGATTCGGATAGGGACCGATGCCCATCTCGACGGACGTCGCCGGGGAAGTAATCGTGTTGCCCTGCCCGTCGGTCGCCGTGATCCTGTAGAACTGGCGTCCGATCGGCTGTTGCTCGGCGGTAAATCGCGATCCGCTCGTCGTCCCGATAGCCGTAAACGTGCCGTCCGATCCCGACTTTCGCTCCACCCGGTACGAGAACCCCGACGTGCGAGGCTCGGGGGGAAGCATCCACGTGATCGTAACGGGCTGCTGAGCCCCAACGCCCCGGAACCCCGGCCTTGCCTCAAGATTCCGAATCCCGACCGTGTCCGCGACGGTCTGCGTGCCCGTTGTTCCGTCCGTGCGGGTCTATCCAATCCGGTAGGTGTAGCCGCCCAGGCCCGGATTGGAAAACGTCACCGGAGAGGGTCCCGAATCAGCGAGATCCCTCAAGTCTTCTCCAAAATACTGAAAATCAATATCATAGCTTTGAATGGACACCCCGCTCCGCACCCGCCACGACAGCTCGAGGGGTGTCCCTGAGACGTCCGTCTCCGCCACCCGAAGATTGAACACGTCAGCCACGACGCCCTCCACGTCCACAAACCCGTGGCCGCTCCACGGGTCCCACCCGGCCGCGACCGACTCGACGCCTCCTTGCTCGTCCCGACGCTCCGTCACGTCTAGAGCGTTCGATTCAAGCTGGTCGTACACCGCACCCGACGTGAGGGACCGCTCCTCCCGCATCAGCGCCGCGATCGCCGCCACGGTCGGCGCCGCCGCCGAGGTGCCCGCGGAGTTCGGAAACGAATCGCCGTCGATGGGCCCAGTCACATCGCGCCCGAAGAACGTGTTATCGAGAAAATCCGTGCCGGTCACGTCCGGTTTTTCTCGAATCAGCGGAGACGGACGCTCACTCCCGCTCTGATCGAAGAGGATGGGAATCCCTCCCTTCGAAGAGAACGCATTCAGCCGGGCCGGATCGATGGTCGGGTCGTAGGCATTCGTTTTGAAAAACGGGGCCGCCCCCACGGCCATCGCCCCCGCCGCCATCGGGTGTCCGTAAATCGTCGGTCCCTTCGTGTCGTACTCGACGAGCTCGGCGCCATCGGCGACGTAGACGTACTTCACCTCGGATGGGTCAGGTCCAGCAGCCGCTCCGCCCCCTCGCTTGCCACGGCCTCCACCGTCACGAACTTCCCGTCCGGCGACACCGGCGAGGGGAAGCGCGCCTCCCTCCGACGCGCCTCCTTCGCGGCGCCGGAGGGATCTCGGGAGAACGCCGCCCGCAAGCGTTGCCCCCCCGCGGCGCCTGCCTTCCGATACTGGAAATAGAGCAGCGCCAGTTCCATCCCCACCCGTCCCATCACGCCCCCGCTGATTTTTCCCCGGAGTCATTATTTACAGGCAAAACTGCCAAAAAATGCACCTACGATTTCCCGATTTCCTTCGTCGCACCGACAGCTGTCGTGCGCCTATCCTGCCGTACGTCAGATAGACTCTGGCCATCTAGATGGCCTAGATCAGGGGCTGGAGTGACGGTTGGAGAAGATTTTTCGGTGCTGCGTGCTAACTGTCCGGTAAGCAGCCCCACTCCTTAGAATCGATACGACAGCCCGAGCGCGAAGGGCAGAGTCGTTACAGCGTTCTCCTTCCCGCCCGGCAGCGTGCCGGTGACGCGGACCTCGGCGTCCAGAAAGAGATCCGAAACGACGGGAATCGCGGCGCCCAGGCCCACGTCGCCCCCAGCGTCCGTCACGACCACCTCCTCATAAGTCCGCCCGGTCTCCTGGTCGCGTACGGCGTCAACCGTGATGTTCACGACGCCGAGACCGACGAGAACATACGGCTGGATCCAGTCGATGGAGGTGAACAGAAAACGGCCCTCCAGCGTCGCTGCTCGCAGCAATCCGTCCGGCGCCCCGCAGGACCCGTCGTCGCAGTCGACTGTGCTGCGCAGCCGGGAGGCCTGCACGCGAATCCGTCCGCCCAGCGCAAACCGGTCGCCGAGCGACCACACGAGTCCGGCGTCGGCGTAGGCGTGCGGGCCCGGTTTCAAATCAATGGCGAGGGATTCGTCGACCATTTTCGCCTCGGCCCGCACGTTGTTGGTCGGCACGGCCCATCCGCCGCCCCCACCCACCTGCACGCTCTGAGCCTGCACCGCGGCACCGCCGGAAACGCCCACTCCGGAAACAACAACCGCAAGCACCACCAGCACAGATCGAACACGCATGAGCGACATACGGACTAGGCATTGACACGGTGGTACGTGGGAAACACGTGGGTACTTTTACATACTCGGGGCCTCCAGCCAGATCTGGGCACGCAGTCGCGATCCTCAACGCACGGCACCGCGGCTCGTTCACAAAGCAGCCGACCGCCCCAAGGCAATCGCATCTTACCTTGATTGGCGAACAAACGCGGAGGTAAAAGGCAACTTCTCCCATACCCACACCCCGATTCGGAACGAGTTCCGATTAGTCGGGACACTGCCCACAAACGCCCATATGCTCCCGGCAATACTGGCGGGAGGAGGCAGATGAGCGGGTTCGCTCTTGATAGAAACTGAACATACGATTGCCCGGGGTGCCCTGTCTCGAAAAGTAGTTTTTGCGGATGCGCATTCTTTTCTTTCGACTGTTCATCCGCACCGCTCCCTCTCACGTCTCGACCGACTACCGTTTCCATGTCCAACGTTTCCATCGCCTTCGGCACCGACGGCTGGCGCGCCGTCATCGCCGACGACTACACCTTTGCCAACCTGGAGCGCGTCGCGCAGGCCACTGCCGCGTGGCTCCGTGCTGATTACGGAGAGGCCCCGCACGCCGTCGTGGGGCACGACGCCCGCTTCTTAAGCCCGGAGTTTGCCAACCGCACCGCCCGCGTGCTTGGCGACGCCGGCATTGAGGTGACGATGGCCGACGGGATCGTTTCCACTCCTGCCGTGAGCTGGGCCACGCAGGCGCTGGACGCCGACGCCGGCATCGTGATCACCGCCAGTCACAACCCGCCCGAGTACAACGGATACAAGCTAAAGGCGGACTTCGGCGGCCCCGCTCCCCCGTCTATGGTCGACAAGGTTGAGCAGGCGGTCCCCGACGCCGTCGATCGCTCCTCCGCCCTCCCGTCTCTCGACACTCTGACGGCGGACGGCACCGTGTCGACCTCGTCCCTCCGGGCTCACTACCTGAGTGCCCTCCATGACATCCTCAACGTCGACGCCATCCGCGAATCGGGCCTCCTCCTCGCCCACGACGCCATGTACGGCGCCGGACGGGGCCTCATCACCGACCTGCTGGGCGAGGAGCAGGTCCTTCCCCTCCGCCACGACCACAACCCCGGCTTCCACGGCATCGCCCCCGAACCGATCGAGGAACGCCTGCAGGACCTCTCCGACACCGTGGCGTCGTCCGACGCGGCCGCGGGCCTCGCCAACGACGGCGACGGCGACCGCATCGGCATGGTCGACGAGAACGGCGACTACGTGAGTTCCCACCACATTCTCGCCCTCCTCACGAAGTATCTTTACGAGGAGCGGGACCTGTCGGGCATGATCGTGAAAACCTTCTCCACCACGCATCTCCTCGACAAGATGGCCGAGGCGTACGGCCTGTCGATCGAGACGACGCCGATCGGCTTTAAGCACATTGCCCCCAAGATGGCCGAGGGAACTGTGCTGGTCGGCGGGGAGGAATCCGGCGGCATTGCCGCGGCGGGCCACATCCCCGAGCGCGACGGCATTTACATCGGCCTCCTCATCGTCGAAATGATGGTGGAGCGCGAGATGCAGCTGTCCGAGCTGGTCAACGAGTTACTGGAGGAATTCGGACCGCACTATAACTACCGGGACGACCTTCACATCCCCGCGGACCAGAAGGCCGACATTCTGGACCGCCTGGACGCCGACGGCGGGCTCGACGAGATTGACGGTCACACGGTCGAGCGCCTTGACACGCTGGACGGGTTCAAACATATTCTCGACGACGGGTGGCTGCTGATCCGCCCGTCCGGCACTGAACCGGTGCTGCGCGTCTACTCGGAGGCCGAGTCCCCCACGGCGGCCAAGGCCCTCGTGAAGGATGCTTCGGCACAGTTGGGTGTAGAAGCGTAGCCGTTCCTACAGCGGGCCCATCGACGCGGACGTAAAAAAGCCCGAAGGAAATCACTCTACGAAGACACCGCCTGGGTCGTCTCGCGGGTCGGTTGCTCTTCTCCCACGACCTGTCCACCCCGCAGCTTCAGAATACGCTCGGTGCGATGGGCCAGCTCCAGGTCGTGGGTCACGAGCACGAGCGTGGTGTTCGCCGTCTCGTTGAGGCGGAACAGCACGTCCTCCACCCGCTCGGCGGTCTCGGCGTCGAGGTTGCCCGTCGGCTCATCCGCAAAGAGGATGCGAGGTTCGTTGATGAAGGCCCGTGCCATGGCCACCCGCTGCTGCTCCCCACCCGAGAGCTGGGTCGGGTAGTGGTCGAGCCGGTCGCCCAGGCCCACCTCATCCAGCAGGTCGGACGCGCGCTCGCGGGCATCGGCAGTGCCGCGCAGTTCGGCGGGCACCATCACGTTCTCCAGCGCCGTGAGCGTGGGCAGGAGCCGAAACGTCTGAAAGACGAACCCGACGTACTGGTTGCGCACCTCGGCGCGCTCGTCCTCGTCCAGCGGCGTCAGGTCGATGCCGCAGAGCGTGATGTGCCCGTTCGACGGACGGTCAAGCCCCGCGCAGAGGCCCAGCAGCGTCGTTTTGCCGCTGCCGGACGGCCCGACGACCGAACAGGTCTCTCCCTCGTCAACGACAAAGCTCACGTCGTCGATCACCGTGAGTACCTCCCCCCCGCTCTCGAAGGACTTGGTAAGCGACTCAACACGAAGCACGGACGCATCCGACATGAACCGGGAAGGCTGAAGAGGGGAGGCTGCGAGCGATTGCCCCGAAACCCGCGGTTTTCCGCGGCGGTAGAGGGGGTCCGTCGTCTACTGGCTGTTTCCGCGTCGCCATGCAGACCGTCCGCCTATACTTTCTTCTCGCTGCCGGAGTTCTGTGCGTGGTCGCCTGCGGACAGGATCGTTCCACGTCCGGCCCGGCTGCCGCCTCGTCTCCCGACACTGCAACGACGACCACCGCCGCCCCCGCTGCCCCGACGACCGACTCATCGACGACGCAGGGCCTCCGCGTGCTGGTGCTGGGCAACAGTATCGCCGCCGGACGGGGCGTCTCGCCCGAGAAGGCCTTCCCGGCCCGCCTGCAGCGGAAAGTGGACTCGCTGGACTGGACCGTCACGATCCAGAATGCGGGGGTGAGCGGCGAGACGACGGCCGGCGGCATCCGCCGCATCGGCTGGCTCTTGAACGAAGAGGTCGACGTGCTCCTGCTCGAGCTGGGCGGCAACGATGGCCTGCGCGGCCTCGACCTGTCCACGACCAAAGACAACCTCACGAGCATCATCGACACCACGCTTACCACCTACCCGGATGCGCAGGTCCTGCTGGCCGGCATGCGCATCCCGCCCAACCTGGGAGAAGACTACACCGATCAGTTCCGGCAAATCTACCCATCGGTGGCCTCACAATACGAACGGGTGACCCTCCTTCCGTTCATTCTGGACAACGTGGCGGGCGTCGACTCGCTGATGCAGGACGACGGGATCCACCCCACGGCCGCCGGCCACCGCCTCGTGGCGCAGAACGTGTGGACGAAGCTGCGACCGATGCTCGAACAACTCCGCACCGAAGAACCAACGTGATACCGAGTCCGGTCGAAGAATCCGGGTATGTAGGTGCGTAGTCCCGACTGATCGGAACTCGTTCCGAATCGGGGTGTGGGGATGAAAGTATCTACGTGTGTACCACGTACTTACCTACAAACCTACATACCTTCATCCCCGAACGGAGCTGTCTCACTGATGGGACTGTCCCGCTGGTGGGACCGTCCCACTGGTGGGACTCGAACGAGTTCGGCTGCGGAGTTGGTATGATTCGTTCGTGGGCTGTCCATTTTTCTCATCCGTTCCGGTACAAAAAAGCCACCGGGAGCAGACGCCCACCGGTGGCTCTTCGATGTCGTTCAAAGTGTGTGTCCCGCAGCACAACGCCCAGCGCTCAACACCCAACGCTCAACGCGACGGGCCTACGCCTCCACCATCTTCTTGATGGACTCCGTAATGCTGGCAACAGCCTCCTTGGCGTCGCTGAAGAGCATCTTCGTGTTATCGCCGTAGAAGAGATTGTTGGGCACCCCGGAGTAGCCCGGACTAAGGCTCCGCTTGATGACAACCACCGACTCGGCCTCGTCGACATTGAGAATGGGCATGCCGTAGATGGGACTGCCCTCGTCCTCACGCGCCGACGGGTTCACGACGTCGTTGGCGCCGATCACAATGGCGAGGTCCGCGGTTTTGAACTCGGAGTTGATGTCCTCCAACTCGTAGAGCTTCTCGTAGGAGACGTTGGCCTCCGCCAGAAGGACGTTCATGTGCCCCGGCATGCGCCCCGCCACCGGGTGAATGGCGTACTTGACCTCCACGCCCTGCGCCTCCAGTTGATCGGCCATCTCGCGCACCTCGTGCTGGGCCTGCGCCACGGCGAGGCCGTACCCCGGCACGATGATGACCTTGTCGGCGTAGCTGGAGAGGATGGCCGTGTCGTCCGGCGAGGTCTCATTGACGGTCTTGCCCTCCGGGATGTCGAGGTCGGCCGACGGCCCGTCGTCCCCGCCACCGCCAAACCCGCCGAGCATGACGTTCGCCAGTGAGCGGTTCATGGCGTCGCACATGATGACGGTCAGGATCATGCCCGCCGCGCCCACGAGCGTGCCGCTCACGATAAGGGCCGTGTTGCTAATCACGAACCCGGTCGTGGCCGCCGCGAGGCCGGAGTAAGAGTTCAGCAGCGACACCACCACCGGCATGTCGGCGCCCCCGATCGGGAGCACCAGCAGGATGCCGAGCAGGAGCGCCGTGCCACCGAGCACGGAGGCCGCCTGAATCATCGTCGCAGACAGTGTCGGAAAGGTTCCGCTCACCGAAATCATCACGCCGATCGCCCCGGCCGCCGTCACCAGCAGCGCGACCGTGAGGACGCGAAGGCCGGGAAAGGAGATCGGGTTGCCCGTAATCCAGCCGCTCAGCTTGCCGTTCGCCACGATGCTGCCGGAAAACGTGACCGTCCCGATCAGAATCGAGAGCGCAATCGTGACCGAGGTAATGAGCCCGAAGGTCGAGGTCGCCGTCCCGGCAATGTGCTGGGACAACTCCGTGCCGGACACAAGAGCCGAGGCCAACCCCCCAAACCCGTTGAAGACGGCCACCAGTTCCGGCATCGCCGTCATTTCGACGGTGCGGGCCAGCATAACGCCGATGCCCCCGCCGATGACCACCCCGGCGATAATCATGGGCCACGACAAGATAGACTTCAGAAAGAGCGTGGCGACGACGGCAACGAGCATGCCGAGCGACGCCAACACGTTCCCCGTCCGGGCGGTCTTGGGCGACTGCGTCCGTTTGAGCCCAAAGATAAAGAGGACCGCCGAAAGGAGATACGTTAAGTCGATAATTGCGGTTTTCATGACCAGGACCGCGTGGTGTGTTGAGTATTACCTATTTCGTATTGCGTATTACGCCGGTGCGCGTTCTCCATCTTTCGTATTGCGTATTACGCCGGTGCGCGTTCTCCATCCGATCCCGAAGAAGAAATACACAACCCGCAGTATCCGTTTTCTTTCGGACGGGGAGTCCCTAGCATCACCCCCCGTCCGCCTCAAACAGAATACACGCTCATAGCAGCTACGCCGGTGCGCCGTTCGTGCGCTGCGGCGCATCGGCGTCCGCCGGGGCCTCGTTCTCGGCGTTGTCCTCTCCAAACATTTCCAGCATGCGATCGGTGACGAGGAAGCCGCCGACCACATTGATCGTCGCGACGACCAGCGCCAGAAAGCCGATCCACTGCGACCAGGGGTCGACCGTCATCCCGGTCGCCACGAGCGCGCCGACGATCGTAATGCCGCTAATGGCATTGGCGCCCGACATGAGCGGGGTGTGGAGGGTCTGCGGCACCTTCGTCAGAATCTCCGTACCCACAAAGGCCGAGAGCACGAAGATGATGAGATTGTTGAGCATGGGTCGGGGTAGGGTGCGTGTGCGCAAATCGGATGATCGGCAGTTCGGAACGCAGAAAAGCTACTCGCTGACCGTCTCCGGCTCGTCGTCCGCCTCCTCCACAAGTCCCCGGACGCGGTCGTTGCGAATCTCGCCGTCGTGCGTGAGACAGGCGCCATCGAAGATGTCGTCGTCGAAGTTCGGCGTGAAGGCACCGTCCTCGAGGAACTCTTCGATCATCGCCGAGATGGTCTTCGAGTACAGTTGACTGGCATTCACCGGCATCTCGGCGGGCAGATTGGTGGACCCGATGATGGTGACGCGGTCTTCGACGACCGTCTCGTCGGCCTCGGTGTGGACGCAGTTGCCGCCGTTGGCCGCGGCGAGGTCCACGATCACCGAGCCGGGATCCATGGCCGCTACCGCATCCTCGTTGATGAGCACCGGTGCCGGCTGCCCCGGGATAAGCGCCGTCGAGATCACCACGTCGGCCTCCGCAAGGTGCGGCTTTAGAAGCTCGGGCTGACGTTCTATCTTCTCCTTCTCCACCTTCTCGGCGTAGCCGCTCTCGTCTTCATCGGCATCGATATCGACCTCCAGCTCCACGAATTCGGCCCCGAGGCTCTCCACCTCTTTTCGGGTCGGCTCGCGGATGTCGTAGCCAAAGACCTTGGCCCCAAGGCGCTTAGCGGTTGCGATGGCCTGTAGGCCGGCCACCCCGGCTCCGATCACAAGCACACGGGCCGGTTTGACGGTTCCGGCCGCCGTCGTCAGCAGCGGGAAGAATTTCGGCAGCTGGTCGGCCGCCCGCACGGCCGCCCGATATCCGCCGATCGAGCTCATCGCGGAAAGGGCATCCATCTTCTGCGCCCGCGAGATTCGGGGCACCAGCTCCATGGTGAGGGCCGTCACTCCAGCGTCGGCCAGGGTCTGTGCGGCCTCGGCCCGCCCCAGCGGGTCGAGCAGGCCGATGAGCACCTGTCCATCCGAAAAGGCGTCAAGCTCCTCGTCGTCCGGTGGGGCCACTTTTGTCACCACGTCGGCCTGCAGGACCTCGTCCCGGTCGGTAACCCGACAGCCTGCCGCCTCGTAGTCCGCATCGTCGTGGTACGCGTGTTCGCCCGCCCCCGCCTCAACGACGATGTCGAGGTCGTCATACGTTGCCAGGAGCTGATCCGCCACGTCCGGAACCATGCTCACGCGCGTCTCGCCCGGGGCGGTCTCCCGCGGAATGCCAATCGTAAAGGCCATTGCTCGTAGTCAGTCAGTACCAAGTACGGAGAGAGTCGCAACCGTCCTGTCCGAGAACGCAATGCGTACACGGGATCCGGGCAGGGCGTGCCCCACCAGAGCCCGTCTTCGATTGCACCAAGAAAGGAAGCAGGGCCGCCGCACACAAACGAGGTCCCTTCAAGAAAACGGTTACAGGCCGCCTTTTTCGGGAAAGTCGCCGAAAGACTGGAAAACTTCGATCTCAGACCGTCGAATCTTCAAATTCGTGGCGCGATCCCCTATGACGAGCGACCGTAGCAGAAAAATCTAGCGGTGCACCTCTTCAAACTCATCCATGAAGTCGATGAGCTTGTGGACGCCCTCTTCCGGCATCGCGTTGTAGATGGAGGCGCGTACGCCGCCAACGGTGCGGTGCCCGGCGAGGCTCATGAGGCCGTTCTGCTCGGCCTGCTTGAGGAAGAGATCTTCCAGGTCCGGGTCCTGCAGGCGGAAGGTCACATTCATCATCGAGCGGGAGCCCTCGTCGACCGTGCAGTAGTAGAAGTCCGACTGCTCGATGCGATCGTAGAGGGTGGTGGCCTTCCGCTTGTTGATGGCGTGCATGGCGTCGAGGCCGCCGAGGCTCAGAAGCCAGCGGGTCACCTTCTCGACCATGTAGATCGGGAAAATGGGCGGCGTGTTGAACCGCTTGCGCACATGGGTACCGTAGTCCAGCATCGTCGGCAGGTTGTCCTTCTTCTCCGCCAGCAGGTCATCGTGCAGCAGCACGATCGTCACGCCGGCCGGGCCCACGTTTTTCTGTGCGCCGGCAAAGACGAGGCCGTAGCCCTCCAGGTCCATCGGGCGACTCAAAAACTCACTGGACGTGTCGGCCACGATCGGCGCGTCGAGCACCGGGTCGGACGTAATCTGGTTGCCGTTGACCGTCTCGTTGGTGGTGATGTAGACGTAGTCGGCATCCGGGCTAAGGTCCCACGCCGACGGCTCCGGCACGTGCTCGAAGTCGTCGTCTTCCGTCGAAGCCGCCACGTTCACGTCGCCGACGAGCTTGGCCTCCTTAATGGCCTTCGTCCCCCAGCGACCGGTGATCACGTAGTCGGCCACGCCGTCTTCCGACAGGAAGTTAAGGGGGGCCTGGTAGAACTGCATCGAGGCGCCGCCCTGCAGGAAGAGGACGGTCCAGTCGTCGCCGAGGTCGAGCAGCGATTTAATGTGGTCGCGCGCCGCCTCTTCCACCTTGTCGTAGGCAGCGGAGCGGTGACTGATTTCCATGACGGAGGCGCCGGTGTGGTCGTATACCGGAAGCTCCTCCTTCGCTTCGAGAAGCGTCTCCTCGGGAAGCGCCGCGGGCCCCGCCGAGAAGTTATACTGGCGCTGACCGCGATCGGCCGGCGTCGTCTGTGAATCGGATTGAGCCACGTCGTCCATGTCTGGTCGCAGAGATCGGATTTGGAGAGAGGGTACGGAACAAGAAGGTCACCTCGTGCACGTGTCCAAGAAACCGAGGATTCCCTTTACACCTGTTCTCACGGAAGGTTAACCTAGCGGACCGGCCATCAGGGTGCAATATAGAGGCTCCGCTCTCCGGGCCGTCCCTCCCCCAAACTCGTTTCAGGGTCGCAATATTTTTCGGGTCCTGGGTGTGGATGACCCGTGTTACGGATTACGGGGCATTCATTGAGAGTTCTGTTCTTTTCTGCCTCCCCCCACTCTTTTCGTCCAGTCGGAGCAGTACAGACGAATTCGGCGGGTACGAGGGAAAACGCGCAACCCGCAACCTGACGACGCGCAATTTGAGGTCGACCCATACCGCCCCGACACAGAAATGCCCCTGCAGGACTGTCACCGTGCAGGGGCACATTCTTCAGAACTTCAGATCCGACCGGATCGGACTACGGGGTGACGATGTTGCCGCCCCCGTCCTCGTCGGCACCGCCGCCAGCCCCTTCCGCGACGTCGATAAGCTCAATCTCGAACATGAGCTTCCGCCCGGCCAGGGGGTGGTTGGCGTCAATCGTGACGCTATCTTCCCCGAGTGCCGTAATGAGAACCGGCACGGTCTGCCCGTTTTCGAGACGGAGTTGAAGCTGCTGCCCCACCTCCGGGTCAACGTCGTCGGGAATCTGATCCCGCTCCATTTCCATGACCATGTCCTCGCGGTGCTCGCCGTACGCCTGCTCCGGCTCTACTTCCGTGGTCTTCGAATCGCCCGGCTCCATCCCGGTGACGGCCTCCTCGAATCCGGGAATGACGCGGTTCTCACCGACTGTAAAACTGAGCGGCTCCCCATCCTCCGACGTGTCGAAGACCGTTCCGTCTTCGAGCTTTCCGGTATAGTGGACCTGAACTTCGTCTCCTTCTTTCGCTTGTGCCACGACGCTATGTCGATGTTAGTACAAGTGGGCTGCGACCTAATGAAATCTGTGCGTTGTAATGCACCATTGAGGGGTGTGTTTGGTTCCAGTACACCTGTCTTCCGACTCTCGGCGTCCGTTTCACGAGAGAAGCAGGACACGAGAGAAGCAGGACACGAGAGAGCGCCAGTATTTTCTCTTTCATACCGAGCACTGATCGAAATTTTTCTCCCAACCGCCCATCGCCTTCACGGCAGCGGACGGTTTTCACTCAAGCCGTCACCCCCGCCTTCTTTTCTCGCTCCCGATAGAGACGCTCCACGATGATCATGTGGGGCAGGGTCATCACCGCAATGATGATGAAGAGCAGGGCAGTCATCTGATTCCAGCTCCCGAACGACTGGGTCCCCCAGTAAAGCCCGGCTAGGCCCACGAACGGCAGGACCGTGAACAGGGCCGCCTCCCGATAAAACGCTGTCATCGTGGCGGGTTCTTCCCCATGCTCCCGAAAGAACCGCAGCAGCTCCAGAATGTGGCCGAGCGAGTGCCAGGCGCCAAAGTACACCGCGAATGCGAGCAGCGGGGGGACGCTGCCAAACAGGAGCGTTAACACAGAGACGTTGAGGGCTTCCCGTCCCCACTTCGTCCATGCTCTCCCGTTCGTCACGGCGGCGACGATTAGGGCGAGGACGTGTTGCCCCACGAGCCCGGCGGCGACGAGATTGGGATGCGTGTCCAGAAGGGGCCACCCCGACACCTGCACGCTCGCGATGGCGTCGAAAATGGGGTGCACGCGGGCGGGCGAGGCCGCGACGGGCAGCCCGATCAGGAAGAGGCCCCGCGACAGGTACAGCAGGCGGGCCTGCACGGGGGGACACCGCCAGTACGCAAGGTCGGCCTGCCCGAAGTGGTACATGGTCATGACCAAGAAGACCAGCAGCGACCCTACCGGTGCTACCACCCAGAAGGCCCCGTATAGGGCCATAAGCACCAGATAGCCACCGTAGAACTTGGCGTGGTCCGTCCAGGTGTTCCGAAGGTCGTACAACTCAGCGGCCACGAGGTGGTCGATGGCGCCGTGCGGCATTCCCGTCAGCACGACGACGCCGAAGAGAATCGCCGTGGTCATCGTCCCCGTCCCGCCACTCCACGTACCAAGCCCAATCGCACACAGCGTAAGCGCAAGCACACTGCCGTACACGCGAGAGGATCGAATGGTGGCGGTCACAGCGCGAGTCACAATATCAAGCGGTTATTGACGTGGATCGTGCACTGTAGTGTAGAACAGAGCCCCGTCGAGGTTCAGGATGGGCTCCGTTCACAGGAGAAGACCCCGACGACTTCGTTGCATTTCCGAACTGAGCTCTAATTCTTTTGCGAAAATTTTTTCTTCGTTTCCTCCATCCCGACAGACAGCTCGGCTCCGTCCAAAAGACATGCACATGGCTCATCCAAGTCGGTTTTTATCGCTCTTACGATTGCCGGGACCCTGGTGCAGCTTCAACGGGTCCGTTGTGCAATCGAGATACCTCAAGCTGGAGCGTGGAGCAATAGCAAACTGCTCTCCCAAAAGATCGTTTGAAGCTGCACTGGGCCCTCCGAAGGCGCCTCTTTTATCCGGGCCGAGCGTCCGGATACGGCCACGGAGCAGCTCAGTCCGGAGCTCGCGGAGACCACCAACAGGTGTGCATCCTGCCACCGCCGCGAGACGCCGGCCATCGTAGAGGAGTACGAGCGCAGCGCTCACGTGGAGAAGAGAGCGAACTGTCTGGATTGCCACCAGCCTCAGGAGGACCCGGAATCGTTCGACCACAAAGGGGTCACGCTCGCCAAGTCGCTGACCTCGAAAAACTGCGGTCAGTGTCACGCCGAGCCGAGTCGGCAATGCCTCCGGGCCGCCACCGGCGTTCTCGGCTTTGCCCTGCATGTCGCGCCTCTCTTTGCCGAAGGCGCTCTGGAGCCGGGCCTCTGGGACGCCCTCCGCTTCGGTGCCCCCTCTTCGCCCTCTTTCTCTTCGTGGACTTGGCCGTGCTGGCCGCGCTCGGGCTCTGGGACCTCAACGCCAAGCTCGCCTCCTCGCCCTGACGTCTCCCTCGGCCGTCGAACACCCGTCGCTTTCGCCCCGAAAGTGCCTGCTCTCAGCGGAGGTCTCACGGCCCTCTCCTCGTTTCCATCAGAATGAGAACCGGCAGAACGGTCCGCTCGGAAATGCCTATGTTGAGAATAGCGGTCGTTCTTCTTTGACTCATCTCCAGTTGTTCATGGTCTCGTCGATCATTGCCGGCCTGCGCCGGGCCGGGCTCGTTCTTCTCATTGGAGGCCTCGCGGGCATCGCGGTCCGGGCCGGCGGAGAAAGCACGATCCAGATTCAAACATGGTCGCCGGTGGTCCTCGGCAATAGCATCCTGGTCGGCGTCCTGTACGTAGCCCTGCTCGACGCCACCCTTCAGCTGGTACGTCCGATTATGAAGGCCTTCGTGCCGCTGGAGTCGGAGCGGCACGTCTGGTACCACACCCTCGCGCCCGCCGGAAGCACCCTCCTCGTGATCATCGGACTCACGGCCGGCCTCAAAACGGCACTCGGGACCGCTTTCACGCCCGACTGGCCCATGCTCACCCGCATCGGTATTCTCGTCGCCCTCGGCACCGGCAGTGTGTACGGCCTTCTGGCCCTGCAGGCCTACTACCAGCGCGACCACAAAGACCACGCAGAGGGCTGGGAGGCCCGCATGCGGCGCCTCCGCACCCAAACCTGCCCGCCCATCGTGCTCGGAACGCTCGCGGCCGCCGGGGCCTTGCTGGAGGACGACGCGTCGGACCAGGCCGCCCCGCTTATCGACGACGCGCGGTCGCTGCTCCGCTACCGGCACGAGGCCGGGTCGGCGGAAACAGTGCCGCTCGCCCACGAGATTGAGGTGGTCCTCTGGTACGTCGAGCTCGCACAAGTCCAGTACGGCGCCGACCTAGAGGTCGGCTTCGACCTGCCCGACTCGCTGCTCTCCGTGCAGGTGCCCCGCCTGTGCCTACTTCCCCTGCTCGAAAATGCCGTACAGCATGGCGCCCGCGCCCTCGACGAGCCCTGCACCATCACGGTGACCGGCCGACACGACGAGCAGGAGATGTGCCTCGCGGTGCTCGACACCGGCCCCGGCTTCGACACCACCGACCCGACGACGATTCTCCGCCGCGGCTCCGGCATTGCTGACCTCTATGCCCGCCTCCGCGAGCACTATGGCGCGGGCACCGACCTGTCGCTGCTCCCGCAGGGCGTGCTCTGGTGCGCGCCGGTGCCGGACGCCGAGGAGGCCCCGTCCCCGTCGGAAGAGCAACCGTCCATGCCCTCCCCCCCCGAATAACCACCGCTTATATCGCCTGCGCCCCACCCCCTCGCCAGAACATCCCTGACACCTACGTGCGCCTCTCGCCCCACGTTCGCATCCATCCTTGACCACACATTTCGGGGGCGAGCTGTCCTATGTTGGAAGATGCCTCCACGCTTTCTTCCTACAATCTCTCACTCCTCTATGCCGGACCTCAACCTCACGCAGTACGGTATCGATGTCAACGAAACCTTTCGCAACGCCGCCCCCGCAACCCTCTACGAAGCGGCCATCCGCCTCGACCCGACCGCGGCCATCGTGGACAGCGGCGCTCTCCGGATCGGCTCCGGCGAAAAGACCGGGCGGAGTCCCGCCGACAAGCGCATCGTGCGTAACCCAGAGAGCGAGGACGACATCTGGTGGGGCCCCATCAACATTGAGATCGACGAGCATACGTTCGAGATCAATAAGGAGCGGGCGCAGGACTACCTAAACACCTGTGATCGCATCTACGTGATGGACGGATTCGCCAGCTGGGACCCCGAGCACCGCCTGAAGGTGCGCATCATCTGCACCCGGCCCTATCACGCCCTGTTCATGCACAATATGCTGATCCGGCCCTCCGACGAGGAGCTGGGCAACTTCGGCGAGCCGGACTTTGTGATCTACAACGCCGGCGAGTTTCCGGCCAACCGGCAGATGAAGCACATGAGCTCGAAGACGAGCGTCGACCTGTCGTTTGAGGACCGGGAGATGGTCATCCTCGGCACCGAGTACGCCGGCGAGATGAAAAAGGGCGTCTTCACGGTGATGCACTACCTGATGCCCAAGCGGGACGTGCTCTCGATGCACTGCTCCGCCAACGAGGGCGACGACGGCGACGTCTCCCTCTTCTTCGGCCTCAGCGGCACCGGCAAGACCACCCTTTCGGCCGACCCCGACCGCGACCTCATCGGCGACGACGAGCACTGCTGGAGCGACGACGGCGTCTTCAACATCGAGGGCGGCTGCTACGCCAAGGCCATCGACCTGTCCCCGGAGGAGGAGCCGGAAATTTACAACGCCATCCAGTACGGCACGGTCCTCGAAAACGTCGTTTACGACGATAACACCCGTGAGGTCGACTACACGGACGACTCGATCACGGAAAACACCCGGGCCTCCTATCCGCTCGACTACATCGACAACGCGAAGATTCCGGGCATGGGCGGCCATCCGGACAACGTCATCTTCCTCACGTACGACGCGTTCGGCGTGATGCCGCCGGTGAGCAAGCTCACGCCCGAGCAGGCGATGTATCACTTCATCAGCGGCTACACGGCGAAGGTGGCCGGCACCGAGGTGGGCGTCGACGAGCCGCAGGCCACCTTCAGCGCCTGCTTCGGCGCCGCGTTCCTCGTGTGGTCGCCCGACAAGTACGCCGAAATCCTGGCAGAGAAGATTCGCAAGTACGACGCCGAGGCATGGCTCGTCAACACGGGCATCACGGGCGTGCCGTACGGCACCGGTCGCCGGGTCCCCCTGAAGTACACGCGTGCGATGATCGACGCCATCCACGACGGGTCGCTCCTGGACGCGCCAAAGGAGACGGAGCCGGTCTTCGGCCTCGACGTGCCGACGACGTGCCCCAACGTGCCCGACGACATCCTGATGCCGCGCGACACGTGGGACGACCCGAACGCCTACGACGAGAAGGCCGAGCACCTCGTGGGTCTCTTCAACGAGCACTTCGAACAGTACGAGGACATGGCCGCGCCGGAGATCGTGGAGGCGGGGCCGCAGTCGCAGACGGCCTAACCGTTCTCCGGAGAGGCGATCTGCGTACGAGGAGAGGGGCCGAAGTGCCCCCTCCTCGTGCGCCAATTCTCCCCGGTACGATTCCCGGACGTGACCTATCCATAAGACTGGCACTCGATCACCCCCTCCGGGTTGCGTTGCCGAGCGGTCGTCCCGACGCCGGCCGGCTTACGTCTCGTCCCTTTCACCGAAGGGGGGAACCCGATGCGACGGCAGCACTGCGCATCCCTTCTAGGGGGAGCACGGACTCCCCTCGCATCAGGGGGATTGCAAACCGCCGGACGGCTTTCGGGCCGTTCGGCGACTTGCATTTGTGACCTACGTCCGGCTTTATCGCGCCGAACAAGCACAGCGCCCACAATTCTCTCCGCGATCGATGTCTCGTTCCGACGTTGGTATCACACACATTCTTTGCCCCGAAAGCCCATTCGTCGAGCAACAGTCGGGGGCCACAGCCAATTAACGCCCATAGACTGCGCTGCCGTCCTCCCTTCCCCGATGCTCTTCACAATGACCGTTACCGGCCGACTTGTCTGGATCACCGGGGCCTCTTCCGGGATCGGAGAAGCCCTCGCGTACGACCTCAGCAGGCGGGGCGCCCGCCTTGTTCTCTCGTCCCGCCGCGGCGACGCCCTCTGTGACGTTCGCGAACGGTGCGTGCGGCCGGAGGAGCACGTCGTCCAGACGCTCGACCTGGCCGAACCGGAGTCCCTGCACGCGGCCGCCGAGCGCGTCCGGTCAGAGGTCGGCCCGGTCGACGTGCTCATAAACAACGGCGGCATCAGCCAGCGGGGCACCGCCGCCGACACCGACATGGCCGCCGTGCGGCGCATCATGGAGGTCAACTTCTTCGGGGCCGTCGAACTGACGAAGGCCGTGCTCCCCACTATGCAGCGGCGGGGGCGGGGTCACATTGCCGTCGTCAGCAGCGTCGTCGGCAAGTTCAGCACGCCGCTTCGCACGTCGTACGCCGCCTCCAAGCACGCCCTCCACGGGTGGTACGACGGCCTCCGGGCCGAAGTCCACGACGACAACATCGGGATCACCATCGTCTGCCCCGGCTTCGTGCGCACGAATGTGGGTTCGAATGCGCTCGACGCCGACGGAAATCCGCTCGGGGAGCGCGCGCAAGAACAAGGCATCCCGGCCGAGGACTGCGCCGCCGTGATCGGCGACGCCATCGAACAGGACCGGGCCGAAACCTACGTGGGCGGCTGGGAAACGATCGGGGTGTACGTCAAACGATTCTTCCCAGCGCTCTTCCGGCGCTTCATTCGTCAGTACGACGGCACCTGATCCGGGCCGCCCCATACAACGAGCCCGCCTGTTTGCTCTGATTCTTACGCCGCCATGATCACACTCTATCGCCATCCCGACGACGCCTGAGCCGACGAGGTCCAAAAGACCCTCGACGAGATGGTGATCGCCTACGAGACCGAAACAGTCCCGGCCGAGGCGGCCCTCCCGCCCGACGTGCCCGGCACGCCCGCGCTGCGGGACGATGATGAGGTAATCACCGGCGAGGACGCCCTCCGCGAGCACTTGGACGAACTGCGCGACCTCATGAACGACTGGGACCGGTTCCAGTCGGACGCCTGCTACATCGAGGACGACGGGACGATCTGCTAGCGCCTTCTGGCTGTCCCCGCAGCGGCTTCCAGCGCCCGCACGGCTCCGTCCGGCGCCGTCTCCATCGACACGGCCGCAAGGACCAGTTCAGCGGTGCGCTCCCCCGCCCCGAGCTCCACCCGATGCACGAGGCGCCCTCGCTCGGAAAGCGACCGCCACGCAGAGGGGTGGCACGGATAGATGAGACAAGCGGTCACGGGGGACACGTCCGCCAGATTGGCGTAGGCGAACACCTGCAGCAGATCGTTCCGATGTTGCTCCTGTAGGGACTGACGAGTCCGGGTCCACTCGTCGACATTCAGCTCCTCCCAGTGTGAGTCGACGAGTGGATCCATGATTTGACTCGAAACCGTCAAAGCAGTTGTGCAAAGTCCGTATTCCCGCTCTGCTCCGAATCGACTACACGTCAGCAATCTCCAGCGACTCAAATCCATCGAGCGCCAGCAAATCACGGTCACCCGTGTAGAGCCGAGCGGCGTTCGCTTCGAGCGCCGCCGCCAACACGAGCGCATCCGCCATAGAGAGCCCTTCCCCATGTGCCAATCCAGCCACCCGTTCGGCGTGCGAGACGGATCCCATCCACACGACCCGGAAGGCGGTCTCGGCCCGTGCAATGAGGATATCGACGTCTGAAGCGGAAAGCCGTCCGACGAGGGCATGGCGTTTCAACTCGAAAAGAACAGTTCCGGACACAATTCCCGTCGCTGATCCCTCCCGCAGGTCGCTCCACGACGACCGGACCGTGTCGTTTGGCTGACCGAAGAGAGAAAAGAAGTATCCAGTGTCGAACGCGTAGCGCATGCCCGCTCACTGTGTTGGAAAATTACTCACGCTGTGGGTCGTCGTCCCGGAGATGCCGCTGGGCCTCGTCAAACTCCTCTCGGGTCACGGGCACGCCCACTCCCATCACCTCGTCCTCAATGCGCTGAAGCGCTCGCTGTCGCTTGTGCTCACGAATGGCCGCCTCGACGGCTTCGGCATAAAACTGCGACACGGACACCCCCCGCTCTTTAGCAATGGCCTCCGCTTCTTTGCCAATCTCGTCGTCAACGTTGACGGTGACTCGTTTCATAAGGAAGGCATGTCGAGACAAAGAGTGGTGCACAGTGTGCATCACTGCATGCATCAACCGGCACGCCTGTTCCTCATATTCTATCGTCGGTGTTCGACGTCTGGACTTGGGGCACGCAGAGTAGACGCAGGCGAGCGTCTGTTGCAACCTTTTCAGCAATCCGTCACAACACCGCACGACGATGGGCCATACATCGTACTGGTTAGCAGTCCTTCTACGGTGGTTTTTCTTGAGCCAACGCCTCTCCGCACATGGCCATCGACCTCTCTTTCTCCGACACGTTTGCACAGCGCCACATCGGCCCCTCCGACACCGATGTGGATGCTATGCTCGACACGATCGGATACGACTCGCTCGACACTCTCGTCGACGCCACAATTCCCGACACGATCCGGACGAACCGTCCCCTCGACCTGCCGGACGCCCAGACGGAGGAACAGGTTCTGGACGACGCGCAGACGGTCGGCCGGGAAAACGAGAACTGGCGATCGTTCATCGGCATGGGCTACCACGGCACCCACACACCGCCCGTCATTCAGCGCAACATTCTGGAAGACCCGGCCTGGTACACCCAGTACACGCCCTACCAGGCCGAGATCGCCCAGGGGCGCCTGGAGGCGCTGCTCAACTTCCAGGACATGACGATCGACCTCACGGGCATGGAGATCGCCAACGCCTCCCTGCTCGACGAGGCCACAGCCGCCGCCGAGGCGATGCTGATGCTCAACCGCGTGGACCGGCGCAGCGACGCCGCCACGTTCTTTGTCTCGGAGCACTGTCACCCACAAACCATTGAGGTGGTGAAGGGCCGCGCCGAGCCGGTCGGCATTGACGTCATCGTCGAGGACCCCGAGAACTTTGTCTTTGGCGACGACGTGTTCGGCTGTCTCCTGCAGTATCCAACCACCGACGGTGCCATCCGCGACCGCAGCGCTGTCGCTGAGCGGGCGCACGAGAACGACGCCTACGTGGCGGTCGCGGCGGACCTGCTGAGCCTCACGCTCCTGGAGGCGCCCGGCGAATGGGGCGCCGACGTGGTGCTCGGCTCCACCCAGCGCTTCGGCGTGCCGATGGGCTACGGCGGGCCGCACGCCGCCTACTTCGCCACCCGTGAGGACTTTCAGCGGCAGGTACCGGGTCGCATGATCGGCGTTACGAAGGACGCCGACGGGGAGATGGCCCTTCGCATGGCCCTCCAGACCCGCGAGCAGCACATTCGTCGCGGCCGCGCGACCTCCAACATCTGCACGGCCCAGGTGCTGCTGGCCGTCATGGCATCGATGTATGCCGTCTACCACGGCCCCGACGGCCTGAAGCGCATCGCCACCCGCGTGCACGACCTCACGAAGACGCTCGCCGAGGGCCTTCGCCGCACCGGCCACTCGATCCGCCACGACGCCTTCTTCGACACGCTGCGCGTGGACCTGGAAGACACGACGCAAGAACGCGTGCGGGAGCGGGCCGAGGCGCACGAGATCAACCTCCGCTACTACGACGACGGCTCGGTCGGCGTGGCCCTCGACGAAACGGTGAGCGCCGAGGACCTCGACGCCCTCTTCACCGTCTTCGGCGCCACAAACGGGCAGCGCCTTTACGCCGACGAGGTGGCCGCCGACCTCGACAGCGGCTACGACGGCCCGCTGCCGCGCCGGACCTCGTACCTCGACCACCCGGTCTTTAACAAATACCACTCCGAGGGCGAGATCACGCGGTACATGTCGTCGCTGGCCGACAAAGACCTGTCCCTCACCCACAGCATGATCCCGCTGGGATCGTGCACGATGAAGCTGAACCCGACGGCGGCCCTCATGCCGATCTCGGATCCGCAGTTTGCGGAGCTGCATCCGTTTGCGCCCGAGGAGCAGGCGCAGGGTTACCGGCAGGTGATCGATGAGCTGTCGGCCCAGCTCACCGAAATCACGGGCTTTGACGACGTGTCCTTCCAGCCCAACTCCGGCGCCTCCGGCGAATACACCGGGCTCCTCGTCATCCAGGCCTACCACGAGGCGCGAGGCGAGGAACAGCGCGACGTGTGCCTCGTCCCGGAGTCGGCCCACGGCACCAATCCCGCCAGTGCCAACATGGCCGGGATGGAGGTCGTCACCATCGACTGCGACGAGGACGGGGATGTCGACCTGGAGTGCCTGCGCGCAGAAGCAGAAGCGCACAGCGACCGGCTGGCCGCGGCCATGATCACGTACCCGTCCACGCACGGGGTCTTCGAGAAGCACGTTGAGGAGATCTGCGACACTGTGCACGAGCACGGCGGGCAGGTCTACCTCGACGGCGCCAACCTGAACGCGCAGGTGGGCCTCTGCCGCCCGCGCGAGTACGGCATCGACGTGTGCCACCTCAACCTGCACAAGACGTTCAGCATCCCGCACGGCGGCGGCGGGCCGGGCGTCGGCCCCGTCTGCACCGCCGAGCACCTCACGCCCTTTCTCCCCGGCCACCCGGTCGTGGATACGGGCGGCAACGACAGCATTCCCGCGATTGCCGCGGCCCCGCACGGCAGCGCCCTCATCCTGCTGATCTCCTGGGCCTACATCAAGCTGCTGGGCCCCGACGGCCTGACGAACGCTTCGAAGACGGCCGTCCTGAATGCCAACTACGTGGCCGATCAGCTGTCGGATCACTACGACATCGTCTACCGCGGCCCCAACGACCGCGTGGCCCACGAGTTTATCCTCGACCTGCGCGCCTTCCGCGAGGAGCTGGAGGTGACGGAGCAGGACGTGGCGAAGCGGCTCATGGACTACGGCTTCCACGCCCCCACGATGTCGTGGCCGGTGGTGGGGACGCTCATGGTCGAGCCGACCGAGAGCGAATCGAAGGCGGAACTGGACCGGCTCTGCCGCACCTTCCAGTCCATCCGCGACGAGATTGCCGAGGTCGAAGAGGGCGCGGTGGACGTGGAGGACAGCGTTCTCAAGCAGGCCCCGCACACCGCCGATGTGGTCACGGCCACCGAGTGGGACCATCCGTACACCCGAGAGACGGCGGCCTACCCGGCCGAGTGGGTCCGCGAGAACAAGTTCTGGCCTACCGTGCGCCGCGTCAACGACGCCTACGGCGACCGGAACCTCTTCTGCTCCTGCCCGCCGACGGACGCCTACGAGGCCGAGGAAGAAGACGAGCTGGAAGCGGCGCTCGATGCGTAACGTGGGCACTCGATTTGAAAATGCTCATGCCTCCCGTCGGCTCGGCGGGAGGCATTTCTTTTCGACACCTATCCAAGAAGGGAGCCTCCCATCCGACTTCACCAGACCGATCCCCAACGCAAATGATGCAGAAACTTACGATATCCTGAACTTCTCGGTGCACGACGCTGAGACGATTGACCCTCTCGGGAGCGGATTATTTTTTGGCTATTGGATCTCGGTTTTCATACGACATTCCGGTAACGCGTGCGCCTCGTTCTTTTTGTTCTTGCTGTCTCTATTCTCAGCCTCTGTCCGGCGTGCAGCGGAACCTCCGACCGTAGCGGCACAACCTCGTCGTCAGCCTCCACCCTCGACTTGTCGGAATCCGAACGCCAAAAGCTCGACCACGCCCTGACGCTTCTTCTGACGGAGGGACCGGAAAACCCGTTTTTCGATTACCAGACGCGGCAGCGAGACGGGGAAACGACCTACGGGGTACTCATTCGAACTTCCGATCCGGAGGCCCTGCGCGAGACGGCCCTCCCGCTCGGGTCGCCCTCCTCGAATATTTTGACCGCCCACCTCACGATTTCGGAAATTCAGCAGGCAGCACAGATTGACGCGGTCGTCTCCATTTCAAATCCCACCGAGGCGTCCCTGCATTAGCCGTTTTCTGTGCGTGCCGGCCGGCGCCCTTCGCGTAACGCTTTGCCCTTTCGTTCATGCAGTGCTCCCGCACAATGCAGCATTCGCTACGAGCCTTCGCCCGCGCTCTCGTTCCCCTTCTTGGCGTGACGACCCTCTTGTTCGCCGGACGTGCGTACGGACAGGACCTATCCTCGTCTCAGAAGCAGAAACTCGGGCTTCGCCTGCAACCGGTTGTTGAGGCGGCCACCGCCGCCAAAAGCGGCAGGGCTGCCGACCCGGGCCCGATTGCCGCGGAGCCGTTTCGGGGAGGCAGTGCGGCAAAGACCGGCGGCGCCCCAACCTACGCCGTCTTTGTACACACCAGCGACCCTGACGCAGTCGCGCGCACCGGCGCCAGTGTCGACAGCCGGTTCGACGGGTTCGTGACCGCACGGGCGACGGCCGACCAGCTGCGAGCCATTACTCAACTGGAAAGTGTCCAGCAGGTGCGCGCCAGCGGAGAAGCGCAGCTCCACAACGACGAGGCCGCGGCCTTCGTCGGCGCCCGGGCCGTCAACGAAGGCATGGTGAAGGGCACAGAATACACCGGTGAGGGCGTCCTGGCCTGCGTGATCGACAGCGGCATCGACTACGACCACCCCGACTTCATCGACGATAGCGGCAACAGCCGCATCGTCTCAATTTGGGACCAGACGTTCGATACCGACGGGCAAGCTCCAGGGGACCGGCACCCGGCGCTTTTCGACGGGGGCAACTCATTTGATTACGGCACTGAGTACCACGCCTCCGAGATCGAGAGCGGGGGCCTCTCTACTGAGGACAAAGACGGGCACGGGACCCATGTAGCGGGTACAGTTGGAGCAAGTGGAAATGCCGACCCGGCAGGAAAGCATAAGGGCATGGCGCCTGGAGTGAACTATCTGATCGTTAAAGCCGGGAATGGAGGCTTCTCGACAACGAATATCGTGAACGGACTTCGCTTCTGTGATAGGGTTGCGGATCAGAAGGGAGTGCCGATGGTGGCCAACATGAGTCTGGGAGGGCACTCAGGTCCACACGATGGCACTTCCTCGCAAGCTCTCGCTGTAGATGAAATTGTGGGCGACGGAAGTGCGTCCGGCCGGGCCGTGGTGGTTTCTGCCGGGAATGAAGGAGGTAGACAAATTCACACGTCCACATCAATCTCTGCCAGCACGAGTGAGACGGTAGGCATTGAAATTTCAAGTTATACTGCGCAGAGTGGAAGCGGAAACGATAACTTTGCTGCCCAAATCTGGTTCAGTCGCGACCTCAACGCAACGGCGACGGTGACTACCCCGAACGGAGAGACGGTAACTGTGGCACCCGGCGAAACGAAAAACAATATCGTAACGGCCAACGACGGAGCTGTCTCGATGTATAATTATCGTGACACCAGAAATGGAGATCGCGCGATACGACTGATTGCCACTGACCCTACGGACAGCAACGTACCTACTCCGGGCACATGGACCATCGAGTTGAAGAATAACTCCTCATCCACACTATCAGTGAACGGGTGGGTGTCGGATTTTAGGATTGGAGCAGGACCGAAAATAGTCCAATATGTTGGCGGAGATACCGAGTCCACGGTTAGTATCCCAGGAACGGCCACCCACGCGATCACGGTCGGCTCGTTCATGCATCGCTGGCGGTGGACTGATACAGACGGAGATGTGAATCGACGCCCAGCAAGCGAGAATAGGAGCGGCCTAATTTCTGAGTTCAGCAGTGAGGGGCCGCGGCGGGATGGCCCCAGCAATGCCTACAAGCCCGAGATCACAGCCCCAGGGCAAAATGTAATATCGGCTCGTTCTCAAGATGCGCCCATATCTCCCAACTTTGCCGTTGCTGGGGACATGCATACGATTAAGCAAGGCACCAGTATGTCGGCACCAGTGGTGGCTGGTTCCGTGGCCCTTTTGCTGGAGAAGGATCCAACGCTTACTGCTTCCGAAATCAAAGACCTTCTCACAGAGACGGCCGACCAGGACGGCTTCACGGGATCGACGCCGAACCCGGAGTGGGGCTACGGGCGGCTCGATGTGCTGGAGGCGATGACGAAGCTCGTCAACTCTTCCGGGTCGGCGACCCACCTCGTCGAGGCATACGACCAGCATCCGAATAGCTCTTACGAGCAGGCGGTCAAGCTGGGGGGTAGCGGGGACGAAGCGCAGGCAATTCGATTTTCAATGACTCAGGACGGCCGCCTCTCCGGCGCCTACTTTCACCTGTACTACCCGACTGCCAAGAATTTGAGCGGCCCGCTTCAAGCAGCAATTTACGACGATAACGGCGGGGTACCCGGCACGCAGATCAGCCCGGCTGTTGAGATTCCCGCCAACCGGCTCCGCCCCGGCACGTGGAACTATCAGAACCTGTTGGGAACCAACCTGAAGCTTTCGGCCGGACAGACCTACTATCTTGTATACGCCCCAAAGAACTCGAGTGACGAACTTCTTTTGATGGGAGAAAACTCTGACGGCTCTGGAAACACCTTAGGGCTTTCATCCGGAACGTGGGCGGAGTCGAGCGGGGGGGATCTTCTGGTTCGACCGGTGGTGAGCAGTCTTTCGGGCGTGAAGTCCTTTACCGAAAGCATCACGCCCTCGTCGCTTGCAACCGCGACGCCGGATGCCTCAACGGTGGAGCTGGATTGGAGCGTCGCCAAAAACAGCAGCGCCAGTGAGTACCGGATCTACCGGGACACGTCCCCGATCAACGGGGATCCTTCATCGCTCACCCCGATCGCGACGACAAGCGCCTCAGCGACGAGTTACACCGACGACGGGGTGTCGCCTGGAAAGACCTACTACTACCGCCTGACCGGCGTGGACAATACCGGCACGGAGAGCGGCTTCTCGGAGGAGGAAAATGCGTTCCTCTATCCGAAGACGGTGTCCGTACAGGCAAGCCGCTCGTTTGGAGATGCCTCCAGTTCCTCGGACTACCGGCTCGTGGCCCTGCCCGGAGCGGCCGATGAGTCGCTTTCCTCGGCGGTCAGCGGCACAGCCGGGACCGGCTGGCAGGCCTACCGAGAGGGCAGTTCTGAGCTCACGCGGTTCGATGGGTCGAGCGCGTTTTCATTCACGCCCGGGACGGGATTTTGGCTGACGGCGACCGAGAAATGGACCTACCAGAAGGATCTCTCCACCGTTTCCCTGCAAGAGGGAAGCGCCGCAACGATTCCCGTGGAGGAGGGGTGGAATATCATCTCGAACCCGCTGGATAAAGACGTTTCCTGGCCCGCCGTGGAGGCGGCTACACCTGGATCTCTGCAGCCGCTTTGGGGGTTTGGCGGTAGCTTCTCGCAAAAGTCGGCGTTTCGCTCCGCGGAAGACGGGGTCGCATATTACTTTTACAACGGCAACTCTGATCGGACATCTCTGACCATTCCGTACCCGACGGCGCCGGTCAAAGAGCCGCTCGCTACGAAGCAGGCCGCCCGATCGATCGTAGCGCGCAGCCAGGATGGAGCCGAGAAAACGGCCAGCAGCAGTTCTCGCCTGGTAACAATTCAGGCTCAGGGAGCACAAGCGAGCGTATCCTCAGCAGTGCGCGTCGGCGTGTCTTCGAAGACAACCTCTTCCGAGCCCCCTCCGGTCGTTGCCCCGCCGGGTCGCTTCGAGCCCCTTAGCCTGCGGGTAAGGCCGCCGGAAGGAGAGACGGTGCCCGGCCGCACCGCGTCGCTGATGCAGGACCGGCGCTCTCTGAAGAGTGGAGGCGTCACCATTCCGCTGCGGCTGCAAAGCCAGCTGGAAGGTCCGGTGCAGATCAGCGCTGAAAACCTCGGGGCCGTAGACACCGAGAGGGCCGCGCTCCTTCGCCCGGCCACCGGAGAGACCTACGATCTGCGCCGCACGGAGCCGGTGACGGTCACGCCTCAAAGCGATACGGAGACGCTTAAGGTGGTCTTCGGCAGCGACGAGTACGTCGAGTCTCAAAAGACATCTACTTTGCCCGACGAGGTGGCGCTAAAGGCGTACCCGAATCCCGTGTCCGGGCAGGCCACCCTCGAATACGCGCTGCCGGACGCCGCGTCGGTGGAGCTTGCCCTCTACGACGTGCTGGGCCGTCGCGTGAAAACAGTGGTCGCCGGCCGGAAGGAGGCCGGGCGCCACCGCGCCTCTCTGGATGCCGGCGGTCTTTCCAGTGGCGTGTACTTTGGGCGGCTCCGGGCTGGGGGCGAGACGAAAACGAAAAAGGTGGTGGTCGTCCGCTAGCCTACGGCGCTCACTCCTCTTTGTCTTCCGATCTTCTGGATCTGTAGCTTCCTGAACGACAACACGACGCATGCGCACGCTTCTGAAAATTTCCGGGATTGGATCAGAGCACATCCCCGCGGGGCAAAACCCATCGGGAGCTTCAGTTTCCATTGCCCGACTGCTTCTGATTGGGGGACTGAGTGTTTTGTTGCTCGGGGCAATGACCGGTTGTGGCGGCGGTGGGGGCAACAGCGACACACAGCCGCCGTCTCAGCCGTCCGGGCTCAGCGGCACCTCCCAAGACGGAGCGGTTGACCTTTCCTGGTCTGCGCTCAGCACCGGCGACCTGTCCGGGTACAACGTCTACCGCGCGACCTCGACGATCGAAGAGGTATCCGAGCTGGATCCGCAGAACGACGATCCGGTCTCGAAGGCGTCCTACACGGACACCGGCGCCGACAACGGCACCACCTATTACTACGCGGTGACCGCCGTCGACGAGGCCGGAAATGAAAGCGGCCCGTCCGACCCGATCGAAAAAGCCGCGTTTGCCGGCCCGCCCGGCCAACCCTAACAACGAACCTCCTCAAAATGCCCCCGGAGCGCCACGCATGACGCTGAACAAAAACACTCGTCGTCAGTCGAGTTGATCGGGGCACTCCGGGGCAATCTCGGAGGTCTCCCGCTCCTCCTCACCAAAGAACCGGATGTGCCTGTCCTCGTCGACCACCCACACCTCCTCCGCCCCAATCTCGCGGTAGAGCGCCCGCTTCTCCTCCATCTCCGCCTCCGTGTTGGAGGCGCTCATGACCTCCACGCAAATCTCCGGCGCGAGCGTCGACGGATCGCCCGTGGCCTCCATCTCTCGCTTCCGGGCCGGACTCATCCACACCACGTCCGGCGCCTTGACGCCCTTCGGGGTCGCCAACGCATATTCGGGCGGCTGTCGGCCCTCCGGGGCATACCGGCGAAGAAGATTGATGACGGCTGCTTGGCGATCGGAATGTCGATTCTTGTGTGGACTCAAGACAAGTTGGCCGCGTTCGTTCGTCTCTACCTTGTAGGGCAAATCCTGAAGCGCAGGATCGCGAACAATTTCATTCCACTGTTCCTGCTGTTCAGTGAGCGTAGCCGGCATAGCGAATGCACCTCCGGAAAACGATAATAGGCAATTCGGTTCTGTAAACGGTGCGCGGGCGCTCTCCCTCCGGACTATTCGTCCAGTCGGTCGGGACAGTCCGGAGCAATGCCGGATTGCCCTCGCTCCTCGTCCGCAAAGACCCGGATATCCCCCTCCTCGTCGACCACCCACACCTCCTCCGCTCCAATCTCACGGTAGAGCGCCCGCTTCTCCTGCATCTCCGCCTCCGTATTGGAGGCGCTCATGATCTCCACGCAAATCTCCGGCGCAAGTGTAGAGGGATCCCCGGTGCGGTCCATCTCCCGTTCCCGTTCAGCACTTATCCACACCACATCCGGAGCCTTAACCCCTTTCGGCGTCACCAGCGCGTACTCCTGGTAGCTCTCTCCGCCGCGGGGCGCATGCGTATCGAGAAGGGTCTGGAGTGCTTTCTGTCGCTTCGAATGGCGATTTTTGTGAGGACTCAAAACGAGTTGGCCGCGGTCGTTCGTTTCCACCTTGTAGGGCAGGTCCCGGAGCGCCGGCTCCCGCACAATCTCGTGCCACCGCTCCTGCTGTTCCGTCAGTGTGGCTGGCATGACGAACGGCTTTCGAAAAACGGGCAGGGTGAAGACACGGTGTAGGACGTGCCGCCCCCACCGACTGTTCACCCACACGATAAGCCCACTCCCCCGCTCCGCTTGCCTTTTCCCGCTTCTACCTTCATACCTTCCCACGTTCACACCTACATGCCTACAGGAATCACCGCTTCATCGCCAGCGTCACGCCATCGGCCAGCGGGAGCATCGTGATCTCAACTCGGTCGTCCTCATGCAGCTTCTCGTTCAACTCCTGGATGGCCCGCACGCTCTCGTCGTCGGAGCGGGACCCGGTAACCCGACCGTCCCGGAAGACGTTGTCCAGGGCAATCACGCCGCCGGGTCGCAAAAGATCGAGGGATCGTTCGTAGTAGGTATCGTACGTCTTCTTGTCGGCGTCGATGAACGAGAAGTCGAACGTCCCCGCCTGCCCGTCGTCCAGCAGGGCCTGCAGGGTCTCGGCCGCCGGCGCGATCCGCAGATCAATGGTGTCGTCAACACCGGCTTTCTGCCAGTACCGTCGGGCCACCTGCGTGTATTCCTCACTGATGTCGCAGGCGACCACCTCGCCGTTCGGCGGCAACACCTCGGCCACGGCCATAGCGCTGTATCCGGTAAAGACGCCGATCTCGAGCGTACGCCGGGCCCCGATGAGTTGCACAAGAAACCGCAGAAACTGCGCCTGCTCCGGCGCAATCTGCATCTGCGACTTCGGGTGCTCGGCCGTTTCTTCGCGCAGTTCGGCCATCACCGCCGACTCCCGCAGCGAGACGGAGAGCAGGTACTCATGGAGTTCGTCGGACAGGCCAATCGATTTGCCAGACATGAGAAAAAATCGTCACTCGAAAGAACGATTGAGCGTTCCCTCCTCGTACGTCCCTTCTAACGCGCACCGCAAAAACGTTCCCACACCGCCTGAACGAACGTTTGCCCGAAACGCAGGTACAGGCATCAGCGTCTGTGTCTCCCTCCGTGTTTCCATCCCCCTCCACGCATTGCGTCCATGAGCACGCCTCGCATCCTCTGGGTAGATGACGAGATCGACCTGCTCCACTCCCACGTCGTGTTTTTGGAAAACAAGGGCTACGACGTGGAAACCGCCTCCAACGGCGCCGACGCCGTCGATCTTGTCCGCGAGGCCCCCTTCGATGTCGTGTTTCTCGACGAGCAGATGCCCGGCATGGACGGGCTGGAGACGCTGGAGGCGGTGAAGGGAGTGCGGTCTGAGGTGCCAGTCGTCATGGTGACGAAGAGTGAGGAGGAGGACCTGATGGAAAAGGCCCTGGGCAGTCAGATCAGCGACTACCTCACCAAGCCCGTAAACCCCAGTCAGATTCTCCTCACGTGCAAGCGCCTGCTCGAGCAAACGAAGCTCCGCCGAGAAACCCTTTCCCAGCAGTACCTGGAGTCGTTCAACGAGATCTCGCAGGCCCTCCGCGAGCCGCTGTCGCACGCCGACTGGACCCCGCTCTACCGCAGGCTTATCCGCTACGACCTGGAGCTGGCCGGCGACGAGGGGGCGCGCCAGATTTTCCAGGACCAGTTCGAGGAGGCCAACCGCGAGTTCGGCACCTTTATCGAACGGCGCTACGCCGACTGGGTCGCGGCGGCCGACACGGCCCCGGACGAGAACCGGCCCCCGCTTTCCCACGAGGTGGTGCCCGAGTTCGTACTGCCGGAGCTGGGCAATACCCCGGTCGTGTTCTTCGTCATCGACTGCCTGCGCTACGACCAGTGGCGCGCCTTCGAGGAGCTGCTATATCCTCACTTCGGCATCGACACGGACTTCTACTACAGCATCCTTCCGACGGCCACCCCCTATTCCCGAAACTCGATCTTCAGCGGCCTGCTTCCGGCCGACCTCGTCGACCGCTTCCCCGGGGCCTGGGGCGCCGATGAGGAAAACGAGCACAGCCGCAACCAGCACGAAGAGGCCCTCCTCCACGACCTCCTGGCCCGCCGCGACTACGACGACCTCAGCGTGCGGTACGACAAGCTCATCACCGGTGAGCACGGCCGGTCCTTCGCTCAGGACGCCACCAACCTGACGCAGCACGACCTGAGCGCCGTCGTCGTCAACTTCGTCGACATCCTCGCCCACAGCCGCTCGGACTCCGACGTGCTCCAGGAGCTGGCCCCAGACGAGGAGGCCTACCGCGCCCTTACGCGCACCTGGTTCGAGCACTCCTGGCTCTACGACAGCCTGCGCACCCTCGCCGACGCCGACTGCACGGTCGTCCTTACCACCGACCACGGCGCCATCCGCAGCCTCCAGTCCTCCAAGGTCATCGGCGACCGGGAAACCTCCACCGCCCTGCGCTACAAGTACGGCCGCAACCTGAAGTGCGACGAGGAAGACGCGATTTTCGTCAAGGACCCTGAGGACTTCGGCCTGCCCCGCTACGGGATGAACACCAACTACATCTTCGCGAAGGAGGACTACTACTTCGTCTATCCCACGAACTTCCACCACTACGAGAACCTGTATCGCGACACCCTCCAGCACGGCGGGGCATCCATGCAGGAAATGATCCTCCCCGTCGCCACCCTGACGCCGAAATCATAGGCTTCCTGTGTTCATGCCCTCCCCTCCGGACACTGTCCCTTCCTCCGTGCAGGACCTCTTCCCGGTCGTCACCGACTCGCCGGACGCGACCCAAGCCCTCGGGGGTACGCTCGCCGACCGGCTCCCCCCCGGCAGCGTGGTGGCCCTCTACGGCGACCTGGGCACCGGGAAGACGCGTCTCGTGAAAGGGATCGCGGAGGGATTGGGCCTCTCCCCCACCGGCGTGCGGAGCCCTACGTTCACCATTCTTCATACCTACGACGAGGACCGTCGCCCCCTCCACCACTTCGACGCCTACCGCGTCCAGTCCCCAGACGAGTTCGTGGAACTGGGCTTCGAGGAATATGTCAGCGACGAGACCGGGCTCACCTGCATCGAATGGGCCGACCGCGTCGACTCCCTTCTTCCGCCCGACGCGCTGCGACTTGCTCTCACCCACGAGGCCCCACACCGGCGCCGCATCGCCCTGCACACACCTGCCCCCACGTGAGACGCTTCCCCCCGTCCGCCTGCCCTTCCGTAAAGGCGTCCCGCCGAGCCGATCTGCCCCACCCCGTCTGCCTGCCCTCCCCCGTAAAGGCGTCTCGCCGAGACGCCTCCGCCCCGCATCCAACGCCCAACGCTTAACCCCCAACACCTCATGTCCCGGACCGACGCCGTCGAGTACCTGCTCGGGCTCCCGCAGTACGCCAACGACGACAGCGCCCACACCCCCGGCCTGGACCGCATCGAGGCGCTGATGGAGGGCATGGGCCGTCCGCACGAATCGATCCGCACCGTCCACGTGGCCGGGACCAACGGCAAAGGCTCCGTGTCGTCCATGATCGCCGCCACCGCCACCGCCGCCGGTCTCAAGACGGGCCTTCACACCTCTCCGCATCTCACCCACGTCGAGCAGCGGATGCGTGTGGACGGCCCCCCCGCCCCCGGCGACTGGCTGGCCGATCGGGTGACGGAATACCGCGATCTGTTCGACCGCGTCGAGGCCAGCTTCTTCGAGGTGACCGTCGCGCTGTCGTTTCTCTACTTTGCCGAGCAGCAGGTGGACCTTGCCGTCGTGGAGGTAGGGCTCGGCGGCCGTCTCGACGCCACCAACGTGCTCCATCCCGCCCTCTCGATCATCACGAACATCGACCTCGACCACACCGACCTGCTGGGCGACACCGTGGCCGAGATTGCTCGCGAGAAGGCCGGCATTACCAAACCCGACACGCCCGTCCTCTCTGCCGTGACACAGCCGGAGGCGCAAACCGTGATCGAGGGCGTCGCTCAGGAGCGAGGGGCTCCCCTTCGTTTTCTGCGCTCGGAGGTGTCGTGGTGGGCCCCGCACGCCACCCTGAGCGGCAGCGTGATCGACGTGGAGACGCCCCTCCGGGACTACGACCGACTTCACGTCTCCCTGCCAGGGACGCACCAACAGACGAACGCCGCCCTGGCCCTCCGGGCCGCCGAGCTGGTGATCCCTGCCGTGCAGGCCGATGCTGCCCCTGTGCACGACGGTCTTGCGGACGTGCACGCGCTCACGGGCTTCCGGGGGCGACTCGACGTGCTTCAGGATCCCCCCCTCGTCGTTGTCGATGTGGCCCACAATCCCGCCAGCATCAAAGCGGGCCTGGAAACGCTCGACATCGCCCTCACTTCAAAGGGGGGCTCCTTGTACGTGTGCTTCAACGCCGTGCAGGGCAAACAGCTTGGCCGCGTGGGACGGCTCCTGGCCGACCGCGACGCACAGGTCATCCCCGTTCCCGTAGACACCCCGCGGGCCCTCTCCACCGACGCCATGGTCGAAGGCCTGCGAGACACGGGCGTCACGGTGCTGGATCCCCGTCCGCTGGCGGAGGCCCTGGCCGACTTCCAGCGCTTCGCCAGTGCGTCGGACGCGCTCCTGCTCACCGGCTCGCACAAGATGATGGAACTGCTGCCCGACGCGTGGAGAACCCGCCAGTGACTGTTGTCGCGTCTGTCCATTCTCACGGATTGGGAAAACGCAAAGCATTCATGCATCCATGCCTCCACGCTCTCACCACAACCTCAAAGAAAATGGGCCGGGGAGCGGATCTCTTCTTGGAAGAATCCGACCACGTGATCGCCCTGTCTGCTACGGCGATCACATCTTGCGACCGTCCATTATCATGACGATTGTCGAAGGCAACATACGCTACTCACACAGGCCCTGTACAGACTGAGCATGATCGATAGAGATGGGTCAGTGCACCCATCCTCTCCTGAGAAACGCTGAACATGCGAGTGCCCACCCTGTCTGCTTCCCCAGCGAATCCCTATTCAGGAACTGGGTGTACGCATGCATGGATGTGCGCGTTGCCCGCTGCGCACCGGGATACGACGACGGATTCCCCTCTCGGATTCATTGCTCCCCCCTATGCCGTTTTCTTCCGCGGACGCTCGCCGTGCCCTGCAGATTCTTCCGCTCGTCCGGCTCATGGTCGGCCTGGTGTTCGTCTCCGAAGGTCTTCAAAAATTTCTCCTTCCAGCCCTCCGCGGCCCCGGCCGGTTCGCCAACATCGGGGTCCCCACCCCGGAGGTCTTCGCCTACGGCGTCGGCACGGTGGAGGTCGTTTGCGGGATGTTGGTGTTGCTCGGCCTCTTCACGCGATGGGCCGCCGTGCCGCTGATCCTCATCATGATCGGCGCCCTCGTTACCACCAAACTCCCCATTCTGCTGGGGCACGGGATTGGGCCGTTCGCCGTGCGAGAGCTCAACACCTACGGCTTCTGGGCCATGGCGCATGCGGCCCGGACCGACTGGGCCCTGCTGCTCGGCGCCCTCGTGCTCGCCGTCGCCGGGGCGGGCCCGCGCTCGCTCGACGCCCTCCGGAAAGGCCCCCTCGTATAGTTTGCCCTCCGTCTCTGTACCCCACTCCGGCGGCTCTGTCCATTTCCGCGAGTCCCGACAACGCCGAGGCGATGCGGGCAGAGAGACAATTCCTCTGCGGAAAGCCTCCCTGCCGCGGCACCTTTAGGGGGCGTCCCCATTGGAAACATGCGTTCTTCTTTCTTCCCTGTTTTGTGCACCCATGCTGTTTCCGGCCGACGACGACGGGTCCTCGCCCACCTTCGGAACGCGCATTCTACTGTTCACCGGAAAAGGCGGCGTGGGCAAGACGACCTGTGCCGCCGCCACCGCCCAGCGCGCCGCCGAGCAGGGCCAGAAAACCCTCATCCTGTCGTCGGACCCCGCCCACAGCCTCGCCGATGCGCTCGACCGCGACCTCGGCCCCGAAGCGCAGGAAGTACAGGACCGCCTGTTCGCGCAGGAGGTCGACCTCTACTACTCGATGAAGAAATACTGGGGCCACATGCGGGAACTGATGCTCACCGTCTTTCGGTGGCAGGGCGTCGACCAGATCGCGGCGGAGGAAATGGCGGCCCTGCCCGGCATGAACGAGGGCTCGGTGCTGCTGTGGCTCGAACAGGCCCTCCGAGAAGAAGACTACGATCTGATTGTGGTCGATAGCGCCCCGACCGGGGAGACCCTCACGCTGCTGACCCTGCCGCAGGTCACGCAGTGGTGGCTCGCCAAGGCCTTTCCGTTCCAAAAATTCGCCGTCAAGTCGCTCGGCTTCGGGGTGCGGAAGACCACCGGCATTCCGCTGGACAAAGGGTACGAGGAGCTGGAGGTGATCTTTGAAAAGCTGGAGCGAGTGCACAAGGTCTTGGCCACCCCCAACACGACTTCAATTCGGCTCGTCATGAACCCGGAGAAGATGGTCATCGAGGAGGCGCGACGGGCCTACACGTACCTGCAGCTGTACGGCTACGGCGTGGACAGTGTCGTCGTGAATCGGGTGCTACCGGAAGAGCACGTGCCCGAAAACTCGTTTTTCGAGGACTACGTGCAGTCGCAGCGTGGTTACCTGGAGGACATCGAGCAAAGCTTCCGCCCGCTCCCGATGTTGCAGGTGCCCCACCTGGGCACGGAGGTGTTCGGCAGCGAGCGGCTCTCTTGCATTGCGGACGCGATGTACGACGACGGGGACCCCACAGTGGTTCTGCATGACGAGGCGACATTCAAGGTCCGTGAGGAGGGCGACGACGCGTACGTGCTGGACCTCCACCTTCCCTTCGTGGAGGACGAAGAGGTGGGCGTGCGCCACCGGGGCGACCAGTTGATCGTGCAGGTGGCCAACCAGCGTCGCAATTACATCTTGCCCAACTTCCTGAGTTATTTTACATTGACGGCTCACACCCTCTCGGACGGCTGGCTGCATGTTCGCTTCGAATCGGCGTCCGACGCCGAGTAGCACCGTCGCGCCCCCGCGGCTGCCGCTCCGCTGAAATATTGTTACTTCCCGCCTTCCTCTCCCCGGCCGCTTGCTCGAGTTATGTTTGTCCCCAGCTCGCTCCTCAAACAACTCTACACGTACGGCAGTCTGGAGAATACCGACCAAGGGGTCCAGTTTTCAATCAAGAACCGCCTGAAAGATGCGACCCTCACGGGGCTGATGGAGGTCAAGATCGACGGCGAATCGGTGCCGCGCGACGAGTTGTACCTGTACATGGGCGACGAGGACACGTACCCCGCCGACGAGATTTCGAGCGACACTCCCATCGACTTTCCGCTCAAACGCACGCTCCACGTGCGGGCCACGCGCTCAGTGCTGGAGACCGGGAAGCACGACATCGAGCTGTCGTTTCGGGCCAGGCCCTTCGGCAAGTTGAGCTTCGGCGTTGAGGACTCCATTTCGAAGCAGGACGAAACGATGCCCCGCATCCCGCGGGATAATGACGACAACTACAGCGATGCGATCATTGAGGAGCGCCAGTCCTTCATCGAGGACTATACGGACACGGATCTGGAGCACATCAAACACCACTCGGTCGACCCGAAGACAACAGAAGGGAACGTCGAGAACTTTACCGGGGTCGCTCAGATTCCGATCGGCTTCGCCGGGCCGCTGACCGTCAACGGCGAGCACGCGGACGACGACTTTCTAATTCCGCTGGCCACCTCGGAGGGCACGCTCGTCGCTTCCTACAACCGCGGCATCAAGGTGTGCAACCTCAGCGGCGGCGTGAAGGCGACCGTCATGGCCGACGCCATGCAGCGGGCCCCGGTGTTCGTGTTCAACGATGCCCGCGAGGCGCGGGACTTTACCCACTGGGTGGACGAGCACATGGACGAGATCCGCGAGGAGGCTGAGTCGACCTCCAGCGTCGCAAAGCTCCTCTACATCGACCAGTATCTGTCCAACAAGTTTGCGTACCTCCGCTTCAACTACGAAACCGGCGACGCCGCCGGGCAGAACATGGTGGGCCGCGCCACCTTCACGGCCTGCGGGTGGATCCTCGACCAGTACCCGAAGGATGTGCAACACTTCTACCTGGAGTCGAACTTCGCCACCGACAAGAAGGCCTCCCAGGTGAACGTGATGAAGACGCGCGGCAAGCGCGTGACGGCGGAGGCCACCATTGATCGCGACGCGCTCATTCAGAACATGCGCGTGGAGCCGGAGAGCCTGCACTACCACTGGAACGTCTCGACGGTCGGGGCCTTCCTGTCCGGCGCCAACAACAACGGCGCTCACTCCCCCAACGCCATTACCGCCATGTTCATCGCCACGGGCCAGGACGTGGCCAACGTCTCAGAATCCTCCGCCGGCGTCCTGTACACGGAGATTACCGACGAGGGCAACCTTTATATCTCAATGACCATTCCCTCACTCATCGTCGCCACCTACGGCGGCGGCACCGACCTGCCCACCCAGCGTGAGTGCCTGGAGGTGCTGGGCTGTTACGGCCGGGGCAAGGTGCAGAAGTTTGCCGAGGTCGTCGCCGGAGCCGTCCTGGCGGGCGAGTTGTCGCTCGGGGCCGCCATCTCCTCCTCCGACTGGGTCTCCAGCCACGAAACCTACGGCCGCAACCGGTAGCTGTGTACGGGAGTATGGGCGTATGGGAGTTGTAATACCGGACCGTTGGTGTGACGCCCATCCCCCCAGACGCCTACACTCAAAACGCTTCGGGCTATGCTTTCTGCTCTTGAAGTCGCCGTCCCCATTCTGTACGGACTTTCCATCGTCGTCCTCACGGCCTACGGCGGCAATCTGCTATGGCTGGCCCTATACCAGGCGACCCACGAACAGCTCCTCGACGGCCCGGTGCCGGACCCGGATCGCCTGCCGGAGCCGACCGCCGACTGGCCGACGGTCACGATCCAGCTCCCCCTCTACAACGAGGCCGAGGTGGCGCAGCGCCTCATCGACGCCTGCGTGAACCTGGACTACCCCCGCGCGTGCCTCGAAATTCAGGTCCTCGACGACTCGACCGACGAGACCGTCGACCGCGTAGCTGAGCGCGTCGACTACTGGCAGGACCGCGGCGTCGACATCGTGCATGTGCACCGCGACGATCGGACCGGCTACAAGGCCGGTGCCCTTGCCAACGGCCTCCGTCTCGCCCGGGGCGACTACATCGCCATCTTCGACGCCGACTTCGTGCCGGAGCCGGACTTCCTCCGGTGCATGATGCCGCACTTTTTCGACGACGAGACCCTGGGGATGGTGCAGGCCCGCTGGGCCCACCTCAACGCCGACGACTCCCTCCTTACCCAGGTGCAGGCGTTCGGCCTGGACGCGCACTTCGCCGTCGAGCAGCACGTCCGCCAGGCCGCCGACTGCTTCATGAACTTCAACGGCACGGCGGGCGTCTGGCGCCGCGCCTGTATCGAGGACGCCGGCGGGTGGGAGCACGACACCCTCACCGAAGACCTCGACCTCAGCTACCGCGCTCAGCTCAACGGCTGGACCTTCACGTACGTGCCCACGACGGAGGTGCCCGCCGAGCTGCCGCCCGACATGAACGCCCTTCGCTCTCAGCAATTCCGGTGGGCCAAGGGCGGGGTCGAGACGGCCCTCAAGCTCGTAGGCCGCCTCTGGCGCTCCGACGAACCGCTGGGGGTCAAGGTACAAGGCACGTTTCACCTGACGGCCCATTTCTCGTTTCCGTTCATTTTACTAGCGGCCCTGACGCACGCGCCGCTGCTGCTCCTGAAAGACCTCGGGCACGGCCCCGGCGAGCTCTACTTCGCCCTCATGGGCTTCGGCCTCTTCGGCTTCGTGGGCTTTCTGCTGGCGCAACTCTTCGCCCAGCGCCGGCTGTACCCGGACTGGGGGCGACGGCTGCGTCTGTTCCCGGTCTTCATGGCCGGCACGATGGGCCTTTCAATCAGCAACACGAATGCCTTCTGGCAGGCCCTCTGGGGCACCGACACGGCGTTCATCCGCACTCCGAAGTACGGCGAGGCCTCCGACACGGGATGGTGGCGCAGTCAGTACGCCATTTCTGAGTTGCCGCCGGTGGTGTGGGGGGAGGCCCTGTTGGCGGTCTACTGCACGGCCGGGCTTGGCGTGGTCGTGGCCTTCGGCGAATGGGCGGCCATTCCGTTCCAGGCCCTCTTCGCGGCCGGGTTCGTCCTGGTTACGGCTTCCAACCTCAGACAGATCTTCGCCGTCCGGCAGGCGGCGCCGGCCTGACTCTCCGCCATTGTAGATTTTGAAGTCCGGATTGTAGATTGGTTCATTCCCGGGCCTTAGTGCAGCTTCAAACGATCTTTTGGGGAAAGCAGTTTGCTATTGCTCCACGCTCCAGCTTGAGGTATCTCGATTGCACAACGGACCAGTTGAAGCTGCATTAGGGACTGGTATGTTGATTTTTCGGTCGTGGTCGTTCGACACGCTGAGATTCCTCTAACGTGGGGAGCACCGGGGCGGATCAGGGAAAAACAGATTGGAATAAACCGTCCTGCACTCGTCACGTCGTGCTTGTGAAACCAACGTGTGAAAACCTGTTTGGCGAGACGTTTGCTGCGTTCGCGGACGTTGCCGCGGACCGGTAGGACGGGGATTCGCTGTATTCTGGACGAACGTCGCTCTCAACTGCTCCTCCAACTTCGCCCGCCCGAACCGGCCGCCGTTCTATCCGTTCGGCCTTTCTGACACGGTACGGTACGACCCGACGTCGTCTTTTTTCACGTGGTTGCCGCCTTCGCTCGCGCTCATGGCTGTCCCGGACCTTCAGGATGCAATATCGCACCTCCAGCAGAAGAACCCCGACGTGGCTATCGCGGCGCTGGAGCAAAAGATTGAGGAGCTGCCCGCCCACCTGACGGCGCACGTGGTCCTCGCTCGTGCCTATGAGGCCAAACAGCGGTGGGCCGACGCCTTGGCATCCTGGAAGGACGTGCATTTCCTGATGCCGAACAGCCCCGTGGCGCGTGAGGGCAAAGAGCGTGTCCTGCGTCAGCTCCGTCGGGGCGACATCGAGTCGTCCCCCTCCGCTCCGTCCGATCCAGCCCCCTCTCGTACCGAGGCATCAGAGATCGAGGAACCGGACACTACGCTGGAAGACACCACGGCGGAGGATGCGGTGGCGGAGGACACCACCACGGAGGACACCACCACGGAGGACACCCCGGCCGAGGGTACGGCGGTGGAGAACACGCCTGGAACGCCGGACACGCCCACTACCGACCCAGCTCCGCCCTCCGAGGAGGATGTTGAGCCGGCCCCTGCGGCGTCCACCTCCGAGACGACGTCGGCGGAGGCCCCAGAGTCCGCTTCTTCCGCCTCGACGCCGGAGGGATCGGACGCGGCCGACGCCTCCTCAGAGTCCTCAGCAAGCACGGAAAAGCCTACGACGGCGCCGGAGGCGGTCTCGGAGCTCGAACAACTCCGCCGGGAGGCAGACGAGGAAGCCCGCCGGGGCGGCGCCCGGAGCGGCCGTCCGGACGACGTTCCGGGGGCCGAGTCCGAGGAGGACGACGCGCTGCCCTCCGAATCTACGCCGGAGATTTCCACCGGCGTCGACACGCCCGAGGGACGAGTCCGTAACATGGGTGAAGACGACGATCTCGACCACCTCATCGACGAGTTGGAGTCCGCCCGCATCGAGCCGAACCCGGATGTCGAAGACGTGCCGACGCCCGACCTCGACGACAATGTGGACGATATCGTCTCCGAAACACTGGGCCGGATTCACGAGGCCCAGGAGCAGTACCGGAAGGCGGCCCAGATCTACGTCAAACTGGCGTCGCAGGAGCCCGAACAGGCGCGTGCGCATCTCCAAAAGGCATCCGAGATGCGCGAGAAAGCGAAGGCACAGAATGAGGAGGAAGATGCCGACGCGTAGGGGCTCCGTTCGCTTCGCGTGCACCACTCCGCTGAAGGAAAACGGGTACGCGTTGCCCGTCCACCGTCTCCTTTTTCTGGCACGTTCTCGCCTCTTGCATGGACGCACTCGTCCAACTCTATCACCAGTCGACCCGCCGCGTTGTGGGCCTCATGTCCGGCACGTCCCTCGACGGGATAGATGCCGTGCTGGCTCGCCTCGACGGCAGCGGCCCTGCCCTCTCGGTCGAGCAGGAGGCCTTCGTGCACCGATCGTACCCCTCCGCCCTCCGCACCCTTCTGGAGCGCACCTCGGCCTCGGCGTCCTCCCCTGTCCGAGAACTGACCCGCCTGAACGTGCGGCTGGCCCACGTGTACGCCGACGCCGTCGATGCCGTCTTAGAGGCCGCCGGGTCCGCTCGGGCGGACCTTGACCTCGTCGGCTCGCACGGCCAAACCGTCCAACACCTGCCCGAGCCCGCCGACTGTGCGGACGAGGACGTGCGCGCCACCCTCCAGATCGGATGCCCCTCCACCCTCGCCAACCGGCTCGGCATCCCGGTCGTCGGCGACTTTCGCCCGGCCGACCTCGCGCTGGGGGGACAGGGCGCCCCCCTCGTCCCGTATTTCGACTACGTCACCTGCACAGCCTCCGACGAGAACCGCGGCCTCCTCAACCTCGGCGGCATCGCCAACCTCACCGTCTTGCCGGCGGACGCCGCCCCGACCGACGTGCGCGCCTTCGACACGGGCCCGGCCAACATGGTCATCGACGAACTGGCCACCCGCCTCTTCGACACCCCCTGCGACCCGGACGGCCAACATGCTGCCGACGGCGAGGCCGACCACGACCTGCTCGCCGACCTCCTGAGTGCCGACTACTTTCACCGCCCCCCGCCCAAATCCACCGGCCGCGATCCGTTTGGCGCCAACTACGTGGACACCCTGCTCGGCGCTGCCCAGTCGCGCGGGCTGAGTCCCGCGGACACCATGGCCACCGCCACCCTCCTCACTGCCGCGTCCGTCTACCAGGCCTACGCCCGCTACGTGCGCCCCGACCACTCCATCGACGTGCTCATCGTCTCCGGCGGCGGCGTGCACAACGACACTCTCATGAAGATGCTGGAGAATGCGTTCTCTCCCATTCCCGTCCGTCCGGCGTCCGCGTACAACCTGGATCCGGATGCCAAAGAGGCGCTCTGCTTCGCCGTCCTCGCCCACGAAACCGTCAACGGCACCCCCACCACCCTCCCGTCCGTCACCGGCGCCTCGGACGCCACCCTGCTCGGCAGCGTGAGCGTCCCGGGCTAGTTCTCAAACATGTACGTATGGATGTGCCTGTCCCGACTACTGTCGGGGTGAAAGTGTGTGCACGAACCCATTGCTTACTTCCACCCACACACGTCCCTCCTCTCCCCGTACTCCGCACGCTGACTTTTTCTCGACAGTCTCCGTTCCCGTTCCGTGTCCAACCCCGAACTCGTCATTGTCGCCGCCGTCGCGGAGAAAAATCGCGTCATCGGCCACGACCGCGACCTGCCCTGGCGCATCCCCGAAGACCTACAGCACTTCAAGGAGCTGACGACCGGACACCCGCTGCTGATGGGCCGTCGCACCTTTGAGTCCGTCGTCCACCAGTTCGGCGGTCCGCTGCCAAACCGCCGGATGGTGGTTCTCACCCGACAGGGAGAGGTCGAGGCGTACCCCAACGTGGAAACATATCCGTCCCTCGACGCCGCCCTCGACGCCCTGGACGACGCGGACACCGTCTTCATTGGCGGCGGCCAAACCATCTACGAGCAATTCCTGCCGAAGGCCGACCGCCTCGAACTCACGCTCATAGAGGGGAACTACGAGGGCGACACCTACTTCCCGCCCTTCAAGCACCTCGTTGGGGACACCTTCGAGGAAACGGCCTGCGACGACAGAGACGGCTTTCGTTTTGTCACCTACGAGCGCGTGGACATGGACGGCTGATCTGGATTGGGCGCCTCGTCCACCGGCTCCCGCTCAAAAAAGGCCTCGATGCGGTAGTGCTGGCGCTTGGCGTCGTTGTACCCAATTTCGAGGAGCGCCTGCAGGTAGGGCGGGTTGAAGAGGAGCATGCTGAGCCAGTCCGGCGGGGGGTCGGTCTGCCAGTGCACGGCGGAGAGCAACTGCCCCATGGCACCCCCCACGTTGAGCTCATAGTCGGCTGCGAGGGCGCCGAGATCCACAGACGGCCGGATGATGAAGAGATCGATGGGCCGAAGCCCCCCCCGCTGTTCGGGCCGAAGGCGGCGGAGCAACCGGTTGAGGCGTCGCAGAACGGCGGCGTCGTGCTCCAGCACATCGAGCATGAGCACGTTGGCGAAAATGCCCGCCATCTGGAAAAGTGACGGATACGCGGCGGTGTGCCCCCCCATGTCGGCCTCGGCCCGCGACCGCTCGTACCGCGTCGAAATCACAAAGAGACGTTCGGCCCCAAGGTGGACGGCCGGGGCCAGCGGATCGAGCATCCGAAGTCCTCCGTCGCCGTACCAGTCTTCCTCCAATTGAACCGCGGGAAAAACGACGGGCAGCGCCGTGGAGGCCATCACGTGGTCGAGCCCAAGATGGGCCCGACGCCCCAGCCGGTTGGACCGTTCCCAGCTTTCGATGGCACACCCCTGCACCCAGGTCACCGTCTGCAGCGTATCGTAGTTCGAGGTGGAGATGGCGAGGGCCTCCAGGCGCCCCGCCTCCAGGTTTTCCTGCACGCCGGTAAAGCGGCCGATGACGTCGGTCGGAAGCCGCTCTGCAAGGTAAGCCCGCAGGGGCGCGGTATCGAGAAGGGTCTGCTTCGGACTCGGCGTGCCGCGAATCAGGGATCGGGCCACCGTCCATAGCGACCGCGGCGCAAAGACATCGTCGGTCGTAAGATCCTCCCAGTACGACGCGAGACGGGCCGTGCGTTCACGCCACGGCCCCGGATCCGCCGCCAGATGCGCCGCGTTGATGGACCCGGCCGACACACCGGTCATAATCGGGACTGCCGCCTGTGGAAAGGCCTCCCCCACGTAGGTCAACACACCGGTCTGATACGCCGCCCGCGCCCCACCCCCGCCGAGCACGAGGGCCGTGCCCGACGGGGCCGTCGCCTGTCCGTTGTCCGCGCCCGGTGAAGGAAAGGGGCCATTGTCCATACCGTTCGCACATCCGTCGAACCGGATCGATCAGCGTACAAAGTGGAGGCGAAGGGCGACCGTGATACAAGATCCCTCTCGGGCGGGACGAACGCAACAGAACGTGCCGACCCCAAGCGATCGATTTCCCTACACGACGTATCTCCGTCACTCGTTGGCGGGAAACGTTGCGGGAGCGGGGCCCCAATCATTCCGCCCCCCCCCTCCTTTCATCCCCAACCGTCCAGTCGGACCGGAGCGGGGATTGCGATCAAGAGGTGTGCCAGCGGTATTTCCGAAGAACCTCTGGGTCCTGCGTCCGCTTCATCACCGTCCTGCATTTCTCGCAGTAAAACACGACCTCTTTCACCGGCGCAGAAATGCCGAGCATGAAGAAGAATCCTGCACTCATGCCGTAGCGCGGCTCGGCCGTCACCCGGGGATGACTCAGATCGTGCCCGCAGGTGCAGGTCGTTTCACCCACCTTTTCCGCGACGGTTTGCTTCGTAGCGGCCTCAGCGGCCGATCCGGCCGCCACGCCCGCCGGGACCGGCTCGGTGCCACCGCCGTCGCGGGGAACCGCCTCCCGCGTGTCAAAGTCGTCGTCTCGCCACCACAGCTCCGGGTCCTGGTCCTGCAGCTCCGGCTCTGTCTCAAACACGTATCGATCGGCCGACCAGGGACCGGCCCCGAAGACGAACACCGCAACGAGCAGAAAGAGCACCAGTGCCGAAAACTCCAGCGACTGGTTGGACGAGAGCAGTCCCTCTTGCAGGTGCACGAGAAAAACCGCCCCGACGAGAACAGGAATCTGAATGAGGGACGCCAGCCGGGTAAGCAATCCCGCTGCAAGCAGGAGACCGCCCACCAGATGCGCAAACGTCACGTAGTGGACCAGGGCCGCCGAGGCAAACGAAAAGGTCGAAATATCTACCAGCGCCTTGATGCCCTGCGACTCCGCAATGAAGAGAATGCCGCGGACGAAAAGCCCGATGCCGAGATACATGCGGACAACGTCGATACCAACCTCACGGTGGTCGGCAATCCACTCGACGACGGTTCGATAGGTAGACATGACGGCGGAAGAATGAGTGAGTCGTTATACTCCGGGTTATTGGACCCCCTTCTATGAACGAGACATGAATCCGTTGCGCCCGAGCGGGAATCCATCCGTCCCGAGCCCCAACAATTACAGTTCCGTACATTCCGACGGACCCGGGCGGGCAGTCGAAGCAGTTGAGGATCCCCGCACGGATCAGGTCGTCGCCGCGTGGTCCGACCCTGCCGGCCGTGAACGTACCGGAAGGGTTTGTCTCCGCCAAAAAACAAATTCTCGCGTCCCTCTTTAAAGGAACGCGTCTGTATCCACCGATCCAACGGGAGTCCCCCATGCCTTCTGAGTCGCCCCTGCTACCCTCCCTGCCCAACCCCGCCCGCGTGTGGATTCATCCTGCGGCAACGCCGCTCTCCGAGGACACGCAGTGCGGGGTGCTCCGTCAGTTGGAAGCATTCGTGGAGGAGTGGTCTTCACATCGGAAGGACGTGGAGGGCGGTGCCACCATTCTGCATGACCACTTTGTTCTCCTCGCTGGAGCGCGGACCGACGGGACAGACCCCTCCGGCTGTGCCATTGATGACGCCACCCACGCGGTTGACGCCGTTGCCGACGCCCACGACATCGAGTGGGTCCCCTCGCTTCATGTTCTCTACCGAACGGAGGACGGCTCCATTGCCGCCGTGCCCCGCTCCACGTTTCAGGAGCGGGCCGACGACGGTTGCGTCACGACCAACACGACGATCTTCGACCCCAGCGTAACGACGCTCGGAGCCGTGCGCGACGGCGCCTTCAAACAGCCCGCCGGTCAGTCCTGGCACGCCGACGCCTTTTCCCTCCCCACTCCGGCGTAGTGCCGCGTCCGCCCGGAACGTGATCAGCACGTCGACTTTCGTCGTTCCATCGCCGTTCTGCCGACCGCTCGTCGCCCGCCCCTGCCTATGGCTCTCCGCATTCTGGGGGATTCCTGGGAAGCCTTCCTCTCCTGGCTGGCCCGCATGGACCCCTCGCGCCGCGAGATCATGCTCGCCAGCTTCGCTCTCGTCGTGTTGTTTGTCGTGGGGACGACCGGATACGCTTTGCTCGAAGGCTGGAGCTGGATGGAAGGCCTCTACATGACATTTATCACACTCTCGACGATCGGCTTCCAAGAAGTACACACGCTCTCGGATGCGGGTCGCCTCTTTACGCTCGGCCTCGGCATCACGGGCATCGGCCTGCTCACCTTCGTCGTCGCTCGCTCCGCTCAGCTCCTTCTTGCCAGTGAACGCCTCCGCGAACGTCGTATCATGAAAAAGATCAACGACCTCTCCGACCACTACATCATCTGCGGCTACGGCCGCGTCGGTCAGCGCCTGGCCGAGGATCTGGACGCCGCCGGCCATCCTTTCGTCGTCGTCGACGTCGCCGAGGACGAAATTGCCGAACTGCGCAAGAACAACATTCTCCACGTACAGGGCAACGCCGAGGAGGACGCGGTGCTCAAGAAGGCCGGAATCGACCGTGCCCAGTGCCTCATCCCGACCCTGCCGGAAGACAGCAGCAACGTCTTCGTGACCCTTACGGCCCGGGAGATGAATCCGGAGCTGTTCATCCTAGCCCGTACCGTCGACCACAGCAACCAGAGCAAACTCCTCCACGCCGGCGCCGATAAAGTCATCGCCCCGAGCGAGGTGGGCGCCGACCGGATGGCTCAGGTCGTCCTTCGTCCCAACGTCGACCAGTTCATGGAGCGGGTGCTCCACGTCAAATCGCTCAGCCTCCAAATCGAGGAGGTCAAGGTGCACTCCAGCGCCCCCCTGGCGGGCCAGTCCCTCGCCGAAAGCAACTTTCGCCAGCAATTCGACGCCGTCGTCATCGGCATCATCGACGCCGACACCGGCGAAATGACGTTCAATCCAACCCCCTCCGCCCGCATCGACGCCGGGGACATCCTCATCGTCCTGGGCGACTCCGACATCATTCAGGCCCTTCGTGAGAAGGTGTGCACGCCTTGACCGAAACGGACCCAGCGACGGCCGGTAGTACTCCTGGATTCGTATGATCTGAACGACTCCGTCCGCACATGCCTACGTCGCTCCGCTCGGTGCTCCTCGGTGTCGGTACGCTGGTGCTGCTTCTGGCCGGTCCCAATCCCGCCGCCGCACAGGGCTACTTCGACCAGTATGCCCTCGAGGACATTCTGTCCACTCGGGCCGAGCACCTCGACAACCTACCGGATGTCTACTACGAGTACGTTGTCCTGGACGATCTGAGCGGCAACCACGTCGTCGCCCGCAATCGCCTCTATCAGCGCATCGGCGACGGCGACTCGGAGCTCGGGCGCGGGCGCGCCCAGCTCCTCGAACTGCTCAACCGGCAAACGGTCGAGAACACGCCACTCGGCGACACCCTCGTCGCACCCACCCAGTACGGCCTCGACTTTCGGGCGTATTCCCCGTTTCCGCGCTACTACCCCAGTGCCCACACCCTCGACAAGGTGTTCATCATCCACAAGGAGGTCCAGGCCTTTGCGGCCTACGAATACGGCGAACTGATGCGCTGGGGCATCGTCAACACCGGCGATCCCGACTCGTCCCGCGCCACACCCAGCGGCCGCTTCAACTTCAACTGGAAGGAGAAAAAACGCGTCTCCACACTCAGCCCGCCGGGCGAGGAATGGAAAATGCGGTGGGTATTCAACTTCCACGCGGCTCGGGGCATCCACATCCACCAGTACTCGATGCCCACCGGCGGCCCCACGAGCCACGGGTGCGTCCGTCTCGTGGACGCCGACGCCAAGTGGGTCTACGACTGGGCCGAACCCTGGGAAACCACACGCGGGCACATGGGCCCGTCGACCATGCGCGGAACCCTGCTGGACCCCGGCACCATGGTGCTCGTGTTTGGAGAAGAGCCGAAGGGCACCCCGGAGCCCTTTGTCTACAAAAAACGCTACCCGGTTCTCAAGCGTGTCGAGCTGCCGAATGATCCCTATTCGGTCCCGCCCGGCACGGCGCAGCAGAAACTGTGGGACGACCAGCGTCGCACTTCGCGATAGACCCGCCCTCCCCTCCGCACATCGTCCCCCGCACTCGCAAGAGAGATGAACGGGGAGGTCGCTGCTCAGCATGCACCGCTCTCCGCAGGCGTCCTGCTCTCAGCGAGTGCCACTGCCGCCCCGTTCGGATCCTTCCCAGAAAGAGTGCGTCAAAACTTTCAGGGAGCGACGCGGTTCGCGGAGCGGTCACGTCTCTATTCCGAAAGTTATGGTGTTCAGAACCTGTTTGGCAAAACGTTTACGGCCACTCCGGCGGGTACTCGGTCGCGGCCATTTAGATGGCCCTGCTCCCAGCGCTGCGACTTCGTGGATCTCGCGCAAAATGGCTTCTACATTGGAGATCTGAGATCTCCTCCCTGGTAGCGCCGCTAGAGGCAAGCACGCTTGCCAGGATCATTCGGGCGCCATTTTGCAGCTTCGCCCACTGTGTCTCGACGACGCACCCGCTCGCAAAACAGGTTCTCATCCCCGTACGAGGAATCGGGCAGCTTCCCACCCCCGAGTGTCTTCGCCGATTCGTAAGGACGCACGCAAGATATCCGTACGCGCGGAACCGGACGCACCGATTCCAGATCGGGGACGCCGTATTGGCGTATCGGTGTCGTCTGTACTCGGAATGCCCCACGCGCCTCCGTTCCTTCCCCCCACAAGCACAACGGAGGTTTACTGCAGGGCCCGCTGCGGCTCTCCTCCCCTGAAGGAGAAATGGCTCTTTATTTGATCCTGTACGAGTGCAACCCCTATCCCTGATGGGCAAAAACGAAGATAGCGAGACCGGTACACGTCTCCGGAAAATTGCGGATCGGCTCTGTGGCGGCAACAAAAGCGAACTGGCCCGCTCTCTGGAGATGAAATCACCAAGCTTCTCAAAGTATGTGCAGGGGCACCGTCGGCCGGGGACAACCGTACTGACTATCCCGCCTGGGTGTGAACCTGTACTGGTTCCTTACCGGCGAGGGATCAATGATGCGCACGGTCCCCGATTGCTCCCAACCTGTCTCGCTTGTACAAGCAATGGGGCCTTCCGAGATCCAAGGTCCTAACGGCCCACTCCATCGTGTTCCGATCGTTCGGATTGTCAATGAGGCGAAGGCCCTTCAGTTGCAAGAGATGGAGGCGGCCGAGGGGCTCAGCGAATCACTCATCCGCGAGGTGTACGGGGTCCCCCCCGATCACCTCAAAACCTTTCACATCTCGGGGAATGCCATGCAGGACCTTGTCGACCCTGGGGACCGCGTCCGAGGGGTGCTCTGGGACGGGGAGCCGTTGAGCGACGGGGCGATTTATCTTCTTCACGGTCCCGCCGGGACCATCGTTCGCCGCGTGCACCTTCAGGACGAAACGATTCACCTCTCGGCCGCGAGTTCGGAGGTCCTCGACCAGGAGATTTCTCAGCAGGAGTGGCGGGAGCACGTTCGCCCGCTGGCCCGCATCGTTGAAGTGCTCCGGTCGGTGTAGAGGCCGGTCGTTGCCGGTCGTCGCCTTTCGGTTTTCTCCAAACCGGCACATTTACGGGGGGGGTTGCACGGCCTCCACCACCGGCGTATCGCCGGCGTACAGCTCGATTCTGTGCCCGATGGTAGCGTCGTCGTCCAGACACGCCACGACAGCGGCGGCCACGTCGGCCCGCGGGATGTCGTCGCCGTCGCTCGGGTCGAAGGCACTCTCGACGGTCCCGGTCCCCGGCTCGTCGGTGAGGGTCGTGGGGCGCAGAACCGTCTCGTCGAGGTCCGAGTCTTGCAGGTAGTCGTCGGCCGCCCGCTTGGCGACGAGGTAGGGGCGAAGCGGCTCCCAGCCGGTATCGGGGTCGGCCGCGCCGGTGGCGCTAATCATCACGTAGCGGTCGATGCCCTTTTCCTCGCAGACATCAACCGTCCGCCGGGCGCCCCAGAGGTCAACCATGAGCGTCTTGTCCCAGCCGGTCGCCCCGCCCGCCCCGGCGGTAAAGACGACCGCGTCGGCCCCGTCCAGGGCAGATGCAAATTCCCCTTCGAGATCGCCGAGGCGCGGCCCGGCCCCGCGCTCCCGAATGGCGTCGAACTGATCCGCGGAGCGGACCACGCCGACAGCCTCGTAATCGGTGTCATCGAGTTGGTCGAGCAGCAGACGGCCAATGCTGCCGTTGGCGCCGATAACGGCTACGGTCATGGGGAAGCGTGGGTTGGTTGCGAAAGCGCAATCGTCGAACTTCCGTCCTCCCAAACGCTCATTCTCTTCCGGCGTTCAGCCCCCGATGCTTCCTCTGCAGTGACAATTAGGGCTCGTATCGGAGCAGTCGCAGCGCATTGCCTACCACCAGGAGCGTCGAGCCCTCGTGCGGCATCACCGCCGGGCCGATGTCCAGTCCCGCAATCGTGGCCGGGACGAGGAATGCCGCCGTGCCAAGGGCCAGCCACAGATTCTGCCGGATGATTCGACGGGTCTGCCGACTCAGCCCCACCGCGAACGGAAGCGGATCGAGCGCATCGGCCATGAGGGCCACGTCGGCCGTCTCCAGCGCCGCGTCCAACCCGGCGGCCCCCATGGCGATGCCCATCGTCGCGTTCGCCATAGCAGGGGCGTCGTTCACCCCGTCCCCCACCATGGCCACATCGTCCTCGCGGCGAAGCGCCCGCACCGCCTCCACCTTGTCGTCCGGCAGCAAGTCCCCGCGCGCCTCGTCGATGCCCAGTTGATCAGACACGGCATCGACCACCCGCTGATGGTCCCCCGAAAGGACGATCATACGCCGGATGCCGGTGTCGCGAAGCCGCTGGAGCGTCGTCCTCGCGTCGTCCCGCGGCGCGTCCCGAGGGCCGATCGCCCCGAGGTATCGCTCGCCCCGTCGCACCGTCATCGTCGTGTGTCCGTCCCGTTCGAGCCGCTCCACCTCCACCCACAGGGTCGCGGGCAACGGCGGGCCGTCGACCTCGTCGAAGAGTGCCGTCTTGCCGATGTGCATGGTCGTGCCCTCCACCGCCGCCCCGATCGCGGCGACGAGCATCAGGAAATCCACCTCGAAGCCGCCCGCCCGAAGCGTGTCGATCATCTCCCGCACGGTGTAGTAGCCCCCGAAGACGTAGCCCCCCACGTGCAGGCCCAGGGAGACGGATTCCGGCACCGCTCCTACGAACGAGAGCCCAAATCCTGCGGCCACACAGACGCCGGCGAGGATGGCAAAGATCAGCTCCGTCTTCTCCCCAAAGATGCCGCCGTGGTCGTGCTCCTCGTCCGCATCGTGATCCTGGGCGTCGGGGTCGTCGGACGTCGTCGTCCCCAAGTCGCGGGCATCCAGCACCCCGGCTCCACGATCCCTTCGATCTGCCGCAGGCGCCGGGCGATGGTACGGGCGCGCCGAGGGTGCGAAATACCGCGGACGGCCCAGGAGAGATGCCCGTACTGGTCGGTCAACTCCATCCCCAGGCTCTGGGCCCGCTGGCGGATGCGGGGCGGCGAGATTGCCTCTGGATCGTAGTGGATGCAGAGCCGGTCCGCCTCGTCGTCCGTGGCGGCGATGACATGCGCCAGCTTCAAACGATCTTTTGGGGAAAGCAGTTTGCTATTGCTCCACGCTCCAGCTTGAGGTATCTCGATTGCACAACGGACCAGTTGAAGCTGCACTAGGACGTCGGGAAAGGACGATGGGAAGATCGAGTTGAACGTGATCGGGCATTGCAAGTCGTGCGGGCGTCTGCAGGAACCGAGTACTATCGTGGTCAAGCATCAAAGCCACCGGGGATGAGCCTGTTTGTAGCGCCGGTAGGCCTCGCCGTACCGGTCATCGAGCCAGAGCTCCTCGGCAAGCGGTGCCAAAAGGAACCAGATCGCCGCGGCGGCGGCCACGATACCCGCGAGGCGCGAATCGGAGAGGAGGATGTATCCGGCCATCAGTATGAGGTCGCCGAGATAGCCCGGATTCCGGCTTACCGCAAACGGCCCGTCGGTCGCGAGGTCGGACTCTAGCCCGAGCGCGCCCCGGAGTCCGAGGAATCCCATCGCGTAGCTTGCCAACGTAGTGCCGCCCATGAGCAGCGTGCTTCCCAGAATGAGCGTCCCGGCCTCCCCCATCCACCGCCGTAGCCCCAGGCTGCCCGCGTCCAGACCGCCCACGACGA